>JARGGJ010000035.1 GCA_029210915.1 Patescibacteria group bacterium
TAAAACAAGATGATTGCCGATATTGCGGTTAAGATCATCACCGATGATATAATAATGAAGTAAAAAAATAAAAAATATTTTGAGCCGCGTAGAGCGGCTTTTCTTTTTCCCAATAAACACTTATACTTGAAATAGATTGAACATATCAATTTTGCAACCGATGGTTTCGGATTAATATTTTTTAACAACTGCCAATATGGCTCGCATCAATCAAAACGTTTATTACTTTTTCCTTTTTTGCCTCACGGCATCGCTGGCGGTTGTATATTTTATTATTCAACCGTTTTTGGCCGCGCTTGTGATGGCGGCAATTTTCGCTTTTATTTTTCAGCCTGTTTATCGCCGTTTCATGAAGTTAACGCGTAACCACTCGGGAATCTCGGCTTTCATATCTACAATTACGGCGATAATTTTGGTTATCTTGCCGATTATTTTTGTGGGAACTTTGATCTTAAAAGAAGCTTCAGATTTGTATCATGATTTGGCCGGTGGAGATAGAAACGGATTAATAGGTGTGGCAGAGGCTGTTTTGGAGCAAGTCCGCGCCACAATAACCATTCCGGAAACATTTAAAGTTGATTTTAACCAGTACATAAGACAGGGGTTAGAGGTTTTGGTAAAAAATTTGGGTGTAATTTTTTCGAGCTTTGCCGGTTTACTTATAAACACTGTTGTCTTTTTAATTGCCTTTTTCTTTTTTCTTAAAGATGGAGGAAAACTGAAAGATTACTTGGTAAATCTTAGTCCGCTGGATAATAAAGATGATGAACTCATTGTTTCCAAGTTGCGCTTGGCAATTTCCGCAACAATTAAGGGCAGTCTTACCATTGGACTCATCCAAGGAACATTAACCGGAATCGGCTTTGCAATTTTTGGTGTGCCTAACCCTGTTCTCTGGGGAAGCGTGGCTGCGGTAGCGGCACTTATACCGGGCGTTGGCACATCACTCGTGCTTATTCCGGGCATCATCTATATGTTCCTCACAGGCAATATGTTTGGTGGATTTGGTCTTTTGGTTTGGGGTCTATTGGCCGTTGGATTGATTGATAATTTGTTGGGGCCAAAGCTTATCGGCGACGGAATGAAATTGCACCCACTGGCAGTATTTTTATCCGTATTGGGAGGTTTGGCATTTTTTGGCCCATTGGGCTTTATACTTGGCCCCATGGCCATGAGTGTGGCAATGGCTCTTATCGATATATATTTTTCTTTTAAAACAAGAGGCAAGAAAAAAGCGTAACCCTGTTTAGGGTTGCAAATCAACAAAAATCCGCAAATATCTTTGCGGATTTTTAAGACTCTTGACCATGTATACCCCCTAGGGGTATACTAATAGCCGTTATAAATTATTAATTTCACTACTATGAACCAAGTAAATGCCAGACTTAAAAAAATCGCCGGTCAAATCAATGGGATCATGAAAATGATCGATGAGGGAGAGGATTGCGAAAAAATCATCATACAATTTCAAGCCTCAAAAGCCGCCATCGACAGCGCTTACGCCGAGATTTTGTCGGAAAATTTGCAGATTTGTTTAAAAAGCAAAAATTCGGCGCAAATGAATAAAATTGTAAAACTAATCACTAAAAAATAAACCCGCAAAGTACAAAAGTTTACAAAATTTTTTAGTAAAAATTTTGAATACCAATTCGTTAGTTTTAATAATCATCAATATTTATGAAACAATTTTCACCGCTCGTTTTTTTAGCGTCGCTTGGTGCCGGGGGTATAGCTATTATTCCTTTCGCGTATTTACAATATACAACACCAAATCTTAAGGGCTTGGTAAGACTGGCCGATCTTGCGCACTCAAACCAGCCTTTGTGGAACAACTTGTTTTTATATTCTTTGGAGGCGATAATGATTGCTTTTGCATTGATTCACATAGTTTTATCAATAATATTTTTTGCAAAGCTTGTAAAATTCGTTAAAAGCGAGGGCTATAAAGATTTTATATCCAACCCTCTCGCTAATGCGGGAATATTAGCCCCCTTCATATCGATTGTTATGACAATGAATGTTTTTATTGGACCGGTGAGGTTTCTGATTCCCTGGATATCAAATAATTTACAAGCCATGATGTTGCCGGCTTTTATTGTTTGGATATTGTTATTCATCTTGCTCATGAGAATGGAGGTAAAGTTGTTAAAGACAGCTTTCGTACAAAGTTTTGATTTGCAAAAGATTACGTTTGGTTGGCTTTTGCATCCGTTCGCTCTGGGTATGTTGACAGTGACAGGTACAGGCTTTGCGGCTATCGCACAATCGGCACAGATAGCTCATACGGCGGCGTTTTTATCTTTTGTTTCGGGGAGTATGGGTATATTTTTGTTGATCGTAAAATTGATTTCGGTTTTTCAGAAACACTTTGCATCGCAGGATGGTTTGGGCGCCAAACAATTTTTACCCAGTTTTTTGATTGTGGTACCCAACGTAACATTGTATGCCATCAGCGCATTTAGAATCGGGCATTATTTGGAAAAACATCATGCCATGCATTTGGACTATTATTTTTTAATAGTAATTACCGCGGCATTCGCTTTTGAGACATGGTATATGTTATTTGGCATGGCGTTGTTAAAAGATTACTTTAAGCAACATTATTTCAAAAAAGAGTTTTATATCACACAATGGGGTCTAATTTGCCCCTTTGTAGCATATGCTGTTTTAGGTAGCTTTGTAATAAGCGTTTTTGTAGCCAGCCCCATCTTTTACGCACTAGTAATATTTTTTATGGTTTTAGCGATTGTATTTTACCTTGATTTATTAGTACGTCACCTAAGATGCTCAAAAATATTAAAAGGGGAAATAGATTGCCAGGCCTAAAAAACACAATCGAATAAAGCTAGCCTTATTGGTTGGCTTTTTTGTTTGTGGTGGGTTAGTATATAAGCATTATGCAAAAACTATTACTCTATCGCGTTCTCGCAAAGTATTATGATTTAATTTATTCTTTTAAGAATTATAAGAAGGAATCTGATGAGCTTGAAAAACTTATCGCAAAGAATAAAAAGTCTTCGGGCAAAGCTTTGCTAGAGGTGGCTTGTGGAACAGCACATCACTTAGAGTATTTAAAAAACAATTTTTCTTGCATGGGAATTGATCTGAATCAGAGTATATTAAATGTTGCCAAAGCAAAGATTAAAAACGTCGTTTTCAAAAAAGCTGACATGATTAATTTTGATCTTAAAAAACAATTTGATGTAATCACCTGTTTGTTTAGCTCTATCGGTTATGTAAAAACTTACGAGAATTTGGAAAAGACAATAAAGAACTTTGCGAAACATCTAAAAACCGGCGGTGTTGTTATCATCGAGCCTTGGCTTACAAAAGAATATTATGCGTTAGATAAACCTCATATGACGATTTATGAGGACAAGGATCTTAAAATTGCCAGATTAAATACATCCAAGGTTAAAGATGGGGTTTCAGTTATGGATATGCACTATCTGATAGCCGAGCGCGGCAAAGATGTAAAACATTTTGTTGATAGGCATGAACTTGGCTTATTTGAGGTTGATAAAACTTTGGCAATAATGAAAAAAGCCGGACTTAAGGCAAAGTTTATTAAGAGTGGCTTGATGAAAAATCGAGGGTTGTACGTTGGAGTAAAAGAATAGGGTTTTTAAGATAACAAGCCTTAAATTAAGGTAATATAATTAAAAAAATTCTTAGTAATTTTGCAGAGAAGTGAATGTTAACAATCCAAAACTAGCCGTTTTAAGGAGACGGTAAATATTTAAGCGCTAAAAGTATAATTCCGAAAAATGAAATATTAATTAGGATAATACGTACTAATATAATCAAATTATCATAATTTTTAGGCGAGAATGCCTATGTCTATAAAAGATTGCCTGGGGATTCAAGATGAGGAGTTGGTGAAAAAATCATTGGAAAATATTGATTATTTTGCGTGTATTTATGAAAGATACGAAAAAAAGCTGATTCGATATATTTTACGCATTTCTTCTTTTTCTTATCACGAGGCGGAGGAGGTTTTGCAGGAAGCTTTTGTGAGAGTTTGGCGAAATTTAAATGAGTTTGATGAGAGTTTAAAGTTTTCCAGTTGGGTTTATCGGATAGTGCACAATACGACGATAACCGAATGGAGAAAAACTCAATCTAAAGGGAAGGATAGAAAACAAGATATCGACGATGAGCTATATAAAAATTTGCCATCAAATTTAAATATTGAAAAAGAATTGGGAAGAAAGATAGATGCGGATGGCATTAAGCGAGTTTTGGATTTGATGCCTGAGAAGTATCGATCGGTTTTGATTTTGAAGTTTTTGGAAGAAAAGGATTATAACGAGATTTCGGATATTTTAAAAAAGCCAACCGGGACCGTGGGTACGTTAATAAACCGCGCTAAAAAATCATTTAATCAAATTGCCGATAAAGAGAACATAACTTTTACCGTTTAAATATATGGAAAACTCACAAAAACTTTTGGATAAAATCCAAAAAGAAAACATAGAACAGAGGAAAAAATCGGAATTTGCGGCCAAGAACATCTTTTTCTGGACAATGTTTACTCTATCGGTTTTGATAGGCGGGTTGGCAACTTCAGTGCTAATTTTTGCTTTTGGCCAAACAGAGTTTGATTTACTCTCTCACATCACTCATTCCAGGGTGGAGCTTTTCTTGGGAATGTTGCCCATTGTTTGGATATTTTTCTCTTTTGTATTTTTAGCAGCTTCCATTGCGTTACTTAGAAAAACAAAAAAAGGTTATAAATACTCACCTGTTTTAGTTTTGATGGGAAATTTGATCATGAGTTTGATATTGGGAACTGTAATATATTTTTCGGGCGGAGCAGTAAAAATTGAGTCAATCTTTGCAAAAAATGTCCCGGGGTATCAAAGCGTGGAAGAGAAGAAGACAGCAATTTGGTCTGCGCCGGAGGATGGATTTTTATCGGGTACGATTATTTCTGTAGAAAATGAGGTCATACTGCAAGACTGGAATGGTAAGGATTGGAAGATTGATACAAAGGATGCGCTTATACGCGGGCGTGTGTCCATGAGAATCGGTGAAGAAGTAAAGATAATTGGCGAGATGAGTAGCGAAGGACTATTTAAAGCCAGTGAAATTAGGCCTTGGAAAGGACAAGGGAATGGAGCGAATCACGTAAATAATTAGCTAAAATAAGAGGATTTTTTATGGTTTGAAAGATTTACTATGGTTTGCGGTATTAGTTGGTGGAAGTCGACAATCCAATTTAATCAAAAATTTACTTTCAAACAATATGAAAAATTCAACCAAATTATTGAGCGGTTCACTCGCTCTTGCAGCACTAACCATAATGGCAACTTCGGCGGCCTATGCGTACCAAGGCGACCCGAATACACAGGGGCCAAATTATTCACCGGAGCGTCACGACGCAATGGAACAAGCTTTTGATGACAATGATTACAATGCCTGGAAAGAGCAGATGAATGGTCGGGGTCGTGTTACAGAAGTTGTAAACGCAGATAACTTTTCACGCTTTGCCGAGGCGCATGCGCTTGCAGAAAGCGGTGACCTCGAAGGCTCAAAAGCTATACGCGCTGAGCTTGGCCTAGGCTTGCATGATGGCAGTGGACAAGGACGAAAAGGTTCCGGCCAAGGTAAAGGCATGGGACAAGGCAATCGCTCGGGCGCTCGTGATGGAAGCGGCGCAAGAGCTGGAACAGCAGACTGTGTGCTTAGTAACTAATAATCAAACTAATCAAACTTAAAACCGGCACTTGCCGGTTTTAAGTTTGCTCGCTTCTTATTAGACATGGCGCTTTTTGTTATCTATAGGTAAAATCAGCGCATGACAAATCAACAATCATTTGAAAATCGGAAGTTTGAATCTATCAACTGCCTTAATTTTGATTTTAAGTTGGGTGAGTTCCAAAATTGTAGTTTTTTGAAATGCGATTTTAGCGGGTGTGATTTGATGGGGGCAAAGTTTATTGATTGTAAGTTTATCGATTGTAATTTATCGAATATTAAAGTAATAAATTGCAGTTTTCAGGGTGTGGGTTTTAATAATTGTAAAATTATTGGCGTGGATTTTGCGAGGGTAAAGAATTTGCTACTAGAGTGGAGTTTTCGAGATTGCTTAATCGAGTTCTGCTTGTTGCATAACTTGGAGATGAAAAAGACAGCATTTATAAATTGCCAAATAAAAGAAGCGGAGTTTGAGGGAGTCAATTTAGCAGGCGCGGATTTTAGCGGAACGGATTTTGAAAGAACTAAAATTTTAAATTCCGATTTAAGTAAAGCTGATTTTAGCAGAGCAAGAAATTATTCCATCGATCCAACTAAAAATAAGATAAAAGGCGCAAAATTTAAGTATCCCGATGTGATGGGTTTGTTGGATGGGTTTGAGATTGAATACTAATAGCAAATATCAAATAACAAATAGCAAGAGAAGCTAAAGAATAATTAGCGATGCATGATCAATAATGCATGGCATCGTAATCTGAATCTGAACATGGAGCTGTGCATGTGGCAATTGAAAGATAGAGATAAAAAGGGCTACCCTGGTCTTTTTTTTGTTTTTCAGGCTATAATCAACGCAACTTAATCTAAGCATAAAGCTAAACCCTCAAACCTAAAGCAGAAATGACATCTTTTAGGTTAAATTTTAAGGGTATAGCACAATCAAAGTTTTATTTATGAACAAAAAACTCGCCCTTATTATCGCTGCAGCGGTTATTTTATTTGCGCTTGCAACATCTTTATTGTGGTATTTTACTCAATCATCTGACGGCGAAAGGCCGACCGCGGATACTGCTTGGAAATTTGAGAAGACGATTGCTGAGCCGATTACAGCGACATCAGGTGATGAAGATGTGTTACTTGGTGATTTGGACTCGGCCAAAGTTACTATCGAAATTCCTGCAGGGGCTTTTGATAGTACGACGGAAATTGAGCTTGTGACACCCGATGAGGCTCCGGATTATTCTTCGCTTGAGGCAACGCCGATTGGGTCGCCTGTGGAGATCAAATCCGAAGGAGATGTTAGATTGAATGAGAAGATGACAGTGACTTTTGCTTTTAACCCGGAAGAGTTGCCGGCGGATACTTACGCAGATCAGTTGCAGGCCAGTTATTACAATGGTGAGAGGTGGGATTATTTAGTACCAACGAATGTGGATATGGAAAAAGGTTTGATGACAGTTGAGATTTATCATTTTAGTTTGTTGGGTAAAAATAAAGTTGATGATGATGCGGTTTTAACCAAGCAATGGATTCATTCGCAAGCACTCGACGATACGATGCGTGATAATATAAATGATGTATCGGATGAGATTGCCAATAAAATGGTGGAGATGACGCTTGCAAAGATGGGAATTAACGATAAATCAATCAGTGGAGAGGTTTTGAACGATATTTTGACGGATGATACATATAAAGAAATGTATGATGATTATCAAAACGGTGACGTATCCGGTTTTAATCAAAAGCTTGCTATCTTAATGGGGCAAAAAATCGCTACCCGGGTTCCGGAGTCGGCTTTTAAATCGGCTCTAAGCGAATTGGCAGGTGACGCGGCGGAGGATGTTGAAGCTGTTGCCAAAGCTGCGGGCTACGCTGCAGAAGGTCAGTACAGAGAAGCGGCAAAAATAATTGGCGAACAGATTGCGGATAAATTTTTGATTACTACAGCCGGGAAAATTGCGGTTGAGGTGATTGATTATCAAATCCAAAGTTGGAAGAGCGACGAGGTTGAGGCGGCTTATCAGGCATATAAAAAAGGTTCGGATAATTACTTTTATGGATACAACAACGATAAAGGTGATTTTGATGCGGTGTGGAATCAGATGCGTGGAGTTAGGCGACAGCTGATGATAGAGGCGATAGCGAAACAAAATGACGCAAGGCGAACAGCGGGCATGCCCGAGCTGGATGAGCGCGAGATGGATATGGTTCGCGATGGAGTAAGGAGATCTTTCGAGCGCCAGTTTAAGAGCCGATTAGAAAAAGATGAGATTGTAGAGCAAAAAGAAAAGGATTTGCAGATGCTCATGAACAAGTTTAAAGAGGCTAACTTTTTAGAACGAAGTTTTGGTCCAAAGGGTTTGCAGAAGCACGACGACCTGAAAGTTAGAATGGATGTTTTGTATCATTTTACCCAGAGAATGATGAAGGATACTAAAAGATTCAAGTTAAATGATAAACAAGGTTTTTTAGTTGAAGGTGCAATATCGGTACACGACATTGCTCAGGGTGTTAGAATCTTTTTTGGCGAGGAGGGCGGAGAAGAAGAATATCGCAAATTCTTGAATGAAAGATTTGGCGTGCCTTTGTACCCGGATTTGAAAAATCTTTCGGGTAATTGGTCGAATGGAGTTATCACCATAACCGAGGTCATCCTTTCAGAAGAGGCTAAGGCGATGATGACAGAAACAGAGGCCGGTGCTGATGCAGAGGGTTGCGATCTGAATATCAATTTGGAAGATCTGATAGGTCAATCGGGTGAAGCTGCGATTTCCATAACCGCGACCGGAGATAATACCGGTACGATGACACTTGTTTCAGACGATGAACCAAAAGTGATTCCAATTAAGTATGAAGGCGGGGTTATTACCGGATCTTTTACGGAAGATGAAGGAGTCGCAACACTGACTTTGCCGGTTACTGAAGATACAAACGGATATCAAATCAATGGAACCGTGGTTATTAAATATCAAGGCGATATGGCAAAGATAATCGCGAGTTTAACGGCGAGTAAGGCGAAATAAATACCCACGTCCTACGTCGCACGTCCCAATCGTCCTACGTCGATATGAAAATAGAGAAATATGAATCGAACATAATCTCGTCAAATTTATCCAAAGCATTTCAGTCTATGAAAACCAAAGACGTGGGACGTAGGACGTGGGACGAGCGACGATAAAAGGAGTTGTTATGCATCCCACTCTACTCGATTTGAATTTTCTTTGCTTAGCAATACACATTAGTTCGTATCGCTTTTTCTTGTTGCTGGCGATTGCGGTGGTTATCGCAGGAAGCTACGCCGTGATTAAGCGGTCTGATCTGGATCTGAAAAAGTCGATGATTGTTTTAGGCGTTGCGATTGTTGCTTTTTTAATTGGAGCCAGGCTTTTAAATATCTTGATCAATTTGGGATTGTATATTGAGTATCCGGCGAGGATTTATTCGCTGAGCGCTACAGGGTTTTCCGAATATGGAGGAATTATCGGCGGAGCTATTGCCGGTTTGCTTGTCGCAAGGCGTATGAAGCTTGATATTTGGCGGCTTGGCGACCTTTTGGCGCCGAACTTGGGAATTGGAATCGCGGTAATGAGAGTTGGCTGTTACTTAAACGGTTGCTGTTTTGGAACCGAGACTAAATTGCCCTGGGGAGTTAAATTCCCCATCTTCAGCGACGCGCACCTGCATCAATTGAGTGAAGGAACAACTTCTATTTTGAGTGTTCAGCCGGTACACCCAACAGAAATCTATGAATTGATTGCGGCTTTAATAGGTACTGCGATTGCGATGGTTATTTTAAAGAAAAAAATGAATCCGGGAGTCGCGATTTTGGCTTTTGCGATTTGGTTTACGACGTTTAGGTTCTTAAATCACTTTATCCGTGTGATGCCGAATAGTTTTGATGCGCCGTACTTATTCTATCCTCTCTTTTATTTGATTATTATCGCGATTTCGAGCGCGTTGCTATATAGGCGACTCCAAACAAGCCGTAGTTCTTAGTCGTAGTCGTAGTTATTGAGTTGATTTTTTTGTTATTTGATATTTAAAAGTCCATAGTTTATACTGGGTTTTAATGAAAATAAAGCAACACATCATTAAAGATGTCCAACTAGCCGAGTTGGAACGGGACGGATTTAAGATTGAGTCCTTTTCCGATGGATTAGATGTGATGGCTAATGCAGGTGGTGCTCGCAAGGTCATAATCTACAAAGAGCAGATGATGCCTGAGTTTTTTGATTTGAGCACAGGGATAGCCGGAGAGATTTTACAAAAATTTGTAACCTATGGAGTTCAAATTGCTATTGTGGGAGATTTTTCAGAATATACAAGCCAGAGCTTCAAAGATTTTATCTTTGAGTGTAATAATGGAAACAGTATATTTTTTGTTAGTTCGTTTGATGAAGCCACAGAATATTTAACCCGATAAAATCCATGCCCGAAATATTAGATATTGTTAATCTAAATGACGAGGTTGTCTCGCAAGCCACTAGAGATGAGGTTTACGAGAAATCTTTATGCCATAGGATTGTTCATGTTTTGATTTTTAATGATGATGGCAAAATGGCTTTGCAAAAAAGAAGTCAAACCGTCTCTTTTTGCCCGGGATACTGGTCCACCGCTGTTGGCGGGCATGTTCAAACCGGAGAGACATATGTAGAGGGGGCTTTTCGTGAATTTGAGGAAGAGTTGAATATGATTGGAGCTTTGGAATTTTTCAGTAAAGATCTGTATGAAGCTAAAGGATCGCCAACCAAATTTGTTGCAGCTTTTAAATCACGTTTTAACGGATCTTTTCAACCGAACCCTAATGATGTTGAGATGGTGGATTTTTTTACGATGGATGAAATAAAACAAATGATGAGAGAGGGAGAGAAATTTCATCCGGAGCTTTTATTTTTGTTGGAAAAATATTTTATTTAAAAAACCGCATAAAGCGGTGAGATTAGAGATCCTCTTCGGGTGGAGCTGATGACTTCTGAGGTGGTGGTGGGATGGTGCTGATCTTTCTTTTGACAGTCTCCGAAGGGTCAGAGGTTGGCCCCTCTGTTAGCTTTAGGAGAGCATTGGCAACCTCAGAATCGAAATCGGGATTCGTGAGAACAATTTCATTAAGTTTAGAGACCTCCAAAAGGATTTCATCTCTGGCTTTACCGCTTTGATAGTGACTTAAAATTTCGATTTGCGCCAGCATGCCTCTTTTAAAAGAAGCTCGACGCTCTGCGCTTGCAGACGGCCGTACTCTGCATTCCTCTACCAAACCCCTAAGAGCATCTAGCAGTAACAAATGCAGTTCTGTTTTATTACTCATCTACCCCCCTTTTGTTTCAACAATAAATTGAAACTCGTAATTAAAGCATCTAACATTTAACTGAAAATGTCAAGAATCTGTACAGTTAACCTCTAAGGGTAACTATCTAGGCATCTAAGGGTAACTAAGGTTAACTAAGCCAATTATGCCCGGTT
>JARGGJ010000036.1 GCA_029210915.1 Patescibacteria group bacterium
ATTTAGGAACTACCGGCACACCCAAGGGCATGACGGTGATTGGTTCGTATGCATACATAACAGATATTAACGACAGCCAATTTAAGATTGTGGATATTTCCGATCCTAATAATCCTAAAATACAGGGTTCGGTAACTACATCTGATGATTTGGGTACGGTCAGGGTTTTGGGTAATTATGCTTATGTGACTGGCAATTTCAGAGTTTTGGTAATCGACATTTCTGATAAAAGTAATCCTGCGGTAGTAGGAACCAGCGTTACTCTTTCAGCCACTAACAATCGCCAGGGTTTGTACGTAAAAGGCAACTATGCTTATTACATGGATTATCAGAACAGCCAGGTTGATATACTTGATGTTTCCAATCCGACTTTACCAACTCTGGTTAAGACTGTGGGTGTCTCAGGCAATCCAATAGCTATAACGGGTTCTGGTGATTATATTTACACCATCACACAGCAATCAACACCTCAGAGATTGTCTGTTGTCAATGTTGCGGATCCGGCCAACGCGTTTTTTGTTGGATATGTAGATTTAAACATCACCGGTTATCCGGTTGATATTACTACTTTTGATAATTACTTGTATGTACACACGGAATCACGACTGGTAACAATTGATATTAAAGATAAAGAAAATCCGGTTTATATGAATCAGTTGACTATACCGAGTATGACTGGTAGTGGATATAAAAAACAAAACATAATAGCCACCAAAAACTATGTTTATTCGATTGGTAACACAGTTTTCTTTGCAGTCGATGTTTCCAGTTCGACCAATCCGTTTATCAAGGCGCAAAAAACCCTTACCGGAGAGTTATTTTCCATGAGCGTTCAAGGCAACTATGCCTATGCAATGAATACTTTACGAAATTTGCAAATTGTAGATTTAGGGGGCGTGGAAACGCACAGCATACAAGCATATTCTGCGTATTTGAATAATGTAAATATCAGCGGAGATTCTCAAATGACAGGTAATGTTACGGTTAGCGGTAAATTGACCGTTGGTACAGATGGCATCTATAACCAAGGTCCGTTAGATGTATTTGGCTCCGCATCCGTCCATGGAACAACAACCATTGCAAATCTTTTGCCTCATACGGATAGTACTTATGACCTCGGCTCGTCTGCATCATATTGGCGCAGTTTGTACGCGGATACAATAAATACTCATTCACTAAATCTAACGCCGAGTGGTTTTACGGAATTGTACAGTGAAAATAACAGTAGTCTTTATGGAACGGAAGTCATAAAGGTTGTTGGCAACATAATGTATATTGGCATTGATGATAATATCGGTAGTTTGGGTGTAGCTGGTCAGGATTTCCAAATACTTGATGTTTCAGATCCGGCCAACCCTAAATACATTAGTGGTTTGGAATTTAGTACAGGTCGAGTTTTTGACATGGAAATTCTTGGTAATTATGCCTATCTTGCCGGTCAGGATATGGATACAACATATGCAGCTAATCTTGAATTTGTTGTTGTGGACATTTCCGATCCGTATAACCCAACGGTTGTATTTGGTTCAGATCTATACTTCGGTAATACATACCCCGCTCGTACAATTAAGGTCGCGGATAACTATGCCTATTTGGGTGGTTGGGATTTGGGAAATACAAATGATCTTAGAATTTACAATATCAGCAATCCTGCCTCGCCCGGTTATGTTGGTGGGGTTAACTTTGGCGGTTGGGTTTACAGTTTAGAATTATTAAACGATCGGTATTTGGTTGTTGGTTCAGATGATGCGACTTCCTTTTCCAGCGAAGACATTATATTGCTGGATATATCGGATCCCGGTAATCCCACATATGTAGACGGCATTGATAATGGTACTTATCAGGTACAAGGATTGGCTGTAAGAGGAGATAAGATTTATGCAGGAACCGCTTACGCAAATCCCGGCGGCGATAAAGAATTTTTAGTTATTGATGCCGCTTCATCCACCAACCTAACTGTTTTAGACGGTGTGAGCTTGGGTACCAAAGTTATAACCGATATAGTACTTGCAAATGATTATGCGTATGTTTTGCAAGAGGATGGATATAGTAATGTCAATGAAATTTCTGTTATAAATATTACAAGTTCAACCAATCCTACTTATTTTAATGGACTGGATTTAGGCGCTACATCATATCCTAATGACTTGGAGATTTCCGGCAGTACATTATACGCCGCATTTGGTAATACGGGATCATCAAAGGAATTATACATCTATGATATAGGAGGACTTAATACATACACAGCAAATATAGGTAACTTGTGGGTAGATGAATTTAGCATCTCCCGCGACGGCAAAATAGGCAACAATCTTTATGTCAAAAATGATATTTTTGCAGAAAACTTAGACATAACAGACAATGCCAATATTAGCGGGAATCTCAAAGTGGTCGCCACCTCCACAATGGCAAGTATTTTACCGAATACGAATAATGCATACGATTTTGGCGCTGATGGCACATCCTGGAGAAATATATTTACCTACAACGCTTCTGCAACAAACTTGGACGTTGCTAATCCCGGTAATGATACAGTAAGTTTAGTTAACACAACTGCGGATTTAGGGGCCGGTAGATCGGACGCCGAAATGTACGTAAAGGGAGATATATTATTTACCTTGGGAGTAAACAGTGATAATTTGCAATCATTTGACATTAGTTCAGGTTATCCGGTTTTACTTGATTCTTTAGATACGGCACAACAAGAAGGTTTTAGTTTAAATGTTCAAGGAGATTATGCCTATGTTCTTAGCAAAGACGGAGGTACTACCGGATATTTTCAGATTATTGATATATCGGATCCTAGTAATTTAACCAGTGTTTACACGTCTGGCGCAAACACCGGGATGTATCAAAGTTTAGTTGTTTCCGGAAATGTTATGTATGTTACTGATGATAACAATATACTTATTTATGATATTAGTAATCCTTTAGCGCCTGCATATGTTGCTTCATTTGCCAGCTATGGAATCGCTGTTACGGATCTCTATATTTCCAATAATTATCTATATACAACTAATTTTGACAGCGACAACATTTCCATTTTTGAAATAATGGATCCAAAAAATCCAACTTTTATCGCAACCAGTACTGTTAGTAATCAACCCGTAGCCATTAGAGTTCAAGGTTCTTATGCATACATTAATCACCAAGATACAACATATGATTTTAGCATTGTAAATTTAAGTGATCGTGTTAATGCTATTGAAATAGCCACACTAAATACCTCATATTCACCATACGACAGGTATTCGGAAGGCAGCTTATACATTGCTGGTGGTTATGCTTATATGGCGGGTTCGGCAGGAATGCATGTGATCGATATTTCCAGTTCAACTAACCCAATGGTCGTTGTTTCTAAAGCCAGAGCCAATACGCGTTCAATTATCGCGCACGATCAATATATATACCTTACGGATACAGCAGGATTTATAACCACTTATTACATGGGTGGTGTAAAAACCAATACACTTGATGCTGATCTGGCAAGTATTGGAGAGTTCTATGTGTATGGCAATGGTTACATTAATAATAAATTAACCATAGACGGAACCCTCGCGGTGGGTAACGGAGGTATAACAACAAATGGCAATTTAAATGTAACAGCTACCTCCACCTTCGCCGACCTCCAAACCACCGGCCGCGTAAACTCCAACTGGAATCCGTATATTGACGATACTTATTACCTTGGTAATTCAACTTACCGTTGGAAGGGTCTTTATGCGGTTAGTGTCACGACAACCAATTTAAATGTAAATGGAGTTAATCTAAATGACGCCTTTGTCCAAAATGGAAACAGCTTTGGTGAAGCGGCCGTCTTGGGCACAAATGATGCATTCAGCCTTACATTCGAGACCGAAGGTACGCCCAAATTAGTTTTGGACACGACGGGCAACCTCTACCCAAACACAAATGATTCATACGATTTAGGCTCGGCATCTAATTCCTGGAACAATCTGTATGTTTCTTCAACCGCGTATTTTGGCGGTATCGGCGGTACATCAATCAACTTTGCAACATCTGCCGTAATGACAGCCACTCCGGGGGATTATCCTGCGTTCACGTTCTATCCCACAGCTAAGGCTGATAGTCTGTTTTTCGTGGGTGACGATTCACTGAATACCGCATTACTAATTAAAAACGCAACACACACAGCTATAGCTGGTGATTGGCTTCAAGATTTTGCCTTAACCGTCGGCGGTAATGTAGGCCCTTACCTCGACAACACTTACGACCTCGGCAACGCCACTTATCGCTGGAGAAATCTTTACGGTGTCAACGCAACCTTCACCAATCTTTACGTTTCCAATGATTCCAATACCAATGCTTTCATCCAAAATGGAAACAGCTTTGGTTCGGCGGCAGTTCTGGGCACAAATGATGCATTCAACCTCACATTCGAGACCGAGGGGACGACCAAATTGATTTTAAACACAGCAGGCAACCTCTATCCAAACACAAACAACTCATATGATTTAGGTATCTCAACCAATGCATGGAGAAATGCTTATTTTGCCTCATCGGTTAACATTGGCTATCAAGGATCGTCAAATGTCCGTTTCCCCAAAGTTGGTTATTTTACCGCCAGTCCCGATTATAATGCCAGCGGCATTGATGGCATTGGTTTTGCCTTTGTAGTAACCAGTACAATGGGCAGTAATAACTCACTTTTTGCGTTTACTGATAAAGATTATAACGTCGCATTCTTTGCTAAAAACGCAACACATACAGCTATAGCGGGTGATTGGCTTCAAGATTTTGCCTTAACCGTTGGTGGTAATGTAGGCCCATATACAAACTTGGCACACGACCTCGGTTCCTCATCAAATCGTTGGAACAACATTTGGGGCGCGACAGTGCATGTTGGCACCAGTACTTGGGATATAAGTCAGTTGGCTGATGGGAGCTTCTCATTAAAAAACAGCACTGATTCATATATTGATATTACAACGTTAGCCACTAATAATATCGGTATAGGCTATTTAGCTAATCATTCAATTACAACGGGTGCATCGAATATAGCTATTGGAGCAGACGCCTCATATGTTTTAGAAAGTGGTAGTAGAAACACGGCAGTTGGTCATCAAGCTTTTTCATCATTTATTGGAGGGAATAATAATACTGCCTTAGGAGCGGATGCTCTGTATGGCTCGGGTAGTGATCAAACCGCGTTTAGCAATACCGCAATTGGTAGTTATTCAATGTATAATACAGACAGCGGCAGTTATAATTCCGCATTGGGTATGTCTTCATTGTATGGTCTCACCGATGGTATAGGAAACGTGGCTTTGGGTTTTGAAAGTGGATACAGTCTAAATACCGGAAGTAATAATGTTGCCTTGGGCACCCAGTCTTTATTGTTCAACCAAACAGGAAAGTTTAATGTAGCTATAGGTAATGAAGCGATGTGGGGAGCCTCTGGAAACAGCAATTCTTATAATACGGCCATCGGTGCCAGCTCATTGCGTTTGATTACAACCGGTGCTTCCAATACAGCCGTAGGTTTTGAGAGTTTGTATAGCAATACAACTGGTAACTACAATACCGCTCAAGGTATGTGGTCTTTGCGAGCCAATACTTCAGGCATATTTAATGCGGCCTATGGTGCTGCCAGCCTATACAATAATCAAACCGGTAATTACAATACCGCAATAGGTGGATCTAATATTGTTTGGAATACAAACGGACTGTACAATACGGCACTTGGTTTTGAGTCGATGAATGGTGATGAGGGTGATTCCGGTTGGAGTTATAACACTGGTATTGGCGCCAGAAGTTTGTATGGTTTAACAACCGGTGCTAGTAATACAGCCGTAGGTTTTGAGAGTTTGTATAGTAATACAACAGGCTTTAGCAATACGGCAGTAGGTTTAGATGCACTTCATGATAATCTTGGTGGTTATCAAAATGTTGCTATAGGCACTGGTAGTTTGGATGAGGTAACCAATGGTATTAATAATAACGCTATTGGAAATGCAGCTTTAGGAAGCTTAACATCTGGAGATTACAATACTGTACTGGGTGGTTTAGCCGGTTATAGACTTGATACAGGTAGTTATAACGTTGGCGTGGGATATCGCTCTTTGAGCGCCAATACTATTGGAGGAACCTATGAGTTTAATTATAATTCCGCAATTGGCGCTTACGCGCTCGGCAAACTAACAACCGGCGCTAGTAATACAGCTGTAGGTTTTGAGAGTTTATTTTCCTTGACTACTGGTTCAGATAACGTTGCCATGGGTACCGGTTCTATGAAATCTGCGACCTTTGGCAGCTGGAACGTAGTCATCGGCAAAGGTGCTTTATCTAGCTATACAAATCCTTATGCAATTACAGCTATTGGCTATATGGCTTTAGCTAGCAGCACCTCAGGTAATCAGACGGCTATTGGTAATAACGCACTTCGTTATAACACCACCGGTGATTACAATACTGCCGTGGGTACTTATGCAATGCAGGATAACACTACTGGTGATATAAATAATGCTTTTGGCTATTATGCGCTAAATAATAACACTACAGGCGAGGGTAATTCAGCTTTTGGTACCAGAGCCTTGTTTAATAATGCTACAGGTACCTATAATACGGCTTTGGGCAGTTATGCCCTTTATTCTGATGATGGTAATATAGGAAATACAGCTGTTGGCTATGGCGCGGCGCAGGATTTTGAGGACGGTGATGGCAATGTATTTTTAGGTTATAACGCCGCTCGCTATACAGTAACAGGAAGCAGCAGTACATATATTGGTTATAGGTCTGGCGGCAGCAGTATATTCACTTTTAATAACGCCATGGCCTTGGGTTACTATGCGCAAGTTACTGCTTCAGATATGATCCGCCTCGGCAACTCTTCCGTTTCAGTTATCGAAGGACAAGTTGATTTTACTTTCTCATCTGATGCTCGCTTAAAAGAAAATATAACAGATAATGACTTGGGCTTGGAATTCTTAAAACAATTAAGACCTCGCCGTTTCGAGCTTATTGATGATAAAAGAAATACAGTAAGAGATGGTTTCATCGCTCAAGAAGTAATGCAGGTTATGGATGATATGAACATAACCTTCAGTGGTGTGGAAAAATCATCATATGATGCCACAAGCGGTACAGCTATGCTTGGTATGTCCTATTCACCATTTGACCCGGCATTCATTAACGCTTTTAAAGATATCGATTCCCGTTTGGTTAAACTTGATAACGGTATAATTATCGATCCCAACTTCACAGCCTTGGAAGAACCATTCATGCAGGTAGATCAAGATGGCAACATCGCATACAAAGGCGCGTCTATCACATCACAAGGTATAGCCACATCTTCAACCCAAGCTTTCGATTCCTACACTTTCAGCTTCATGGGCTCTGCTTGGAATTCCTCAACAACTCAAGAAATCACAACATCATTCGATGTCTATAATAATACAATTCATGCCAGCTCTTCGGAACTCAAATTCGTATTCACATCCAGCACAGGGTTCAGCCAAGACTTGCTCACAATTACAAACGCAGGCGATGTCCACGTATCCGGTGATCTCCACGTAGGCCGCAGGTTATACCTAGGTTCCAAGAGCACGGGCGAATCTTCAACCTCAACTTACATCTTTGTAGATGATACTCTCGCACCAACCAGCACATACATCGCAACAAATGCCGACGGTTGGCAAACAGAGACCACTTACGATTACGCAGAGCGTTACGAATCCACGCAAGAACTGGTTCCCGGCGACCTCGTTACAGCAGACCCATCCGGAGTCAACCTTGTAAAACGCGCCACATCCCCATCAGAACCTCTCTTGGGCATTGTTTCCACCAAACCCGGTTTCGTCACCGGCCGTCATTACGATGGCTGGCACCCTGTAGCCTTGGCTGGCCGTGTTCCAACCCGCGTATCTACAATGAACGGTGCTATCAAAGCCGGTGATTATATCGCCGCATCAGACATCCCGGGCGTTGGTATTAAGGCCACAGGCGCAGGAAATGTTGTGGGCGTTGCTTTAGAGGCTTATGATTCCGCGGAAGAAGGTTTAATCTCGGTATTCGTTAAGCCATCATTCAGCATGGGCAGTATCTCAACATCTGGCGATTCAGCCGGCACAATCATCAATCAAACAATCCAAACAACGGTTCCGGATGTTGAAATCGAAGGCTTGGCACTAATCCAATCCGGTGCAACCGAGGTTCATATCTCCTACGGAACCATCCTGCACTACTCTATGGTCTATGCCACACCTCACGCATCCATAGATGGTTCCTGGTGGGTGGCAAATCGCACAGACACGGGTTTTGATATCATCTTAAGTCATCCTCAAACGCATGATACGGAATTTACTTGGATGACCAAACCAATGAAACCCGGCACTATCCGCTTTGTCTCCGATAACACTTATCAAGGTGTAGATGATTTAACCGGCCAACCCATTGGCCCAACCCTTGATGAGCTTATTACAACTTCTACAGATATTGGAATAACAACTTCTACAGATTCCGGCACAACAACATCCACCGACCCGGTAGTTCCCGATCCCGAACCAGCGACGAGCTCCACAACCATGGTATCAAGTACTGATACAACAGAAATGGATGTTACCGCATCCTCCACTTGGCCTGTCACCGGTGGTGATGTTGCAACATCCACAACACAAAACGGTGTTTAAA
>JARGGJ010000037.1 GCA_029210915.1 Patescibacteria group bacterium
GAAAGATTTAATCAATACCTTAGAAATCGTGATAGCCAGTTAAAAAGAGTCACCCTTGAAGGTTAACTGTACAGAGTATGGGGTAAACAAAAAACGCTCGGAATAAACCAAGCGTTTCGTGTAATTTTCAAATCTTAGGGAACAAGTGATTTATTCACTAAGGGTGAAATCCGAGCGGTAGGATTTCGGTGCGTTCTAGAACGAACGCCGCTCGGAAAGATACTCCACATCGGTTGCGCTATCCGGATTTGCGCGTGGAGTTTTAATTGGAAGGGGCGGGGGTGGGTTGGGGATTTTTTTTCGCGGCCGGCTCTCGAATGCCCATGCCCTCGACTCGCCTTGTAACATCTATGATATGGCGAGTGGGCGCGGGCGAAGATGTTTGGCTAGCCGCGTTTGGGGTCCGTTGGGATTACTTTCCCGGGAATCCCTGGAAGGTGAACATCGATGTTTCCTTCCTTTTCGTTTTTGTATCGGAGGGAACCGTTTTCGATTGCCTCCGAGGGGTTTTGGTCCGTAGACCGTTTTGCTTAGGTGCTTTTTTATTTACACCGAGCGCGAGTTTTGTTTCTCTTGGCAACTCGGACCAAGTATCTGGCTTTAGGGCTCTGATTAAGTAGTGCCCGTCTTTAAGCGATAAGGCGCATGCTTTTTGCGACGCTGTTTGCGTGCTAGCAGTGTTGCCCTCGCTTATCTCTCTGGGGGGAGATTTTTACCTTACTTTGGTTTTTACACCTTTTCAGGTTTGGATGCCCATATCGGGCCGCGACAAGTGTCGCTATGTTCGGGTCAGTAGAAGCATTTCTGCTTCAATCCTCGGGGCAGATTATGCCACTGTGAGGATCCTTCCCCTTTCTTGCATGTCTAGTTTACATGCTGGCTAGGGTTTGAGTTTCCGCTTTTTCCTGGTCCATACACCGGCCTTTTCGGTGCGGTTCCTGGGGCGGGACATCAGATCCCTCCTGTTTGTATCGATGAGGCGACGTTACTTTGTGTACGCTCTCATCGAGTAATTTTTTTATGACGATTTTTCAGAGCAAACTATTTTTTTGGCACGCCGTCAGCTCGGGGCGCTTTGTATCCAGCCGTGCACGTAACCTTCTTTCGTTGGTATGCGGTGACGTTTTTTTGCAGGTTTTTAATTGGCAGTTACCTCACTACTTGTCTGCTTGCCGTATCCCGTTGTCGTCGATGTTGGGACGTATGGCACAAGTAATGAAAACTATTGTTGTTAGCGCCGTCTGCAATGGCGCTCATAATGAGAGGAGCATCTGGGCTTTCTTTCGTTGGGTTTTGTGATTTTCTATTCTTTTCAAGCTTAGCAGTTTCCACCATTTTCGGTCTTTTGTGTGCGGGAACGTTTCGCCATTCCGCACTTGATTATTGGTGGTACTATTTGTGTTTGCGCCGTCTGCTGTGGCGCTTAGCTAGGAAATTCCATTTGATACGCCCTCCTTTCAGGGCATTTTCGTTTGGGGGTTTCTTCGCGGTGCTCCGTTTAGGCGGAGCGGTTTGTCGCGGGCCGTGGATGGCCCGGGGCTCGTGCCGGCAAGAAGCCGACAGATCGACGGTAAGAAACGGCTTGGGCCCGGGGCTTTTTACCCCTCATGGTCATTCCCAAGAGGTTGGTTTCTCAGCGTCGAATGAAGAACTATATCACATTTCGGGGGTTTTGTCAACCCCTCCTCTCGCGAGAGGAGGGGTCAAGCCCTCGGGAATCTCCCAATCGAACGCAAGGCGTTCGATGTCCCTCTTTGCTAAAGAGGGTAACTGGGAAGAGATTGTGATATTTTTAGCTTTGTTAGAGCTGTACTCAAGCAATCAAGATAACGTCTTAACGTCATAACGTCTTAACGTAGTTTGATTAGTTGGGTGCAGCGCTCTTGGATCAAGGGGATCCAAGAGGAGGAAGTAAAGATCAGTGGTGACGGCAGGGTTTGTACCAGCCGCCGCACCTTTCCGGGAGATTCCCTCTGCCTCGCTTGTGTTTGCGGTGGCTGCGGGAATCATGGTGATTGTCGTTGTGCAGATACTTGGTGCGCACACGGCACTCCGGGTTGTAATTACGACCTTCACACTCGTGAGCGCGCTTGTTGCGCTGGTACTCCGAGTAGTCGTAACGATAGAAACTCGGGTGCGGGTCGTGAATCCTGTATCCGCTTTGGATATTGCATCCGGCGGCGGAAGTGAGGATGACGATGGCGAGAATGATGTACAGAAGAAAATGCTTCATTTTCTTTTTTCCTTTTTTTGTTTTTAACTTTCCGGAACTAAGGGCGAGAATCTCCCAATCGAACGCTTTGCGTTCGATATCCCTCTTTGACAAGAGGGCGTGCAGATAAGAAGTATAAGATTCTTGAACTTGGTTCTGGGGTTGAGAGAAAAGATTCTCTCAACCGGTTATAGGTTGAAGGTTCTAACAGCCGATGGCTGCCAGATCGTCATCGTCCCATGGGTCGGGGGAGGATGACAGCGGAGTGCAAGGGCGGGGTTGCATGGGGTGATGAAACCCTTTCCAAGCGCCGACACCGCCGGAAGTCTTTTTGGACTTGGGGGCGTCGTGGACGGGTTGGAGGTAGTACGGGCGATGTTCTGCGGAGTTGAACTCCGCAGGCTCGGCGCCGTTGGTACGGCCGTTGAAACGGCGCGTCCAGTCCGCAACCAGGAAGGCGCGGACTCCGTTGTCGGTGCGGCGAACTGTGTGCGAACCGCAAGCTTCGAGCGCTTGCATGGCCTTGTAGGCTGCAGCCTCGAGTTCGTCAGTGAACGACAGGTCGCTCTCGATAATGGCGTCGTAGCGGCCGTGAGTGCCGCGCTCGAGCCGAACATCGAGCCTTCCGCCTGCTCCGCAGAGGATGAACAGGCTGGAACCTGCCTCACGAGCGAGTTCGGCGAGCCAGTTGCAGAGGGTGGTGGGTTCAGAGGTGGGGGCGGTGACGGTGACGGGAATGAGATCGAGCGTGGTGTTCATTTTTGAAAATCCTTTCTAAAATTGTTCCGGAACTAAGGGCGAGAATCTCCCAATCGAACGCTTTGCGTTCGATGTCCCTCTTTATTAAAGAGGGTAAACTGATTAAGAAGTGTGAGATTCTTGAACTTGGTTCTGGGGTTGAGAGAAAAGATTCTCTCAACCGGTTAAAGGTTTGAAGGTTCTAGGCGGCGGCGCTTTCGTCCGCCGACTGCGAGGTGCGAGCCGGGAACGCGAGTACCTCGGCGAGCGGGCGCTTGCAGGCGCGGGCTCGGCGCCGAGCGCGGCGTTCCTCGCCATCACTCCGCAGGTTTTCTCCTGCGAACATCTGTTCCTCACGTGGGAGGCGGTGGATGCGGCGCAAGGTTTCTCGCCGGATATTGCGATTGCGGGGCGGTTCGACATGGCCGAAACACATACCGACCTCCTCCATTGCTCCGCGTCGGCAGGAGATACGACGAAGCTCATGGTCCGCCATGGCCTCGATCCCCTCATCATCCTCGAACGGAATGCGCTCATAGAGCGCGCCCAAAGGATGGGCGTTGCGGAGGATGTCTTCTTCGCGGAGTCTCCACGCACGAGCGATACCCTCGACGATCGGGGACTCCTCGTGGGTCACCTCGAGGAAGTCTGCTTGAACGGAGTGGATGAGCGACTTGCTCAAATCCTCTCCGTCGGTGAACCGTCCGTTGCCGCGGGCGAAGGGAGAGCTGAAGTTCCTGATGGAACGCTCGATGCGCGCGAACATCAGCCCCTTGGTTTCACGTCGACTCATGGTAATCTCCTTTTTTGGAAAAATTAAAAGGACGCTTCTGACGTCCCGATGTGGTGCTTACTTACTACTAACCTACGATATTCATCTTTTATCATTATTCCTTGATCTTGTATCCATACCTGATTAAAGATAAAGGATGAAGGATTAAGGAAGGTCGTTTAGATAAAAACTGTAGGTTGGTAGTAAGGATCTCGCTCTCCACTTCGAGACTAACTCCGTAAAAGTCATAACGTCTTAACGTTATAACGTCGTAAAGGAGTTGTTTTGTTGTAATAGTTCTTAAATATCGGTTTTGAATTTTTAGAACTGATTAATATAACATAAAAAACCCATTTTGTCAAGGGTGTGAGGGTGATATTTGGCTGAGATAAGGCAAAAAAGTTAAATTAAGTTAGGTCCTGAAACGAGTTCAGGACTTCGATATTATATAGTGAATATAGAGTTTTTGCCTTAAGTTAGCGGAATATTGACAAAAATAGTATCATTTGTAATGATGTCGCCAGTTCATTATATAGAAAGCGAACACTTGGCTCCGTTCGAACATTGCGTCGAGCCTTGTGTTTCCGGAGAGAATTGGCCTCCACCCGAACTGATAATCCTCTTGGATGGTCAATTCTCTCCAACTACTTAGGCGCGATTAGGTTTTTGATCCCCCCTCCTGGATCTAATTGCGCCACGGCAAAGATCCGTTGAACCAGTTCCTCACGGATTAATGCCGTACCCGCGTAAGAGACTCCTCTTTTACGCGGGTGTTTTTTTACCTTGATTAACATGATTTTCAGGATTTTTAGGATTGTTGTTAAAGGTACTTAAGTATTTAAGTAACCAAGTTATTCAATCCTCTTAATCCTGTTAATCCTGTAAATCAAGGTACTATTTGTGGTATTTTCGGCCGGAGTTGATCATTTGGGCCCTGTATAGTTGTTCTAATAAGATGATGCGGGCCAGAGAGTGAGGCAGGGTCATTTTTCCGAGGGAAAGTATTAAATTTGCACGATCTATTATGGATTTGTCTAAACCCCAGGAGCCACCGATTACAAAACATATATTCGTATTTCGTATTTCGAATTTCGAATTTCGCGAGTTGAGCAAGTCGGCGAAGTCTGTGGAGGTTAGCTGTTTGCCGGATTCGTCCATCGCTATAAGATAGGTATCTTGGTCGATGTTTTTTAGGAGGGAATCGGCTTCGGTTTGTAAGGTTTTGGTAAGGTTGGGCTTGGCAGAACCCTTGTGGCCTTCGGGGAGTTCGAGTATTTCAAGTTTGCCAAAGGGTTGGTATCTTTGGGTGTACATGTGGATAGCCTGTTTATGCCATGGTTCTTGCAAGGTACCAATGCACTTTATTTGTATATTGTTCATCATAGTTTAGCGAAATATTATCTCTTGACAGTTATTATTGCATACATTACTATATGCGCACACCTAAATACCACCTCCTCCCACAGACACGGCACAGAGGAGCAATGGAGCATCCAACTCATGATAACGTTATTCTTAGTCCGAAGCGGACATGACGGCTAAAGCCCTGGATTCCTCCAAAGAAAGGAATGCATTGCTTGGCCACCGCGCCAAGTTATTTTTTTACCAAGATGTACCAGGATTAAAAAGGATTAGCAGGATTATTATTTATACATCGGACAGTGTTGTAAGAGTCAGAATGATCTGAAGCTTGCAATACCGTCTGAGAGGGCGGAGGTCTTCGACAAATAAATCGTTAAACGTCTTAACGTCATAAAGTCTTAACGTCAGAAATGACGCGGGACGATTGGGACGAGCGACGTGTGACGATAAAAATAGATGAAAGATAATACGTACAAGGCAATCTTCTGTTGTATCCAAATGAGCTACTAGCTTCTAGCTACTAGCCAACAGCCTGGGGCTGAGAGATACAAAGAAAAAGCAATTGTAATTGAGTAAGTGTACACCGAAAAGTGCCCATCTAAAATCAAATCGAATATCGAATTTCGTATTTCGAATTTCGCATATTGGGGTTTGAATGTTTGGATGGTCAAAGCACGTAAGGGCGTATGGTGGATGGCTTGGCAGTAAGGAGCCGATGAAGGACGTAGCAGCCTGCGAAAAGCTTCGGGGAGGTGGCAAGCAACCTATAATCCGGAGATGTCCGAATGGGGAAACCCAATTCCAGTCATGTGGAATTATCTTGCGCTGAATATATAGGCGTAATGATGGGAACCTAGGGAAGTGAAACATCTCAGTACCTAGAGGAAAAGAAAAAAATTTAACTGACCTCATATCTTTCTCCAATACTTTTTTGGAGATAGATATGTTGTCAGTAACATTCCGTTAGTAGTGGCGAACGAAAGCGGACCAGCCTAAACCTTTTTATACTAACTTTTGTGTCGAGTTGGACTTCGGTTTAACCACGAGCAAGAGCGACGAGCTTGAGCTTTCGTATAAATTGGTGTTGCGGACAGAGCGTCGTGAACTCAAGATCACGGATGCGTAATTTTAACTTTATAGCTGAAGCTGCTGGAAAGCAGCTCCAAAGAAGGTGATAGACCTGTAGGCGAAATATTCGTTAAAACGCATTGCTCCAGATCCAAAGTACTGTGGGACTCGAGAAATCCCGCAGGAAGCAGCCACGACGATGTGGCAAGGCTAAATACTCCTACTGACCGATAGTGAACAAGTACCGTGAGGGAACGCTGAAAAGCAGCCCGGAAGGGCGATGAAATAGTATCTGAAACCATACGCTTACAAGGAGTCGGAGCCGAGTTTACTCGGTGACGGCGTGCCTATTGAAGAATGAGCCAACGAGTGTGCTATATGTCGCTTGGTTAAGTCCGTGCGCGGACGCAGCCGTAGTGAAAGCGAGCCTGAATAGGGCGTTTGTGGCATATACACAACCCGAAACCCGGTGATCTAGCCATGACCAGGATGAGCTTCGCAGAAATGCGAAAGGAGGTCCGAACCCACGAGCCGTGCAACACTCGGGGATGAGTTGTGGTTAGCGGAGAAATTCCAATCGAACTGGGTAATAGCTGGTTCTCCCTGAAATAGCTTTAGGGCTAGCGTCAGTTAATAGCATAATGGGGGTAGAGCACTGAATGGGGGTGGGGGCGCAAGCCTACCTCTCCCAACCAAACTCCGAATACCATTATGTGTTCCTGGCAGTCAGACTATGGGGGCTAAGCTCCATTGGTCAAAAGGGAAACAGCCCAGATCGCAGACTAAGGTCCCTAAATTTATACTAAGTGTGAAATGTAGTGGGAAGACTTATACAACCAGGAGGTTGGCTTAGAAGCAGCCATCCTTTAAAGAAAGCGTAATAGCTCACTGGTCAAGTTTTCCTGCGCAGAAAACTTATCGGGGCTTAAGTATAATACCGACGTCGCGAGTTTCTCATGTCTCACTAATGTTCGACATGATAATGCATAATGTAAAATGTATAATGCATAGTGAAGGAATCACTTCGTGATATTAATAATATTAATGCCGAAGGTCTCAATCATTATTAATTATGCATTATGAATTATTAATTAAATGTTGAGTGTTAGCGAGACATGAGGGGCGGTA
>JARGGJ010000038.1 GCA_029210915.1 Patescibacteria group bacterium
AGAAGGTACTTGGATAAATAGAGGTAGTGAGTAGAATTGTGAAGCTTCGCAACTTCCCCACGAGCTACGCTATTAAATAGTTTACCCTGTCGTATGACTGGGTACACACCGGCTAACGCCGGTGGTTTATCTGGTTAAAGAAAAACGCAGAAAGAATCTGCGTTTGATGATGTGTTAGGCGGAGAGTTTTTGTTCCGCGTCTTCCAGAAAGCGCTCGGCTGATACTACGTGGTTTGCGATAGACATGAGGCCCAAGCGGCGCTGGCCATCGGGAAGCGTGAGGCCGGAGATCATGTAGGGAGCGATTCCATTTTCACGGCCGGCTTTATATAACAAGAAGCCAAGTGACCGCACAACGTCAGCAAAAGTCTTGAGACCTTTTGCGGGTTCGATGATTTTGCAAGCTACCGCCCAAGGCGAAAACTCCAAGCGAGACGCGAGGGCATAAGCATAGGTGCCGGCGGTAACGCGTGCGTTAGCTTCTGTGAGCCACATTTTATCTTGCTCGGGGCTGTATACGGCATCAAAACCAATGATACCGTTGTAGCCCATGGCAATTGCGTGCTCGAGCAATGGCGCAACCAAGTATCTTAGCCTTGCGGCGATTTGAGGATCCACTACCGCATCTTGCGATGCGATAACATTTCCTTTGTGCACAAAGCCATGTTGGATTTGCCGGCTGGTACCGATATAGATAGCCTTGCCATCCAAGATAAGCCATTGGTTGCTGATTGGGGTGTGCGGATGAATCCATGTTTCGATGATGAGCTCGTGGCCGCGATGAGCTTTGCAAAACTCGGCACGGCCGTTTTTGAACCAATCACAGAATCCATCACCGCTTGCCAGGTCTGTGCGTTTTACAACAACACGATCCATGCCAATTAGCCTGCCGCGCGATGCAACCCGCCAAACCGCGGACTCAACTTGTTCCTCACTCCACCCGCAAGGTAAAACCATGTGTGGTGGAAAGATTTCGCTCACACCCAAGTTGGAGGCTACTTTGCGGATATACCCTTTGTCGGCAATCTTCTCGGCGATTTTTGGATCGCAAGAAAATGTATCAGACCAGTTAATGTTGAGGCGCTGAATCAATTCTTGTTCGAGTGCTGTAGTACGAAAGAAATGAAGGTAAGCGCCATCTCTTACTCTGTTTTCGAGTTCAGAGAAAATCTCTTGCGAGTTTTTGAGGCCTTGAAACATGCAACCGTTTGGAATCTCGAGTATTTCGCGCGGGGCGAGCCCAACATCGCGTAACCAGGGCAGGATGGTTTTGTCGGCATTTGCACCGACACAAACTGTTTCATCAAAAAAATACGAACGCTCCACATAAACGCGCGCCGGGCCAAAATCGGCCTCCGGGTTTTTGCGCGAGCCAAGCAATAGATGATCAAAACCGTTGATCTGGTGCATACCAAGAGCACTGAGCCCGAGACCGGCGTATGCTTTGGAAGCTTGGGGATCGTGGCAGCGCAGCAGTTTTGCGAACATGTACACCCTCCATCAGTTGCCTAAAGAACGAAAAACCACCTCGGTGAGGTGGCTCATGCAAACGCAATGAACTTCAACCTCACCCCAGGGTAGGAGTAAAGAAGAAGAAAACAAATGCGTTTTTGAGCATGCGAATAGAATATGATAAATATAAAAGATAGTCAAGTTGAAAAATCGTTTATAACGTTTATAACGAGTTGAGTGGTTGATATGATAATAATCCTGTAAATCATTTGGTGTTAATCCCGGTACATCCTGGTTCGCAATTAAAAAAACCCGCTTTACAGCAGGAAGTTTTTGGGAGTTTGGCCGGAGGTGGCCGAGGCTAGAGGGAGAGGGTGAGGAACGGGAATTCGCGAGGCTTGGGGGAGTCGAGGTAGATCGCGATCTGATCGTCCGCGGTGGGGACGTAGCCAACATACAGGCCGTCGTTCGAAACGGAGCCGATCATCATGATGGGCGTGCGTACGCTGTCGTCCCAGCTGGCGATGGTTTCGTCGGCGATGGTGTTCAGGGTGATTCCCTTGCACACGTTGCCGTACTGATTCACGTAGAAAGCGACGAAGCCATCTACGATCTTGACGCGGGAGAGGGAGATCATGCCGGGCTGTACGTTCGCGACGATCGTATCCCAGGCTTTCACATCCACGATCACGGTCGGCTTCTGCATAACCGTGTCCATCTCGATTGTGATGATGCTCGTGCCGTAGAAACGCGTATCGAGAAGAATGCCGTAGTAACGGCGGTTCGCGAAGTCGTAGCGCAGGCTGGTGATGCCCACGCTGTTTTCGGGGGTGAGGTTCAGCACGCGCTTGTCTGCGAGTACGACAAACTGGCGAGTGGTCTTGATGGCGTAGCCCACGCCGTAGAACTCGGTAACCGTGTTGCCGTACTTGTCCTTGAAGTTCTTGAGTTGGTCGAGAACCGGGAGCCAGCTGATGGGATCGAAGTTCGTTTTGCCGAAGATCTCGAAGGTCTGAATACCTTCGATGTTTGTCCAAGCCATGAGCGCCGGGAAGTCGGGTGTCGCAACCAAGGTCTTGCCCTTGGTCTTGGCATCCAGAGTGCCCGAGATGAATGGGACATGGACATTGCCTGTTGTTGCGTCGTAGAAGATGCCGGCGATGCGATCGACCGTGAGCTCGAGCCGGGCGATTTCAGAGGCGAGTTTTGCCACCGGGATGGTGAGAATCTCGACCTTGATGATGTTGTCGTTTTGGCCCACGGTCTTGGTATCCGCTGTGTTCATTTTGCCCAATTCCCCTCGTGTGGAATGTGCGGTTTCTCCGATACCTTATGGTATGGAAGGCTCGATTCTAGCAGTGGTGACAAAAAGGGTCAAGGAGGGCGGTGTGGATTGAGATTTTAACGATCTTCGTGATGTAACATTTTTCCGTCACTGTTAAAATAAAAACGAAGATTAACTTTTCCGCCGGCCAGGACTCCGGGAAGCCAGATGGGATCATCTTCCCACATTTGATCGTAGGGGATTTTATCTATTTGGTACCAAGCAGGAAGCATCTCTTCCGATTCTAATGCTTCGCCTTGAATCAATGTCGTGACGAAGATGTGGCACTCGGTGTCCCAATCAGGATTAGTTTCAAAGACGAATTCGACTACGCCACGATGTTCGAGATTGATGCACTTGATTCCGACCTCTTCTAAAGTTTCACGATGGCAAGCATCTTCGATGGATTCGCCGGGCTCGACTTTGCCTCCGGGTCCGTTCCATTTTCCAACTCCAAAGCCACGCTTTTTCATAGCAAGAAGAACTTTTCCATCAATCAAGGGGTAGCAGAGGGTTGTGAGTTTCATAGCTGGGTAACATCATTCCTAGTACCTAGTACCTAGTACCTAGTATAACGTACAATACTGATGTTATGTTGGGTCGTGTAAGAATTTAGATAAAATGACGTTATTTGGTATATTGGGGCTAACTAAAGAGTAAGTTAAGAATTGAAATTATGCAAAAGTTTGATGTTGTAATTGTTGGAGCGAGTTTTTCGGGGTTGACGTTGGCCCATCATCTTCCAAAGGAATTATCGGTGTTGGTTGTTGATCAAAAACCTAAAGCCGGGTCGATAGTTGAGTCGACGGGTTTGATTACGAGTAAGACTTACAATGAGTTTAAAACATTTTTCGATATCGATAAGTACATAACCAATTCAATTTCTTCGATATGCGTGGTGGCGCCAAATTTTAAAGATTATTTTATTTCAAATACCGAACAGCCGTGGATTTATCAAACTGATACGCGTGGATTGGTTGGCGCGTTAGCGGATTCTTTACCTGGTAACGTGATGATTAAAACCGGCGTTGCTTTTAGATCTGCCGCGCGGATCGAGGATGAGTTGGTTGTAAAGTTACAATACAACGGAGATACCGATGAAGTTGTTGCCAAGTTTCTTGTTGGCGCCGACGGTTCGCGTTCATCTGTTGCAAAGGCTGTAGATGATTTGAGTACGCATCAAAAATTTTTGTTTGGTTATGAGAAGGTAATCCACGGAAAAATTTTGCTGGGAGAAAATCCGGAGGAAACTATTTATCATTATTGGTTTGGTTCATTTTCGCTTGGTTATGGAGGTTGGATATCTCCTACTTTTATAGAGGATAAGCCGGCGTTTAGAATCGGACTTGCCAAGCATATGAAAGATAAAGGTGAGGCGGTTCAGTTGTTGGATAAATTTATAAACAAATTACGTGAAGAAAAAATGATAGAAGTTGATGATAGTGATGATTGCGCCCAGTACGCTTTTGGAGGAATAATTCCAATTGATGGAGTATTAAAAAATATTGCCCGGGATAATGTGATGCTTATTGGCGATGCTGCCGGGTACTGCGGAGCGTTTGCGGCCGATGGAATAAAAGGGTCTGTGATATCGGGTAAAGAATCCGCGAAGTTGATTGGTGATTATTTCGCGGGTGATAAAAAAGCGGCTGAAAGTTTAAATATAAACTTAGAATCACAGTCCGGCTTGATATCTTATTATAAAAAACAGTTGAGATATCGCTGGCTTTGGGATCAGATGAAAAGAAACCGGACTTTTACAGCAATGTACAGCATAATTCAGAAAGAAAGAGAATCTTTCCTAAATCAATTTTGCGACAGCAAAGACTCAAAAAAGAGCTTAACCACGACTGTTTTGCGAGTAAAATACCTTCCTTCGTTGATTAAATACTTGATATTTATTCTGATTGACATGGCATGGAAACCTAAAGCCGAATAATACTTATGCTTGACGCTCTGTCAGTATCTGCTAATCTGAATATATATGAATGAATTAACAATTTTTTTCTCAGTGTTTATGACCCCTCTTATTATTTTTCTTTTGTTTGTTGTCTTGGTTTCGATTAAACAGGTTAATCAATACGAGCGTGGTATTAAACTTAGGTTTGGTAAATATGTGGGTGTGGTTGAGCCGGGATGGCGATTGATTATTCCGGTTATCGAAACCATGGTAAAGATGGATATCCGTGTTAAAGCGGCAGATGTTCCCTACCAAGAGACTATCACTCAAGATAATATCTCTTGCAAAATCAATGCCGTGATTTATTATCGAATTGCCGACCCGGCCAGAGCATATCTGGAAGTCGAGCGCGTGATGCTTGCGGTTAGCCAATTGGCACAAACCACAATGCGCAATGTTTGCGGTGAGCAGACTTTGGATCAATTGCTCTCGAGTCGTGAAGAGACCGCGCTTAAAATAAAAGATATTATTGCAAAGCACACAGCGGCTTGGGGTGTTGAGGTTGGCAGCGTGGAATTAAAAGATATCAGCCTGCCGGATGACATGGTTCGCACAATCGCCAAACAAGCAGAGGCGGAGCGCGAGAAACGCGCTGTGATTATCAAGTCCGAGGGTGAGTTGGCAGCTGCAAATAATTTAAAAGATGCGGCAAATATTTTGTCTTCGACAACAGGCGCGTTGCATCTGAGGACGTTATCGACCTTGAATGATTTATCATCAGATCAATCCAACACTGTTGTGTTTGCGATACCGCTTGAGATTCTTAGAGCGTTCGAGAGATTGGGGCAGAAATAACCTTGTAAACAATTCATAATGCATGATGAATAATGCATGATAAAGACGGCCGGAGACGGTCGTTTTTCTTTTTGTTTACAGATGATGTATTGTTTGTGGGTTATGACAATTACCGTAAAAATAATTCCAAACGCAAAGAATACCGAGGTTGTGGGGTATGAGGGGAAAATTTTGAAAATCAGGATTTCTGCGCCGGCAGTTGAGGGGAAGGCAAATAAAGAGTTGATAAAGATTATGGCGGAGGTTTGTGATTGCGCGCCAAGTGAGATTGAGATATTGAAGGGGCATACTTCTAAGACGAAGTTGCTGGATGTGCCGACGATGCCGGAGCTGTAACGAATGTCTACCAAATAACTAAAAATTGAGTTCATAAAGTTTGTAAAGTTCATAAAGTTTGTAAAGTAGTAATCTGGTTGTTTGGTTTTATAAACTTTATGAACTTTTAACTTTACAAACTAATCTAATTTGATTAATATTTGTTTAATATATGAACGAACGAGAGTTTGTACCAAAACCAGAAGAAATCGCTCCGACTCTAAAATCACCGGATGATCCGGGTTTACCTTACGCGGAGACTTTGAAAAGCAGTGCTCAGCCGTACAGTGAAAAGGAGGCGATATCACAATTGGGTACACTTCGCTCAACAGAGGCCTCCGATGCGCCTATAGAATCCGGCATAAGAGAAAAAAATCCGGATAGTATTTCGGTTGTCGGCACTGCGCCGATTTCTTCTGAAGTTCTTTCCGAGGAGGCTTATCCAATGGAAGAGGTTTTAGAACCTTCGGAAAAGAGCCCCGAGGGATTTAAATTACATGAAGTTCCGGAGTGGGAAATAAAAGCGAGAGGCACCGTACCCACCCCTGAAACCGCGGGCGCTCCAAATATGCCGAGTGAAATTGAAAAATCCAATGCTTCAAGCATCGAAGAGTTTGCAAAATTGCTGAAGCAAGAAGCTTTAAGAGAGCAGATTGAAGCGGATGAAAGAGTAACCATGAGAAGCCCGGGGGAAGAAGACGAAAAAAACGCAGCCTAAAAAGTTCCACATCATTTGATTAAAAATAAGTTGATAATAAAAGAACCTCGTCGTTTGATTTAACTTAGGACGAGGTTTTTATTTATGTCGAACCGGTAAAGAGCTGGAAAGGTCGTTTTCGTGACCATGAATAACGCTGACAGCCAAGACAATATGAGTTGAGATTTCATTTAGAGAGCGTTCATACCGTCTTAAAAAAAAATTCTCGTTTTATGATGGTAACTATGCAGGCGATTGGGGCATAAGCTGACGAACGATCCAGGTAAACCGCATCTCCTTCATAAAAATATTTCGTTTGATCTTTGGCGCTTGTTGGAGCGGGGCCGTATCCGGAAGATACAATGCCTTCCAAGGAATCTTCGAGTCTAAGTAAAAAGATCGGATCGACAGAATTTGGAATAATTTCTCTCATGGCTTTTCGAATGCGATAAAGCAATTCGATTGCATCTATAACTTTGGCACCATATACCGGATTATGAAATTCGGGCGCGAATGGATAGAGATGGATCGGTTCGTCCATGGTTACTCCTTTAAGGTTCTGGTGTAAGAATGGGTTATTGTGTTTAATTTGTCAAAGGATGAATTCAACCTTTCAATGCACCACCCTTCCTCCAATGATTTCTCGGTAGACTTCATTGGGGGTTT
>JARGGJ010000039.1 GCA_029210915.1 Patescibacteria group bacterium
GTATGAAAGATTTAATCAATACCTTAGAAATCGTGATAGCCAGTTAAAAAGAGTCACCCTTGAAGGTTAACTGTACATAATACCGGAGTAAAAATGAATCATAAAAAAAACGGAGAGTTCTCGGTCAGTAAGATTCAAACTTACCAAAGCAACATGCGATACGTGGTATTACGGGAGGCTCATCCGAACCTCGACAGCTCGATGTTTCAACTGGATTTTTTTAGAAAAGTTAGTTTGATGGCAGCGTGATACAACGAATAGTTTGTTTAATTTTCGCCGAGTCGATTTAAGTAATTTTTTCCGCTCCTCCATATCCATTCTCCGCCTCTCCAAATTTTCGAGGTTCATATTAAAAAACCTCCCGGAAAATGGGAGGTTGGTAGTTTTATTTCTTCTTTCTATCTTTTAAAAGCTTCGCTCTTAGTTCTTCCTTAGTCATTCGTTTACCTTTAGGCAAAGCCTTTATTTTAGGTTCAAGAGGTTTGGCTGCTTTTAGCTCTTTCGCCAGCACTCTTTTAATCTCAATTTCATCACGAATATCTATTTCAGGTAGATAGGATGGGCCTCTGCGTCTGCGACTAGCAAGGAACTTTTCCAATCGTTCCAGGAAGATTGCCCGCTCCGGTTCCAAGATCATGTTTATGAAGGGTTTTAGATTTGGTTTTTTGCCACGCGCCTCAATCTCATTCATGCGATAGCGCAACTCAACATCATTCAAAATTTCCCATTCGCGTAATAGCCACTCTGGTTCTATGAGGAACTCGCGGTCTATTTTTCTCAAAACGTACATACGCAACTCTAAAACTTCACCTTGTACTCTCAGTATCTGTGAAAGTTTTTCATCAAGCAGAACTGCTCGCCAGAATCGTATGCGAACACCAAAATCGGTTTTGTATTCCATTAGGGTTGGAGTGACTTCGGATGTAAGCGGTACCCAATTATTGAGTAGCAAACAGGCTTGATATTCGCAAGAATCAACTCGGCTCATCCAATCATGCTTGGCATAGAATTTGTCCCACAGATCTTCGTCCGCATCAGGATAAGCCGCTTCCAGCAAAGATTTGAATCTTTTTAGATCCAAAGTTGCATAGCCGGTATTATCATCTTCCGGAGTCGGATCGCGATAAACAATTTTTTCTTTTCCATAACCATCTTCCTCATCATCAGATGGAATAGGGGGCGGTTTTGGGGAAATCGGATTTGCCGATGGATTAAAGAGTTTTAACTTGGGCAGATCACCGGTGTCGCCGTCTGTTCTCTTGGCTATTTCGACAGGTGGAGCTATGACCTTTTGCTTGAAAGGCCAAGCCGGCGTCCTTAGCGGCTCTACATCAACATCGGCTTTGCGTGCAACGGGTTTTGGTTTATTTACACCAACATTTTTCTGATAGTAAACCTCTCGTTTTACGGGGCTATAAGCAGTCAACCGAGCGTTGGAAAGCAAGCCTCTATTGTTTTTAGTTGCGCGCTTGCACTCATCCACGAGGTGGTCGGGCAGCAGCAGAAAGACGTGGCGCATTTTATTGGCGAGAGCTCTTATGATTTCTTCGTCATAGCCCAAATGAATCAGCGTCTTAATGGAAAATTCCAGTGTAAAAGGAGGAGCGGAGAACATCCATGGCTGAGTTAACGCAAAGCTGTGCGCGGTTGTTTTGCTAAGACCCGCGTTTACAAACATCTTCTCTAAAAAGAACACATGTTGATAGGAATCTGCCCAAAATGGGTTGTTCTCTCTAAGTACTTTTGATTGCTTTAACCAATGGTATATATCACTTGGGTGCCAACCATTTTCATGGAAAGTATTAATCACGCCAATCGGATCATCCGGGAAATGCAGAAAAATTGTACGAGCTAAACGCTCTTTATACCAATCTTCCGCGCCTAATTCGGATAAGCGCTCTTGAATTTCCGCAAGAATGCCATATCTCTCTCTTTGGTTCATGTTACTTACCCTTTGTAAAGGTACTTGGTACATCCAATCAAAAAACAACTAAAAAGTCAATCACATCAATACTGGACTACTGATTCAAGATGAGGGATACTAACCAATAACAAATAGCAAATAGCAAGAGAAGCCTAAGTTACTTAAGTAACTCTTGCTATTTGCCATTTGTTATTTGCTATTGCAATTATGATTCCCAAAGAAATTAAAATCCAAGATAACATCTTACCCGATAATCCCGGGGTCTATCTGATGAAAAATAAAGACGGCGAGATTATTTATGTTGGTAAAGCAACATCGCTGAAAAATCGGGTCAACTCATACTTTAACGGCCGGCGTGATTCTAAAACGCTTAAACTCGTTGCAGACATCAAAGCTATCGATTACATCGAGCAACCAACAGCAATCGAAGCACTTTTTCTCGAGGCTAACCTCATAAAAAAATATAAACCGTTCTACAACATCCGCGAAAAAGATGATAAAAGTTATTCCTACCTCGTCATCACTAACGAAGATTTCCCGCGCCCTTACATCCTCCGAGCAACAGACTTGGACGATCAATCAGCTAAAAAATACAAAGCAGTCTACGGCCCTTTCACATCTTCAGGTGCTGTAAAAAATTCCTTAAAGATCATCCGCAGAGCCATCCCATGGTCAACTTGCGCACCAAACCAAAAACGAGCTTGTTTTGATTATTCACTAAAAAAATGCCCGGGTGTCTGCATCGGAGCAATTTCCAAAAGTGATTATGCCAAAATAATCCGTGACTTGATGGCTTTTTTTGATGGCCGCCGGCCGGAACTTATTAAGCGCTACCGCCGTGAGATGAAAACCGCCGCAAAAAATCAACAGTTCGAAAAAGCGGCAAAACTGCGTAATCGCTTATTCTCGCTCGAACACATCCAAGATATCGCCGTTCTAGCCAAAGACGACCGCAAACTCCCGGATGACTATCACCAAAACCCCGTACTCGGCAGAGTAGAGGGTTACGACATCTCAAACATCAGTGGTACATCCGGCACAGCCTCAATGGTCGTTTTCCGTCGTGGAGCTCCCGAAAAAGCCAAGTACCGTAAATTCCGACTGCGCACAGTTATTAGCCCCGATGACTACGAATCGCTCCGCGAAGTTCTTCGTCGTCGTTTTAAACACAAAGAAACCGGTTGGGAATGGCCGGATCTGATTCTCATCGACGGAGGCAAGGGTCAGGTCTCGGCCGCCCTCGATATCGTCTCAAAACTCGACTCACCAAAATCCATTCCGGTCATCGGTATTGCCAAAGGTCCAACTCGTAAGAAACAAGAACTAATCATCCCACCGGTTTTCGAAGGTCTGCGCAAACAGCTGGAAAAACATCTTGATATCCTGGTCCAAGTCCAAGACGAATCCCACCGTTTCGCTATCACTTATCACCGCAAACTAAGATCCAAATCTTTGCGTGTTCCAAAAAAAAATCCCCATACAAAGTAGGAGATATAAAGCTTATTCAGTTTCAAAAAATGGTAACAGATCCCGGATTTTTGGATTTTTTGTGTTATCCATTCCGCGAGGGTCGCCTTTGACTGCGTGATAACGCAAGCCGATGGGCAGTTTGTACATAAGGGAAACGCATGTGTTAACGTTTTTCGTTTCCAGCGAATGCACTGATATTCTGGCATTACGCCTTGTCACCAGGTCATCTAGATATGCTTGAATTTGAACGCTCGGATCCGCGTCATCCTGTGGCACAAAATCAGAATTTTGCATGAAAGTACCCGAGAATGAATGTTCTCCATCATTGGAAACAATGGTCAAAACAATCTTATAGATAGTTTTACCCTTGCCTGCCGGTTCCAATGAAAGATAGGCATGGCAAGAAGGTTTTAGCTTGTAAGATCTGGGTTGCCCAACGTGTACGTTTGTAATTTCAACGTTTGTGATTTGTTGAATATTCATCTCTTCCTCCAAAGATTTGATTACCATAAAATCCGCTTTTAGTCAACGCCATTACCGGCATGTAATAAAAAAATCTCTCGAGTGGAGAGAATCTTGTGTGTGCAATTACATTATTTTTTTATTTGCTCATGAAAGATCAAAGAAGAGCGAGAGATCAGATTTTACTTGGACTTTTTGAAAATATTCACGACAACGAACCTCAAACCAAGCCTCCTGCTTATTACCATTTTTTCCATTCCAGTGAATGGTAAAGATGTGGCCATGTGCCAACAGCTTGGCGGGATCAGCTTTGTCAGAGCCTTCCGGATAATCCTTTTTTTGCAACTTATCCGGTATATCCACTTGCGTAAAGTTCTGATCCCAAATCGTTCTGAGCCTGATAGACAAGAACAAACCTTGCCTACGGGTAGAGCTTGGTTGTACGACCAGTAAAACTTGCGCCAAATCTTTTAAAGTACAAGTCATCCCTTTGGGGACGATGATTTTCGGGTTTGTGATTTCGTACAACTCCGGTTCACACATCTTTTCCTCCTTCTCGGTGTCCGCACATAAAAACACGAACCTAAACAAAAGTCAATGATGGACCACACGAAGTGCATTATTTCATATCTAACTTCAATCAACGCCAGGACCATGTACATAAGATCATGTACGCCCCAAAGAGTATCCACACTGGAACAGAATACGAACAATAAATTCGCTTGGTTAACCATCTATTCGAGTGGGGTGAAATAATTGACCTGCGGGTCATAGTGGCATAAAATGGGATTAAGTGGGGAAGAGTGGGAAAAGAAGTTTTGCCGCACGCATGTGTGGAAAAGCTATCCCGCCATATTTTTTTACCCGAATATTTATACAGTACGGATCTAATAGTCCGCGCATATGTTCATAGGTGAATATCATTACACAATAGACGATAAGGGAAGGCTCTCCATTCCTGTAGGCTATCGCACCGATTTATCAAATGGTGCTGTGGTGACGCGCGGGCTTGATCATACATTGTTTCTTTACCCAAAAAAACAATGGGAATCTTTGGCAGCAAAAATTGCCGCCTTACCGCTTTCTCAAGCGGATACCCGCGCGTTTGCCCGGCTCATGTTAGCCGGCGCCATGGAAGTATCCATCGATAAATCAGGTCGCATCGTTGTTCCCGAGTATCTACGTACTTACGCGGGTCTCAGCAAAAAAGCTGTGATCTCGGGTTTGTACGACCGCCTGGAGATTTGGGACGAAGATGCATGGAATAGCTATGCGGCAAAGACCGAAGCAACCGGTGATGAAATCGCTGAGCGCTTAGCGCCACTAGGCCTATGACCAATATAAATAAAACAATTCATAACGCGGTCATGGTTCGCGAAGTTTTAACCGCGCTGCACCCTCATCCGGGAGGGCACTATTTAGATGCCACCCTGGGCGGCGCAACACATTCGGTGGAAATACTTAAGGCCTCAAATCCCGATGGTAAGCTCTTATCGCTGGATGTCGACCCAAGCGCTCTGGCGCGCGGTAAGAATCTGCAAAAAGAGTTTGCGGGAAGGTGGATGGTAACTGAAAGTAATTTTCGCCATATTCGCGATGCAGCCACAGCTTCCAAGTTGATTCCATTCGATGGAATCCTGTTCGACCTTGGTTTTTCCAGCGATCAGCTAGCCGACCCCTCGAAGGGTCTGTCATTTCAAGAGGACGGCCCGCTGGATATGCGATTGGGCCCCAAGGGCAACGAGGATGCATTAACTGCCGAAGAAATAGTGAACAGCTGGAGCAAAGGCGATTTAATCAAATGTATCAAAAACTTCGGAGAGGAACGCTTTGCTTTTCGTATAGCGGAAGCAATCGTAACTCGCCGTAAAAAACAAAAATTCAAAACAACCCTAGACCTCGCTTCGGTCATTGCAGAATCAGTCCCTCGCCAACATAAGCCAGGGGCACTGCACCCGGCAACAAAAACCTTTCAAGCCCTCCGCATTGCGGTAAACGACGAGCTGGAATCGCTCCGTGTGGCTCTAAATGAGGCCTGGGATATCCTGGCACCATGCGGAGCGATCGCAGTCATATCTTTTCATTCTCTGGAAGACCGGATCGTCAAACAAACATTCAAATCATTCAAAGATGCCGAAGTATCAAAAAAACCAATACTTCCATCACAAACAGAAATTAACAAAAATCCACGTGCAAGAAGCGCAAAATTACGCATTGCATGTAAACAAACATCAAATAACATATGTCCCGAACGTACGCTATTGCTATGACACGTCCACACCAGCGCTTTGGCTTTAAAGAGCACATTTCAAAACAGCTTCCAAAAGGAGCGTTGGCTTGGGCGTTGTTTGTCATGGCATTTTGGATAGGCCTTGCAGGTATCTATGTTTCGCAAGTTACACACGCGGCACCTCGCTCGGATAAACTGCAAACTTTAGAACGGCAAATAGCCGAGCTCGAGCGAGACGTAACAGCTATGGAAGATACCGCCGCGCGCCAATCATCCATGTACGCACTCACCGAACGCGCAAAAGGACTTGGCTTCGTAGAAGTTCAAGATCCACAATTTATAAATCCGGCATCACATGCCTTTGTGCGCCGTTAGGGCGACCCCTGGCAGGGGGCAGGTGATGCTCTCGATCTGTGCGATCTGAATCTTATTTGTTGATTAATTTGGTTAAGTATAATTTAAATTATTCATTAATTTAAATCCTGCCAATCCTGTTAATCATGTAAATCAAGGTCATGTACACTAACTCTTATTACTTTGCACGAAACCTTTGGGAAACATACGGAGTATGGCTCTCGCTTGTATTTGTCATAGTCTTACAGAGCTTGGGTATCGATCGCACATAACTTCATGTAACATCTAGCATGTAACATGTAGCAAAAATCCACATAAACACTAAGATAAAAAACACAAGTAAAACCAATAATGGATAAAAGATTAAGGATTAAGGACTAAGCGTTTACTCGCATCCTTTCTCCTTGATCCTTTATCAAGTTACAGATTCCCCCGATCACGCGTTTTCGGGGGAGTTTTAATTTACCTTGATTTACAGGATGTTCAGGATTTATAGGATTACTATATAATCTTGAAAACCCCCTTTAATAAAGGGGGAAGCAAAGGGGGAGTGTTACCCAACACATGCACTTGATGAGACACATCGGTAACAACCCGAGATTCCTCAGGAACTCAGGTAAGATACCGATCTATGCCAATCA
>JARGGJ010000003.1 GCA_029210915.1 Patescibacteria group bacterium
GGTGTATATTCTTTTTTTCTGAAATTCTTAGGACATTTACTCTGTTCTTCCAGGCTAAACAGATTGGATTCATCAAAGCGATTTTGCCATTTATAGAAAGTTTTGGGGGTTATACCGAAGTACCTCGCTGTTTTATATGCATCATTTTTACCCTTGGTTTCATACCAAATAATCCACTCTAGTTTAGTGTGAGCTCTTTTAGAGAGTTTAAGTTTTTTTGCTGTTTCCCGCCATCTCATGTGTTTATTCATGAGTATCGGTATTTTGGGCTTAAAACTCTTTGGAAGTGATTTTGAGGTTAGATATAGCCACTTCTGCTTCGATGTGATTGGCATAGATCGGTATCTTACCTGAGTTCCTGAGGAATCTCGGGTTGTTACCGATGTGTCTCATCAAGTGCAGAATCACCAGTTCGGGTTGACCACATGGGAATCAACCCTAACAGCACAATAAATCAACGCTATTCACTGCTCACTAACCACTGTTCACTGATCTGATAAGTGTTTGATATACAATCTCCGCGCTTTTCTCCCAGCTAAACCTCTCCGCCTGCTTAAGCCCCATTTCCGACCTTAACCCGCAAGCTCTATCATCTGTAACACAAGTCAAAAAAACCGAAGCCCAACCATCCTCATCTTTTGGATCTATCACCATTCCAGCCTCGCCGACAACCTCGGGCAAAGCTCCCGCTTTACTAACCGCAACAGGTGTACCGGCTTGCATGGCTTCTAAAGCTACAAGCCCAAAACCTTCATCCAAAGATGGCACCATAACCATACTCGCTCCCAAGAGCAAAGTTCTTTTTTGATCTTCGGTCACGCTTTTATATCTATGAAAAAACTGCCCCTCAATTCCCGTCAAACTTTTAATCTCCTGTTCAACATCCTCATACTTCCAGCCACTGGAACCCGCCACAACCAAATCCGGCGCATTCGCGGATTTCCGTTTTGCACTTTTCCAAGCTCTCATCAACATTGCAACGTTCTTCCTTGGCTCCACAGTCCCCAAACACAAAACAAAATCCCTCGTCAACCCAAGCTCCCGCTCACAAAACTGTTTCGCTTCCGCTCTTCGTAGTTCGTAGTTCGTAGTTCGTAGTTCGCCAAGCTTAGAGTCGCCCCCCTCATACGTCACCATGATCTTTCCCGAATCGATCTTAAGCAGCCTCACAATTTGTGACTTCGTATATTCTGAAACCGCAAGGATAACCGGTGCGCGTTTTAATCCTTTCTTAAAAAGATAAGTTGTAATCTGTCTTTGTAACCAAGGCTGATTAAAATACTCCGGATGCTCAAAAATAATCAAATCATGCACCCAAGGAATTGTTGGCACATTCAAAGCCGGCGCAATCGATCCACCCGGTACAAAAAGTAAATCGCAAGATTGATCCATCATCGCATTGCGCAAAGATCTCCCCGTCGCATCTTTCAACCTCACAACATCCCCCATCTCCCACTTCGCTCCCTCAGCTACGTAATACCTAATATCCACGTGGGACGTAGGACGTGCGACGTGCGACGATAAATGTTCACAAAGCGCCCTAGTCGCATGTGCCACCCCGGCACCGTCGGATCCATCCGCCGGCAAGCATCTAAGATCAACTCCAATTACTTTTTTCATAAAAAAATTTTATAATGTCGTGACGGATGAGTTCATCAAGTTTAAAGTAACAAGTTCATCAGGAGAAGCTTAAATTACTCTTGTCGAACTTTAGACTTGATGAACTTGTTACTACCTCCAAGTATAAGCATCAAAAACCCAAGCCGTTAGCGCCTTCACATCATCATACCTGGCGAAATGATTATTACTTCCAAGTAAAACCGTAACAACCTCATCTCCATCCCCATTACGTGTAACCTGAGCAAGATTGTATCCGGTGGTTGGCAAAGAGCCCGTCTTTGCGCCTATGATTCTATAAGGCGCTTTATTCAAATAAGAAAACATTAACAAGTTCGTTGTATCAATTGTATATTGCCATGCCACTTTGGTTGTTAATATCAAAGAAGATTCTTGCATGGCATCTCTTATCTCAGCCTTTCGAATAGCCACGGTAAGCAAGGCGGCAATATCGGCAGCGCTTCCTTTATTTTCTTCGTCCAAACCGGTTGGATCCACAAAATGCAAAGAATCCAAATCCAGCTCCCCGGCCTTTTTATTCATCTTCTCGATAAATTCCGCTCTTGTCATCCCGCTTGTTCTGGCAAAGGCATTACCAAGTTCATTTACCGAACCCACCATAAGAGCTCGAAGCGCGTCTTTCCGTGGAATCGTATCTCCAATTCTTAAAACAGCTCTGCTTTCTCTATCAAAATCTTCTCTAACCAATGTAATATCACCCTCTAAACCAACCTCACTTTCCAAAACAACCAAAGCCGTCATTAACTTGGTCAAACTGGCAATGGAACGCACATCGTGTGCTTTATAGGCATACAAAACCCCAGCACTTTTTACATCCGCAACAAAAGCGCTTTTACCGGAATGCTTAATTCCCAAATCGTTAAGATCTTTTTTATTTGGCGGTAAATTTATTTTTTCTGCAACATCAACCTCGGCAACCCGAACAAGTTGAGGCTCCACGGGCACGCTTAAACCATACATCTGCATTGGATGTATTCCGATACTCGGTGCCGGTGCCAGCGACAAAGCCGCCAAGAGAGCAAACAAACTATTCAACATATGACCTTGATTAACAGGATTACCATGATTTAACAAGATTTTAATTAAGAAAAAATTTTTATTTATACAACTTCTATCCACTGATCACCGCCCCCCCCTCTGTCCACTCACTATAATACAAAGTACTAGGACTAGGACTAGGACTAGGACTAAGTACTAGGACTTAATTTTAGACAGCCAGTTCCTCCCCCTTCTCTCCATCTTGATTCTCATCGGTCTTTTCCGGTTCTTTAAGTTGATCCAACATATCCGATATCGCAGTATGACCCCGAAGCTCATCATAATCGGGCAAATCTTTAATGGATTTCAATCCCAAATGATTCAAAAAATCAAAAGTTACCGCATATGTTGCTTGCCCTAATCGCATATCTTCTTTTTGTTCAATCAAACCCCTAATCATCAAATTCCTCAAAATCATCGATGATTGCACACCGCGGATTTGCTCCAACTCAGGCCTGGTCATTGGCCCGCGATAAGCGAGGATGGTAAGCGCTTCCAAAGACGCGCGTGTCAGCTCGCCTTGCTCCTCATCTTTCACAACTTTTTGCACAAATTCTGCAGCCTCGGGGTGCGAAACCAGCGCAACCTCTTTTTCATAGCGTTGCAACAAAATACCCCGATCTTCGAGTTTACTTTCCAAAAGATCCAAAGCCTCAGAAATCTCTTCCGCTTTTTTCTCAGTTATCTCCCCCAGCTTACGCTCTGATAGAGGTTTGCCTGAGGCGAATAGTATCGCTTCAATTGTTTGTTCTAGATTCATATTCAATTAGTAATATGTCTTAACGTCGTAACGGGGTTAGGGACAAGTCTTAACGTCGTAACGTCTTAACGGAGTTGTTCGGTGGGTTCGCACGTTATGACGTTATGACGTTATGACGTTAAGACTTTATGACGAGATTACATCCTGATTCAAAGCTCCGAATATTCAGCCAGCGGATCCCGATTAGGTGCCTCGGGGTTGGCACTGATATCAATATCTTCAAAAATCGCACCCTGATTAACAATGATAAACTTTTGTTTAATCAACTCTAAAAGTGCTAAAAACCCAACAATAGCTTCCTGCTTGTGTTTAGCTCCTTTTATAAACTGACTAAACTTAACCTTGGCATGCTTGCCGATTCTCCCGTAAAGATCTCTAATCTTTTCATGGATAGATACCGCGCGCTCAACAGCCGCCTTGGGCAACCTGACTATCGGCTCAATACGTAAAATCACTCGATTCATAACTTCAAGCATGAGAGTAATATCCACTCCTTTAGGCGGTACAAAAGAAATATCTCTTTTCCTCTGTGTAATAATCCTACGATGATATAAAACATTTCCCGAACTCCACATTTGATCCAATTCTTTAGCTGCCGCCACAAACATTTGATACTGGCGTAATTGCGCCTCTAAATCCATACCCTCTTCCATTTCTTCATCCTCAAAGTCAGGCATTAATAACTTTGATTTTAGATAAACAAGCTTGGATGCAACCACTAAAAAATCCGCCGTTTCCTCGGGCGGAACTGTTTGCGCTTCCATATACTTTACAAATTGATCCGTAACACCGGCAAGTGATATATCCGAAATCTCCAGCTCATTCTTTTCGACAAGCTGAAGAAGAAGGTCCAAAGGACCCTCAAAGTGCTCTACCTGCACCAAATATGCCATGTTGCAAATGATACAAGAATTCCCGTTTTTTGGCTAGATCTTGACATTTTTGCCATTTTATGGTGATATAACACATTCGTTACAAGTTCATCATGATTAAAGTTCATCAAGAGTTACTTAAACAACCATGACTTCTCTTGATGAACTTTAATCTTTAGACTTGATAAACTCCCAAAAGGAGGCCTCATGCCGTACCTTTCACAACCACCCGAACCTATTTTGCGAGACGCGATAGAACAAACACAGCTCACAAACTTCCGTAGAATCATCAAGCATTTTGGCTGGAATGTGATACCCTTCAAACTTTTTCAGCATAGCTTAACAACTTGTAATTTCTCCCCAAAATTCAATCTTGAATGGCTGCACACTTTCTACGAAGTCTACGCAACTCCTCTGGAAAAAAAGGAAATGCTCAACGCCGGATACCAACCCAGGAGTTAAAAAATGCCAAATAGAGATGAAGACATTTCTTGGGAACTCATCCGCATGAACGTTGCTTTTATGGGCTGGTCGTTCATCATTCGCCGAGAAGCAATTCAACACACCATGGCGATTACCACCTTCGACGACCTCTCTCACTATCAAACTCTGCACATGTTTTATAGCGGAGCCGCCACTTCAATAGAACGGAAAGAAATGCTCAGGGCCGGCTATCAGCCCATTTGCTAACAACTACAAACAAGCCTCCGAATCTCGGAGGCTGTTATTTTTGAATTTTCTTCCAGGATGACCACACAGGATCATCCCTACAGGAACCTAGTTACTAATCAAACTCTTGCTATTTGCCATTTGCCATTTTCTATTTCCCAATCACATCCACCCCAATCGCTTCCCTCACATTCTTAAACCCATCCTCTTTAAGCTTTGCCGATAATTCCCGCATCAATTGTGATGGCCATAACGGCCCGTGATAAATGAGCCCCGTAACAATCTGCACAGCCGATGCTCCCAAACGAATTTTACGATACAAATCATCCACCGAATCTATCCCGCCAATTCCAATAAACTCAAATCGATATCCTCCATTTTTTGCCATAAAAGCCAAAGCCTTATCAGCCTTGTTTCTAAGCCCCGGACCCGAAACTCCTCCGCTCTTAAGCTCATCTTTCTTTGGAGAAATCAATCCATCTCGGCTATGGGTCAAATTTGTTAATACAAATCCCTTTGCCCATGGATACGGTTCCGTGTCGCGTAATATCTCTAACATTCTATCTTCTGATAACTCCGGAGAAAGTTTAAAAAACACGGGTTTAAAAGGATGTAAATCGTTTATTCTTTTTAAAAGCTCACGATACAAATTCGAATCATCACAATACAGGCAATCATCACCCACGTTAGGGCAAGAAACATTTACCGTTACATAGTTTGCATATAATTGCAGTTTTTGAAACGCCATCAACAAATCTTCAAGCCCGGCCTCTCCGGATAAATTTGGAACATTGGATTTAGCCACCGAAATACCAACAGGTATCGGCCATTCTTCCGATTCTTCCGCAAATCTTTGTCTGCAAACATCAGCGCCCGAGCTAACCAATCCGTAATTTACAACCAAAGCATTATCAAGCGGTAATCTCCATAAACGTGGCCGTGGATTCCCCGGACTCATTTGACCGGTAACAGTTCCTACCTCAACAAACGAAAATCCAACCTCTTTTAAGATTTTCACAATTCTCCCCTCTTTATCAAACCCCGCCCCAACACCAAGCGGATGCGCAAGCTTGATTCCGGCGATATCTGTCTCAAGCACTTCATCCGCAACAGGCCAACAAAAACCTCTCACCAACCACCTCGTAAACCCGGTCTTTCCCAAAATCCTGCCAACAAAATTAAAAAAATGATGCATGGCCTCCGGGTCAAACAGAAAAAACACTGGTTTTAGAATCTTCTCGTAAATAAACGACATAACTCGTGCTTCACTGCGTTTCGCAAAATAACAAATAATAATTTATAAATAATAAAGAAAATACAACCGCTCGCTTTGTAATTTGTAATTTGTAAATTTATTATTTAAATGATACCTCTCGCTTTGTTATTTATTATTTGTTATTTGTTAATTATAGTGATATTTGCTTCCGCTATCTGTTCCGTAGAAAGCTCCGACGGTGCTCCCATTAGCAAATCTCTCGCATCTCCGGTCTTTGGAAAGGCGATTACCTCGCGGATTGATGGTTCGTTGCAAAGCAACATCGCCAAGCGATCAAGCCCTGGCGCCGAACCTCCATGCGGAGGCGCGCCAAACTTAAATGCTTCCAGCATGTGCCCAAACTTTTCCTGCACATCCTCGTCCGATAATCCCAATGTCTTAAATACTTTAGCCTGAATCTCGGGCTTGTGAATTCTTATCGATCCGGATGATACTTCGTAACCATTTAGTACCAAATCCCAAGTATCAGCTCGCACTTTAAGTGGCTCACTATCCAACAACTCTTCATCCTCCGGATTAATCATACAAAATGGATGATGCGCGGTCGTCATCTGCCCTTGTGAGTTAAGCTCGAACATCGGGAAGTCAACAATCCAAGCAAAAGCCAATTCATTTGGATCATTCTTATCCTCACGCAAATCCGGCTTATCAGTTCCATATTTTTCCATGGACTCAGCGTAAGTTAAAATCTTAAACGGTTTAAAGGTCATTTTCTTATCCGGCACAACCTCTTTCACCATCTCCGTCATCATTCCCTCCAGTACTTCCAAAATGTCTTCGCGATCCACAAAAGACATTTCCAGATCCAACTGAGTAAACTCGGGTTGCCTATCACCACGCGCATCCTCATCACGGTAACATCGGGCGATTTGATAATACTTCTCCATTCCGGCCACCATGAGCAACTGCTTAAACTGTTGCGGTGATTGCGGCAAAACATAAAACTTACCCGGATGCTGGCGCGATGGAACTAAATACTCACGAGCACCCTCCGGAGTACCTTTAACCAAAGTTGGTGTCTCAATTTCCAAAAATCCCTTATCATCCAAATACTTTCTAAAACTCGTAATCATCTTAGCGCGAATCTCAAGGTTTTTCTTCATCCTCTCTGTCCGCAAATCCAAGTAACGATATTTGAGTCTAAGCTCCTCACTTACAGCCGATGTATCACCATCAACTTCAAAAGGCGGAGTCTCCGCATGATTATAAACTTGAATATCCTTAGCCAAAACCTCTACTTCACCGGTAGCCATATTTGGATTTATCTGTTTCTCACCGCGTTTATTTACAACTCCCGTAATCGCCAGGCAATCCTCCGATCTCAAACTCTCCATTACCTCTTTTCCGCGATCCGAAAGTTCACTTGGGACCAACACTACCTGAACAATACCGCTTCTATCGCGCATATCTAAAAAAATTATCTTCCCCATGTCGCGCCTTACATTTACCCAGCCTTTAATTACCACTTCTTCGCCAATTTTTTGCGAAGTTTCGCTATTCATAACTCTTTTCATATGCCCACAAGAGTACCTAAAAAACCTTTAGATGACAAGTTTAATAGCTAAGTGATTGGCTGTGGGATAAACTCACTCTAAATCTCTCTCTTAAGATCAAGAGAGAGACTTCAGAAAACAGTTTTTAAGAACCCCCTCTATTGATCTTAAGAGAGGGGGCCGGGGGTGAGTTTATCCTTGAGCTTTAATTATTACCTGCAGGCGGCTCCGCCTTCCCCGGGTTATCGGTCACATGCACACAAACCCCCTCTTTGGTATCTGTATTTGTAATTTCACATTGATTGCCCGGCAAACACGGCAAACGCTTATTACCCCCGCAAAGCGCACCCTCCGCACCCAAACCCGCCTCGGGATTTACTACCGGTGCCACAAAAATGGGTTGTTGTTGTTTTAAAATATATTGATAAGCTAAAAAACCAACAGCAATGAAAATTACCGCAAAAAGCACCCCCCCAACTAAAAACTTATTAATTTCTATTTTCATATTTTTATTTTACTTCATTTGCTCCCCGCTCGTCCATTCTAACTCTTTCGAGGTAAAAAAGCCCGGCGTCAAAAACGTCAAACAATTTCACAGAATCTTTATCGGTATCTCTCAATTCAATACTATCGCCGGCACGGCATAACACGCCATTTTGAGGAATAAACATCAACGGCACACAATTACCCAAATTCGTTTCACCGCTCCCTGTTTTTTTAAACATACTTTGATTGGCAAGAGTGTATACAATCGCGTCACCATGAACAACATACGATTGCACAACCGAATCACTTATATTTACCAATTCAGCGATATCACCATCTTTACCTACGCGATATATCGAACCGGGCGCTACTTTGGAATCGTTATCGCCATCTCCTTTGGTTAATCCGCTATCCAAAAAAAAGATATCTTTACCATTTATTTTGTAATCCCAAGCCGTATCTTTAGTCGGTGCTACATAACTCACAGAACTACCCAAATCCAGCAAAAATATTGATTTTGTTCCTGTAACATTACCCAAGAAAATAAAACTCTTATCTCCCATCCAGCCAACCGGTTCGATATCTTTTATTAAGCCCCCGCCAAATCTCAAAATTCGCACATCATCATCACTCCCATAGCTTATTATCAAAGGAATCGATCCATCCCTGCGCTTTGGTGCAAGCCTCGCCTCTCTTCTGCCGTCAGGTGAACGAAACTCCGTGCCTGTTGCCATACTAAACCCCCCGGCTAGCCAAACGGTTTTTCCCGAGTTTAAATCTACACCCTTTAACTGCGATATGGGTTTATCAAAAATATTCGTATCATTTGGCCAAGTTAAATCCCTAACATATTCTCCATCAATTGTATAAATAGAGGCTGATTCTTTATTTACCAATAAAAAAGCCGGTACAAAAATCTCTGTAGAGGTTGCGTTAACAATCTCATCAAGCATTTCCGGCATCGTATCTCTAGCCAATAAGCCAATCAGCGCCACGCCTATCACTACAAAAAAAGTCGCAAAAACCGCGACCATTCGTTTAAAAAACCAATGTAAACCCTCTTGCCTATTTTCCACAATCTTATCCTTTACCTTTTCTTTGGGCATAACACTTAAAGTTTACTATCCGAACAAAAGACTTACAACATGTATTATTTTTGGTATTTAAAAACCCTCATATGCACGAGGGTATGAGATCAATGAACTGTCTTAGAGACGATCATCGGAGTTTTGGAGCGGCGCGTACGTTTGCGCTGTCCTTTTTGTTGTTGAGGTTCATTTCTGTACCCGCTGCCATCGCGCATAAAACGTTTCAAACCACGGCGGTACTCACGCGGAGTTTTGATGGTTACCACCAGCTTGCGCTTGGATGCCGGGTCCACGATAAGCATAAACTTACGGCTTGGATAGCCGTGCACATTACCAAGCACAACCAGGTAATCCGCATGGCTAGCCTTGCGCAAAAACTTACCGTTGCATGCGATCTCGAGCATGTAAATGCGGATATCGTCGATTGCACGTTCCGCCTCCATCTCGAGCCAACGCCTCCAGCCAATTGCCGGCTCACCGTCGCCATGAACATTACGTCGCTTGATATCGCGTTCGATTCCGGCGCGCTTCTTCTTGAGGTTCTTAAGCTCGGCATTTGCGTGCCGAACATTCTGCTCCATCCAAGAAATTTGCTCAGAGTACTCGGTAAGCCTCCTCTGTAACGAATCAAGAGTCTCGAAACGAACATCTACAACTCTTTTTAGTTGAAGATATATGTATTGCTCAACTTGGAGCTCATGATCATAGAAGCCCATTGCGAGCCCACAATACTTCCGAATGATCCTCGCGGTGCGGGTAAACCCGGGCCATGAATGATATTTTTTTGCCTCCATGGATGCAATACCTCGCACCAACCCATCCTGCGGTAAACGCAAATCCTTCGCTGTAATAACCGGCGCGGAAAATTCCGCAACCGGCCTTGGAATCTGTCTCACCCCCGTATCCTCTTTACCGAACTTAACCGGCTTGGAGCGTTGTGGTGCCGGTGTAACATGATTCGATCTCAGTATTGGGGTGCCCATTTCTACTCCTTTGTTAGGCAAACAAAAAAGTCCCATTAAGAAAGAACGCTCTAAGTAAACAACAAAAACACTGTTTTGTCAATTGCCAAACCTTGACCGTGCCCCTCGTAGTCTTGAGTTTATCGAAGGGCGTAGTGGGGTTCACACGATTACCGAGACTAACTCGATTATATTCTTATACAAAAGAATCGAGCCTAGCTCGACACAACTTAAACCCCCTTTAATAAAGGGGGAGGAATCGCGATTATAATAATTAAAGCGAGGAGGGGGAATCGTTCTACGGTTCCAATCTATTCATCAACCGTGGAAACGGAATCGTCTCACGTACATGATGCAAACCACAAATCCAGGCTACGAGACGTTCAAGTCCGTAACCGAATCCGCTATGCGGAACCGATCCATACTTGCGCAGATCCAAATACCAACTAAACGCTTCTTCCGGCAAATTATGCTCGCGAATTCTTTTTAACAATTCATCATAATCATCCTCACGCTGGCTTCCACCAATAACTTCTCCATAACCCTCGGGCGCTAAAAGATCAGCATTCAACACACGTGTTGGGTCAGCCGGATCACGTTTCATATAAAACGCTTTTACAGCAGACGGATACTTCTCAATAAAAATTGGCTTTTCATACATCTTAGTCAGTGTTGTCTCATCATCAGCTCCCAAATCATCCATATCGCCAATATCACTCCCCTGCTTTCGCAAGATAGCAATAGCCTCAGCATGAGTCATCCGCTCAAACGGAGCTTGAACTTTCTTGAGAGGCTCAATATCTCTCTCAAGAATCTTCAACTCTGCTTCGCGATTCTCGAGCACTCTTTTTACAATGTAAGATACCAACTCTTCCTGAATTTTCAAATTTTCTTCATGCTCTACAAAAGCCATCTCCGCATCCATCATCCAAAACTCGGTTAAGTGTCTGCGAGTTTTTGATTTCTCGGCACGAAACACCGGCCCAAAATCAAAACATCTTCCAACAGATGCAATTGCCGCTTCGAGATATAACTGACCTGATTGTGACAAATAAGCTTTTCGTTCTTCAAAATAATCCACCTCAAACAAATCTGTTGTTCCCTCGCAAGCACTCGGAGTCAAAATTGGTGAATCCATTTTTGTAAATCCATGTTCATGAAACCAATCATAAGTTGCCGCAATAATTTCATCACGCACGCGCTGAATTGCCCACTGCGATGGAGCGCGCAACCAAAGATGACGGTTATCCAATAAAAAATCCGGTCCATGCTCTTTCTTGCCGATTGGGTATTCCTCCGCCTTCTGCACCAATTCCAGCTTCGCAACCTGCAACTCATAAACACCATCTTGTTTTGGATGTTTTGTAACCTCACCCGTCACAACAACCGACGACTCTAAAGTGGCTTCCGATGCAACTTTCCAGCTATTCTCATCAACCGCCGCTTGCACCACAACAGCCTGCACAAAACCCGATCCATCGCGAATCTGCAAAAAAGCAATCTTCCCACTCGAACGCACATTGTACGCCCAACCTTTAATTGTCACTCGTTGCCCCACGAGCTCGGAAAACTCAGATATAAAATTTGCCATAATGCATCAAATTGTGGCGGAAAAACTTAAACTAGTCAAACTGTTTGACGTTCATAGCATACATACCTTCGATCCTGATTGGCAGGACTTTCATAGCTAATTGATGACGTTGTTTGGCACAACCCCCAAACCCCCTTGTCAGGGGGCTGTTGCAAGGTTTACAAGTCGCCCTGACAAGGGAGATTTAGAGGGTTTTATTTGTCGAACTTTCAGTTTTACTCTTCACAAACAAAACAACCGCCCAAACCACCAATCCAACCTCAAACAAAAAAGTCCAGTGAAACACAAAATTCCAAACCCAAAAATCATAAACCGCCGGTACATCAAATAAATAATAACCTTTATCCGTTAGCGGATACAACCATTCAACTTTTCCAACGATTGTATCTAAAAACAAATGCAAAAAAATATTGCTAAAAAATATTATCGACGCGATTATATAATCTTTCTTTTTTAATATCCAAAAAAATAAAATCGTAACTAGCGTAATCATCATCCAATAAAACGGAATGTGAATCCAATATCCATGATGCAAATTCTGCCGATTATCAATCAAATAAAAATATAAAATATCAATATCAGCAATCACACTTCCCAACAAACCAAAAAATAGATACTTTGATGTACCCAACTTTTTCTGAAGAGTTTTAGTTAAAATGTAACCCGCTGGTAAGTGCCCAATAAACATAGTTTTACGGTTATATCGTTCATAATGTTCATAACGAGTTCAGATGTCACATTTGATTAAACCACCGTCAAATCCCTACCTCTCTAGTAGTATCCGTTTATTAATTGATTATTGAAACTTGGTCATTGGTTATTTCAAGTTTGGTCATTGATTGATGTTTGGTAGATATTTGTATCTTGGTCAATAAAATTAGTTTGTAAAGTTAAAAGTTTATAAAGTTTATAAAACCCATCAACCCGGTAACTACTTTACAAACTTTATAAACTTTATGAACTGAATTTATAGTTATTGATTATTTATTGGATATTGGAACTTGGTGATTGGTTATTTCAAGTTTGGTTATTAATTGGTTATTGGAGCTTGGTGATTGGTTATTAATTCCGCGATCGAGCGGAATCCATGAGGCTCGCGATCTAGAGGAGCATGCTTACAAATCTCCCTGGTCATCACAATCACAGTTTCGATTAAATCAACCTGCGCTGTCACTCTCATGACATCCGTAAGCGATGCCGAGCGGAGAAATTGCATCAAATTCATGGCATGCGCCGGCACCCTTATGAGAGCCTCGGTGACGCTTGGTCGGCAGTCCACACAAATAAGCCCATTCCTATCCGGAGCATAGTAAACCTCGGTCGGCCCTGTTACCTGCCCGCAATGCGCGCAAGCCCTAAAATAGGGTCCATACCCCAATAAATCCAGCAAACGAAGACTTACCGCTGAAAACACCATCTGAGCTCGTACGGGCGAAATTTCGACCTTAAATTGTGCCAAAATACCCGCTAATTCCTCCCATAATCTGTAAATCCTCTCATCCGCCACTCCGGGCTTGAGGAGCTTCAAACAAAGATCGGAAAAAGCCCCTGCCACAGCATATGCCCCAACCGCATTAAACCTCTTATTCGCCTTCCCACGCACAGCGACTGCCAGATGGTCGTAAGCCCTACCCTTGGCAATCATCACATCCGCAAAGGTGAAGGGCTCCAATTGCGATGCTTGCTTGGCCGATAACTTCATGGCACCGCGCGCCACCGCATACAAAAGTCCATGCTCTTTGCCATACAAAAAATACTGCCGATCCCACTCCCGAATCGACATCTTCTTTAAAACCACAACTTGATCTCTTATATAACTCATAAATCGTCCATGGTCCTGGGTACATGGTCCTGGCTTTAATCGGAGCCAGGACTTAGGACCATGTACTTAGGACGAAATAATTATTTTTGTTTATCCAAATACGTCTGTAGGAGTATCGCGGCTGCGATTGCATCATCCTCCGCTTTGGAACCGGATGCATGCATCGAGTGTTGTGCCTCTGCCGTGGTCAGCATCTCATTCACTTCATCCACGGGAATATTGATAGTTCGCAAATCCTCGATAAAAGTTCTCACCGCTTGCGCCTGTTTTGAATCCTGCGACAAATCGCGTGTATCGCGAGGTATCCCAATTACAACCCGCTCCACGCCTTCATTCTCTACAACAAGTTTAATCTGTTTCAACAATTCACCATGACCCTGATTATCCAAAATCATCCACGGACTGGCAATCCGTGATTCCGTGTCTCCGAGGGCGATACCAACTTTGCGCTCGCCATAATCGATTCCGAGTATTCTCATAAACTTATCGTCGCATGTCAAACGTCAAATGTCCAACGTCTATGGTTTTATCTAAATAATATCGCGAAGCGATTCCAACTTTATTATTTATTTACACTATTTTTCACGATAACCGATCTGTGGAGGTTCCTCCACATCAGTTTCCAGTAATTGCTTAATTGCATCAAAAACAATTTTAAACTGTTCATCATAACGCTTTTCCATAACCTCTAGTTTTAATCGCAAATCCTCATGATTTTGTAACATCTCTCTAAACTTGGTAAATGTCCTCATTATTTGAATATTTACAGCTATTGCCCGCTTACTTCTCAAAACACTTGATAACATTGCAATGCCTTGTTCCGTAAAAACCATTGGTGGTCTTCTTAAACCCATTTTTGCCCATGCGTTGGAGGTCACAATTTGTGATCTCCAATTTTCAAGCTCTTCTGATTTCAAAGTAAACATAAAATCCTCGGGAAAACGATCCAAATTCCTTTTCACGGCTTGATTCAAAACCCTTGTCTCAACCCCGTACAATTCCGCCAAATCAAAATCCATCATCACCTTTTGAACGCGTATCACATAAATCTTATTTTCGATTCTTTGTATTGGAACTATTTCCTCACTCATATTTTCTATAGTGGTCTAATAAGAACATCTTTTAAATATTGGTTTTGAAAATCTGTCTTTTCTCCGATGCGGGATTTTCCATCTGATACAAAACGTACTGATAAAGCTTTTTTGTGTTTATTCGACAATCCTTGCACAACTTTCAAAATATTTAAAATTCTTTCAGGTGATTCATCGATGCCGATTGGATAAGTATCGATCCCCAATCCTGAATGAAGTGACAAAAACAAATTACGTTCTATCGAAAATCTTTCGTCATCGTATTCCTTAGCTAATTCAAAATCCTCTAAACAAGGAAGCATTAAACCGCATAAGCCAATCGGTTTAGGGTTTTCGTCCTTAATAAACTTTGTCATCTTCAAATAACTATCAGTTAAAACCGATGCATCAAATGAACCGTAAATTCTTCGTACAAACTCAACCAAACTACTATCACCTTCAAAAAGCGGAGCAATAGATGAATCAATTCCTAAAAAATCTTCTTCATCAGCAAACAAATCATATATTTCTTGCCAAACTGTTTTCATTCTTTCAAGCCATTCTTCCAAGGTTGTGCAACCAACTGCCAAATCCGTGGGCTGTAATCCAATCGAAAAACCATCCTTCTCGTAAACGGCTGATGGAAAATATGGACTGGATGGAGAATTATTGAAAGTATAAGCAAAATTAAAAGTTTTCGAAGCTTTCCGCTTTATTATTCTCAATAAATATTCAACTTGATTCAAACCAATATCTGAATTTGTTAAATCCAAATTCAACGAACATCGGTCGATATCAATAAACTCATCAAATTGTTTTTCCAGCGCAACTTCATCAACCGAACCGATACTTAAAAGAATATTCTCGTCTTTTACCAACGAATTTAAAACGCGAATCGACTGATCGGAAACGCAAAGACGCTTTGTCTGAATAACAAAACCCGCAGTCTTCAGCTTCTTCTCTAAAACATCTAGACGTTCCAAAATCGATTCATTCGGTGACTTGGCAAAATAACACAAACTACGTATAACTTTTTTCATAATCGATTCCTAATATTCTCATATTTCGTCCTAAGTCCTAGGTACATGGTCCTGGCTTTGACTTAAGTAACCAGGGCCATGTACCTAGGACCATGTACTATGTGGTTGGCCACGGCGTAATCAACTCGTAACCATCATGCGTCACCGCAATAGTTACCTCCCAATGCGCGGCTAAAGATTTATCCAGTGTAACAATCGTCCAACCGTCATCTTTTTGTGTTACCTGCCAATCACCGGCTGTAACCATAGGCTCGATTGCAAGGCACATCCCGGCTTTAAGTTTTATGGCTCGCATTCGCCTATCGTGATAATGCGGAATTTGCGGTTCTTCGTGTACTCCATGCCCAACACCATGCCCCACCAAATCTCTCACAACCCCAAAACCTTTTGGCTCTAAATAATCTTGAATTGTTTTCCCAATGTCATGCAACCAAGACCCTTCATGAATCGTCTCGAGTGCCATTTGCAATGCTTTCTTTGTTTCCGTAGATAACTCACGAGCAACCTCGGGCACGTTGCCGACCAAAACCGTACAAGCCATATCGGTTGCCATGTCCTCATACCAAAGCCCAATATCCAACTTCACCACATCACCATCTTTTATTACTCTATTTGGCGTCGCCGGCCCATGTACAACCTCATCGTTGATTGAGATACAAACTGCGGATGGGTAGGGTGGGTCAAAACTATGAATTTGATAATTCAAAAACGATGCTTTACCGCCGGCTTTCTCAAATTCATCACGAGCTATTTTATCCAAATCCTCCGTATTGGCTCCGGGTACGCACGCTTTGGCAATCAAACTCAAAGTTCGCGACAGTATTTCACCGCCACGCTTCATCTTTTCTATCTCCTCCGCTGTTTTTAATTTGATCATAAATTACGCTCATAACGTTCTTAACGTTTATGACGAGTTAACGATGTATCACTAAACTGCTGCTGAACTCGTTATAAACGTTACAAACGTTAAAAACGAATATTAAGGTAAAAACCCCAGTTTTGCAATTTTATTGATAATATCCTCAAAAACGTACTGAATCGGTTGTTCACCGTTTACAGTAAGCAATATACCCTTTTGCCTATAATAAGATGCCATGGGCGCGGTTAATAAATGATAGGCTTTTAATCTTTGCATTATCACTTTTTCCGTATCATCAGCTCTTTGCACTATCGGCTCACCGCATAAAGAACAAAAACCTTTTTTTGCTGGTTGTGCATACTTATCGTGATAAATCGTTTTACATTTTACACATTGCTTCCTGCCGCTCAACCTGATTACAGCCTCATCATCGCTTATTTTAATTTGCACCGCTAATTTAATTTTAACCAATTTATCCAAATGCATTGCTTGTTCAACGTTCCTGGGATATCCATCCAAAATATATCCTTTGCTTAAATCCACTTTTTTCAATTGCCTGGCCACAACCGCGTCTACCAGATCATCCGGAGCAAGCAGACCTTGTGTTACATATTGCGATACCAAATTACCCAAAGTAGATTGCTGAGACATTTCCGCTCTAAACAAATCCCCTGCGCCGATTAAGGGTACATTAAAACGCTCGGCTAACAACAAGCCCTGCGTGCCTTTTCCGGATCCCTGCGGACCAAATATAATCGCCTGAAGATTTTTTTGCTTCATAGCAAATCAACTATATAAAAAATTGAAAAAATTAAAATGGAACTTCCCAAAAAAACCCAGCTTCTAAGCCTATACTTTGCATCTATTCCAAACCAAAGCCCAAACACAATAACAAAAATGCAAAAAAATAAAAAGTGCCAAACAGAAAACCCTACAAGAACATGAAAACACAATCCAACAAGAGCTATAAACGGCAAAATTCCAACAACTTGGCCTTCACCGGGCCTCCAAACCTGATTTTTTGATTTTATCCAGCCTATAATATTAATCGGCAATAATATACCCGGCACTAGCCCCGATTTTCTGGCTTCAAAATACAGTGTCGCCATTCCCATCTCTTTAGATCGATAATAATCGTAAAGCAAAACCCCACTCGCTAAAACAACCATAACCAATTCAGAAAAATTCCATGTAGCGAGCAGTCCGATTCCTATGGAACCAATCAAATAAAACAAATTGGAAGCATATGCATTTTGCCAAAAAAAAGCTACAACCGTTAATACAGACGCAAAAAGTACTGCCTTCCACATTGGTAAAAGCGATATCGCAAAAATCCAAACACCCGCAAAAGCTATCACAATTAACATTACTTCCCACCACATTGTTGAAACTTTTTTCCGCACCATCGAAAGTATCATGAGGCAAATAAGCACCACCCCAAGCACAGTCTCTATCCAAAAAACTTCTGTTGGCAAAATGTATAAATTTATTGTTAAAAACCGATGCGCTAACAAAGTCACCAAAAAAACATTGGCACACGCAAATGCATAACTAAATTGCCACATTGGTTTGTCACCCTCTAACGCCTTTGTCATAAAGCTCAATCATCTTAACACACAACCACAAAACGTTCATCACTATGTACGTTCATAACCCCATTATCCAAAGGGGCAGGCTGTTCTTAACGTTCATAACGAGTTATGTAGTTAATAACTAAAAAGACCGAGTAATCCTCGATCTTTATTATTTGTTATTTACGTTCATAACGTTTAAACGTTCTTAACGAGTTATGTGGCAATATAAAAGAATCGAGCTGAGCTCGACTCCTTCATTGATTATTGGTATTTGATTATTGGTTATTAATAACTATCGTACTGCCTCATCGTTACCTGTGCTTCAATTTGCTTAACCGATTCAATAACCACCGAAACTATAATCAAAAGTGATGTACCGCCTATCGCGAGCGCCGCAGACCCGCCTGTGCCTTGAATAACAATCGGCATAACGGCAATTGATCCTAAAAACAAAGCTCCGAATAAATTCAATCGATTAATAACAACCTGCAAATACTCGGCTGTTGGCCTGCCCGGGCGTATGCCGGGGATAAAACCTCCTTGTTTTTGTAAATTTTCCGCAATTTGATCCGGATGAAAAATAACCGAAGTGTAAAAATAGGTAAAGACAAAAACCAAACCAAAGTAAAGCATTCCGTAAATCCACTGCACCTGCATGGTTGCCAATACCCAGCGCGCTGCCTCAGCCAACCATTCTGTTTTAGCGCTCACAAAAAATTGCGCTATAAGTGATGGGAAAAGCATTAACGAAATTGCAAAGATAATTGGAATAACACCGGCCATTATTAGCTTTAAAGGTAAATGAGTGGAAACTCCACCCGATAAAGACCCTACACCTCTTACCTGCCTTGCGTATTGCACCGGAATTTTGCGTTCAGCCTCATTAACAAAAACAACTCCAACAACGGTCAACAAACCAACCGCAACATACATAAGTACAAACAGCCACTGAGATGAATCATATGTTGCCGCAAACTGTGAAACAGACTGCGGTAAGCTGGCTAAAATACCGGCAAAAATCATAAGCGAGATACCATTACCAACTTTCTTTTCCGTTATGAGTTCACCCATCCACATTAAAAACACGGTTCCCGCTGTTACCGTTGCAATCAAAGCTACCATATAAAACAACGAGGAATCGGTTAAAATTTGTACTTGTGATTGCTTTAACAAAGAAATTAAAGCAAATGATTGCAAAACTGCAAGCGGCACGGTTAACCAACGTGTCCATTTTTGAATCTTCTGACGCCCTTGTTCACCCTCTTTTTGTATTTCTTCAAGCTTTGGAACAATCATTACTAAAAGCTGAAAAATAATGCTGGATGTAATATAAGGCGCAACACCAAGCGCAACAACCGAAAAATTGCTAATGGTTCCTCCGGAAAACAAACTCAACATTCCCAAAACTTCATTAGCATCAAAAAACTGTCTGAGCGCCACCAAATCAACACCCGGCAAAGGGATATGAGCAGTTATTCGAAAAAGCACCATCATGGCCAGCACGAATAGCAAACCATTACGCACTTCTTTAACTTTCCAAGCCCTAAATAATTTTTCCCACATAATAATTTTGTAATTCAAACTTTATCACGATTGACAGAGCTCAGCCAGAAAAACTTCTACACCTCCTGCATTCTTAATTCTTAATTCTTAATTATTTTACAGTTCCCCCGGCTTTTTCTATAGCTTCTTTGGCAGTAACTGATGTTTTAATTCCTTTAAGATTAACCGCTGATTTGGCTTCTCCACCCAAAACAACTTTAGCGACTTTTGCGGATTTTGGAACTAATTGTTTTTTCTTTAGCTCTTCCAATGTAACCACTTCGGTTGGCTTAAAATTAGCGGCAACTTTACCCAAAGTCAAAGTCTCAACATTTGGATAAGTTGATTTAAAACCTCTCTTTTTAGGAAAAGCTAAAACCATCGCTCTTAATCCTTTGAGCTTTAATTTGTTGCGTCCACCCGAACGGGCGCGCTGGCCTTTATGCCCGCGTCCTGCTGTTTTACCCAACCCGGAGGCATTGCCACGGCCGACTCTTTTAACGGTTGTTCTGGAACCGCGAGCCGGTTTTAAATTATGCTTCTCAATCATATTTATGCTTTAGTTGTTTCAGTTTCACTCACTTCCGGCTTTTCACCTTCTTTGGCTTTCTTTTTTGGAGCTTCGAGCGCGGCAAGTGCTTTAAATACAGCTTTTACATTGCTTACTTTATTGGTTGTTCCTAAAATTTTTGCTGTAATGTTTGGTATACCCGCAAGTTCCAAAGTGGTACGCACCGGTCCGCCGGCTTTTACACCGGTTCCTTTAGGCGCCGGCTTCATGATTATTTCCGCCGCTCCGTATTTTACACGAATAGGATGTGGAATTGTTTCATAGGTAATAGGTACATTGATAAGCGCTTTTCGAGCTCTCGTTGTTGCCTTGCCCATGGCGGACTGAACATCCAAACCTTTAGCCATTCCAAAACCAACACGTCCTTTGTGATTACCGATAACAGCCAAAACACGAAACCTCATGCGTTTTCCACCTTTTGTAACACGCGTAACCCTGGAGATCTCAATATTCTTCTCCTCATAATCGGATTCCGCCGGAACATCGGCTTTTGGTCCACGTCTATCGTTTCTTCCGCGTCCACCCGGTCTGCCTCCTCTGCCGCCTGCACCCGGGCGCTTATTGCGGTTAGCCGGAGTAAACCTTGGTGAATTCGGCTTTCTCGCATCCGAAGATTTAGAAGCATCTGGCTCCGTTTTTGGAGTCTTTACTTCCGCTTCCGGTTTAGCATCGGGTTTAACCTCTGCTTTTACCTCTGGCGCCGCTTCTGTTTGCGGCTGCTTTGTTGTTGCCTCGTCAGTCATAAATAGTATTTTTAGAAAACAAGTCCTCCCTCGCGTGCTCCTTCGGCTACCGCTTTAATTCGACCATGAAAACGCTTATCTCTGCGGTCAAAAACCACAGCTTCAATTTTATTAGCTTTGGCACGTTCCGCTATAAGTTTGCCAAGCTCATGAGCTTTTTCAACTTTTGTCGCTTTGCTCTCTTTTAAATCCTTATCATGAGCTGCAGCCAAAGTTTTACCACTGACATCATCTATAACCTGTACTGATATATGCTTCAATGATCTAAAAACAGCTAAACGCGGGCGCTCGCTTGTTCCTACAATCTTAGAGCGGACTCGCTTTATTCTGCGTACTCGCTGCTCTTGTTTTTGCTTCATTTTATTCATAAACGTTTTACTTATTTACCAGCGGTTTTACCGGCCTTGCGCCTTACAACCTCATCGGTATATTTAATACCCTTGCCTTTATATGGCTCTGGTTTGCGAATCTTTCTGATTCTAGCAGCTGTTTCACCAACCAATTGCTTATCTACACTCGTTAGTGTCAGTACATTTTTCTCAACCGATCCATCAACACCTTCAGGCAGTTCAAATATAACCGAATGCGAAAAACCAACATCCATTTTTACATTACGACCCTGAATCTCCACTTTGAAACCAACACCAACAAATTCCAACGATCTTTGAAACGGCGTTACAACTCCGACTGCAGCATTTGCAACCAACTGTCGCGCCAATCCCCAAAGAGCGCGTTCTTTGCCATCTTCCTGATTCGAAACATTAACCGTAATGGTTTTATTCGCCGCATCTTGAGTAATTATTACTCCTTTGGGTACATGAACCGTTACCAAACCCTTGGGCCCTTTAACGGACATGCTCCCATCTTTCTGAGTACATTCTACTCCGTCGGGGATGTTAATAGGTAATTTTCCAATACGAGACATAAGCTTTAGAATATTTCACAAATAATTTCACCGCCTAAATGACGTTTACGTGCGGTTTTATTGGTCATGAGGCCTGCCGAAGTCGAAACAATGGCAATTCCCATATCAGATAACACACGAGGTAATTCAGTCGATTTTCGATAAACGCGTCGTCCCGGAGTCGATATACGCTTAATGGAGCGGATTTTCGGTTTTCTACCATCATAAATCAAGCCCACGTGTAATGTTGCCTTTGGGCCTTCTTGGTATACATTGACTTCGCTAAGATAGCCTTCCTCTTTCAGAATTTTTGCTATCGCAACTTTGACCTTGCTTGAAGGCGCGTTAACTGCATCATGACCTGCCATTTGCGCATTGCGCAAACGTGTCAGAAGATCGGATATTGGATCAGTATTCATACATTTTTTACCAGCTTGATTTTTTAACTCCGGGTAAATCCCCTTTTAACGCAAGCTCTCTAAAACAAATGCGGCAAAGACCGAAGTCTCTAATATAGCCATGCTTGCGGCCACAGCGCCAACATCTGTTTTGCGAGCGAGTGGAATATTTGGGTTCACGCCGTGATTTGGCGATTTGATTCTCAGTTGCCATAGATTATTTTTTTTGAAATGGAAAGCCCAATGCTTTAAACAATGCGAGTCCGCGCTCATAAGAGCCCGCATTGGTTGTAACAGTAACCTGAACGCCGCATACCCGCTCTACTTCATCGGGACTGATTTCCGGAAAAGGTAAATATTCTTTAAAGCCGACTGAAAGGTTGCCTGTTTTATCTATTACCTTGTCTGATATTCCTCTAAAATCCGTTACGCGAGGGAATGTAATATTTACCAGTTTCTCTAAAAACGACCACATCTTTTCTCCGCGCAATGTAACGTGCTTGCCTACCAGCATGCCATCACGAATTTTAAATCCCGCAATGGATTTTTTGGCTTTTGCCTCAACCGGTTTCTGCCCGGTGATACGTGATAAAACCTGTTCAACCGTCTCAAAATATTTTGAGTCTTTTTGGTTGGCGGAAATACCAACAGAAACCGAAACCTTGAGAATCTTGGGCACAGCCATCATATTCTCTTCACCCAATTCTTTTTTCAGATTGGTTGCGATTTCTTTATTGTAGCGTTCTTTTAAATTCATATACTTTATTCTTGAACTCGTTTATCATGGCGAAGTTTTTTACCGGTAGCATCCTGTAACATAACATTCGATGCGTTAATTGGCATAAAAAACTCAACTATCTGGCCTTTATCTCCACGGCGTTGGGGCTTAAGGTGTCGCTTGCACTGGTTTACCCCCTCTACAACAACACGATTCATAGCCGGAAAAGCTTGCATAACTTTTCCTACCTTACCTTTATCTTTGCCGGCGATTACCGTTACCGTGTCGCCTTTTTTGATTCGGAATTTAATCATATTTTTACAAAACTTCAGGAGCTAAAGAAACAATTTTCATGTAACCCTGTCCGCGTAATTCACGTGCAACCGGGCCAAAAATACGAGTACCTTTTGGCTCTTTATTCTTTTTATCCACTATAACCGCTGCATTATCATCAAAACGTATATATGTGCCGTCTGGTCTCCTGGTTTCTTTGCGGGTTCTTACTATAACAGCGTGTACAATATCCGATTTTTTAACGGTTCCATGAGGTATAGCCTCTTTTACTACGCAGGTTATTATTTCACCAACGCCGGCCGTACGCTTTTTATATCCGCCAAGTACTCGAATACACTGAAGCTTTTTTGCTCCACTGTTATCTGCCACTTGTAACATTGATCTGTGTTGAATCATAAGCGTTTAATTATGCAATAGCCGGCGTAATGGTACGCGCGTATATATAGCGTTTATCTTTGGAAAGCGGCCTTATCTCCATAATCTCTACAAGATCACCCATATGAGCCTCGCCTCTTTCATCATGTGCCTTGTATTTTTTTGAAACATTATAGGTTTTTCCGTATTTGGGATGTCTTACGGAACGATCAACTCGAACCGTAATGGTTTTAGCCATCTTGGTGGAAACTACCGTTCCCCGGAGCCTGCGTTTTGCGGCAGTGCTATTTTGTGTGGTTTCTTTTTCCATATTACGATTCTAATTCTTTAGTGATTTCAGTACTTTTATCTTCTTGGTTTAAAAGTGTAAGAATAACCGCCAACTCCTTTTTAGCCTCTCGTAAATCCCTAACCTTGGAGTGCTGTCTTGTTGTAACCGTAAAACGTAAATCACGAATAATTCCTCGGAGAGTTGATACGCGAGTCAGCAATTCCGCTTTGGTTAATTGTTTTAAATCCTTAATTTTCATATTTAGAATTCTTTAACAATATAAACCGCCTTACATGGCAATTTATAAGCCGCATCTGTTAATGCCTGCTTAGCTTTATCTTCCGGAATACCATCCATTTCAAACAACACTGTCCCGGGGCGGATAACGGCCACATAATGATCTACAGATCCTTTACCTCCACCCATGCGGATTTCGTTACCTTTTTTGGAAATTGGTTTATCAGGAAAAACTCTGATCCAAATTTTACCTCCGCGTCTTGTGTATCTGGTTAATACACGGCGGCAAGATTCAATCTGCCTGGATGTGAGCCATGTACCTGTAACGGCTTTTAAGCCGAAAGGTCCAAATGCCAAAGTGATCTTATCCGAAGCTATACGGATATTTCTTCCGCGTCCTTTGTGGCATTTTCTATGTTTTACTTTTCGTGGAATTAACATAATTTACTTTTATATTAAGATACCTGAGCCTCTTGCCTTGCTCCGCGTGCCTGCCCCCTGGGGTGTTGGTTGCGCGGTGTACTTGGCTGATACTTCTGTAATCTATCTTTTGCAAAAACATCACCTCTGTAAATCCAAACTTTTACACCAATCGCTCCCATTTGAGTTTTGGCAAAATCTTGATAGTAATCTATATCCGCGCGCAAATTTGACAAAGGAATTTTACCCCATGATAACCATTCTCTTCGCGCAATTTCTGCGCCGTTTAAACGCCCTGAAACGGAAATCTTAACTCCTAATGCTCCGGCTTTTTTTGTTCTTTCTATAGTTTGCTTTAATACACGTCTAAAAGGCATACGCTTCTCTATATCCGAGATAACCTGCCCGCAAACCACAGCTGATTCCAAACCGGCTTTAGCAACTTCCTGTACATTCAATTGCAATTGAACTTTTTTACCCCTGTAAAACTCGTGCATGAATTTCTTTTTAAGATCTTCAATACCCGAACCCGAGTGGCCGATAACAACACCCGGTTTCGCTGTTGTAAGCGTGATTGCCAAAGTGCCTCTTGATCTCTCGATTATTATATTGGCCAACCCGGCATCTTTCAGTTGTTTGCGAAAAAACGCACGAATCTCATGATCCTGCTCAATTTGCGAGCGATACGTCTGTTTTCGCGCAAACCACTTCGACGGCCATGTTGTGGTCGTTCCGATGCGAAATGCTTTTGGATGAACTTTATGTCCCATAGATTATAATTATATTGAAGATTACTCTTGATTCTCAGTTTTTTTAGCTTCTACCTTGGCCTTTGTTGCCGGTTTTACATTTTTTGCATTGCGAGGCACATATGCTTTTTTAGTCTTCTTTTCCGGTCTTGGCCCGTCGGAAAGTTTCAAAGTGATATGGCTGGTGCGTTTTCTAATAGCGCCCGCTCTTCCGTATGCACGCGGTCTCCATCGTTTTAAAGTCTTTCCGCCATCAACAGTTAAATGTGATATCCAAAGTGTATTTGGATCCAATTTATGATTGTGCTCGGCATTAGCTTTGGCGCTAAGCAAAAGTTTAAGCATGGGCTCGGCCGCAGCTTTATTCAAAAACTTTAGCTGCGTTTCAGCTTCTGCGATTTTCATACGCCTTATAAGCCCGGCTACTAAACGGACTTTTCTTGGTGACATTCGGAGGCGATTTAATTTAGCGATTACTTCCATATATTTATAATATTATTTTTTACCTTGTTCCATGGTTTTTTGCATCTTACCGCCATGGCGTACAAATTTACGTGTAGGAGAAAACTCACCCAATTTATGGCCAACCATGTTTTCTTGCACGTAAACCGGCAAATGCGCTTTACCGTTGTGAACCCCAAATGTAAAACCAACCATTTCCGGTGTTATTGTTGATGAACGAGACCATGTCTTGATCACAACTTTATCCGTTTGATTCAGCTTTGCAACTTTGGCAAGCAATTTTGGATCTGTAAACAATCCTTTTTTTAAACTTCTAGACATATTCAGTTATTTCTTACGTTTATTGCGGCGACGCTGCAAAATTAAACTGTCAGATTGGCGATTCTTACGGCGCGTCTTAACACCAAGAGCCGGTTTGCCCCAAGGAGTTTTTGGATGCTTCATACCAATAGGATTTTTAGCTTCACCACCACCATGCGGGTGATCTACCGGATTCATAACTTTACCGCGAACAGTTGGCTTAATACCGCGATAACGAGTTCTGCCGGCTTTACCCCAACGAACCAAACGCCAATCTTGATTTGATACTGTACCTATTGTAGCCATGCACTTACGACTAACGTTTCTGATTTCACCCGATGGCATCTTTAAAGTGGCATATTTGCCTTCTACTGCCATAAGCTGAATCGATGCGCCGGCACCACGAGCAATCTTGGCTCCGCTGTTTGGTTCCAATTCCACAGCATGCACAACCGCACCAAGAGGAATTCTCTCGAGTGGTAAACGATTACCCACCTGCATTTCTACATCCGCAGTTTTTGTGGTTATTATTTTATCACCAACTTTTACAGCATCAGGAGCAATTATATACCGCTTAACACCATCCGCATACGCAACAAGAGCGATACGCGCTCCACGATGTGGATCGTATTCTATTGTTTTTATTACAGCCGGGATATCGAACTTTTCACGAAGATAATCGATAACACGATATTGTTTTTTATGGCCTCCGCCACGATGGCGAACCGTAATACGTCCAAGGCTGCGTCCACCTCGTTCTTTCCATGGGCGTGTTAATGATTTCTCCGGTTTTGTTGCCGTGACATCATCAAAACGTTGCACCGATGATTTACGGCGCCCTGGTGTGGTAGGTTTGTACTTCTTAATCGGCATATATTTTTATACTCCTTCGTACAGGTCAATAGTTTGTCCTTTTTTAACTGAAACAAACGCTTTTTTCCATTGATTTCTTCGGCCTTTTTTAACACCTCTGTAAATCGGCTTACCTTGCCCGCGTGCTGTGCGCACAGCAACAACCTTTACTCCATACAGTTTCTGAACGGCATTTGCAATTTCAATTTTTTCTGCAGTTACGGGTACATTAAACACATACACGTTTGTCGATGCTAAATTCGCGGCCTTTTCGCTAACTTTTGGAGAAAGCAATACACGATACGATTCACCTGCTTGGCCTTTGGCGGCTTTTATAGCCGTTGCTTTTTTAGCCTTAACAGCCGGTGCGTTAGCCTGAGATTCCGGAGTTAAAATTTCATCATTAACACCAGCATCCTTTTTTGGCATTGCCTTCTTTGGCTTTTTTGCTTCTTCCGACTTGCTTGTGTCGTCGGATGTTTTTTTAGTAAACAAACCCATAGATTATTTATATAATGATTCAAAAGCCTCTACAGCATCCTTTTCGAATAAAATTGTTGGGAATTTAATCATATCAGCCACGTGCAATGCATTAACGGTTGTTAATTGCACATTCGGTAAATTCTTAACCATACGCAACAAAGTGGGATTTGATTTGGCTGTAACAACCATAGTTCTGCGCCCAACCGGAAGTTGTTTAAACCATTTTGCTGCAACTGCTGTTTTTGGTGTTTCTATGGGCAATACATCTATCAATAGCAACTGTTCGTGATTTACCTTGTCTGAAAGCACCATAAACAAAACCTTCTGCTTTGTTTTACGGTTAATTTTAACTGAAAAATTTCTGTTACCGCGAGGGCCAAAAGTAACGCCTCCACCCTTCCAAATAGGTGAACGTGTGGATCCATGGCGAGCTCTTCCGGTGCCTTTTTGTTTCCATGGCTTTTTCCCACCGCCGGATACTTCTCCGCGGGTTTTTGTATTTGCAACGGCGTTTCTGCTGTTAGCCTCCTGAGCTACAACAACTTCGTGGACTAAGGCATTTTTTGGTTTAACTCCAAAATGATTATCGGATAATTCCGCCTGTCCCACAACATCACCATTTACATTGTAAATTTTTACAGATGGCATATTAGACGGTTTTTATCTTAAGAATAGAATTGCGAGCGCCCGGTACGGCACCTTTAATTGCCAAAATTCCCCCATCACGTACTTCTACAATTTGTAAATTTTTAACTGTAACCTGCGCATCTCCCATGTGGCCCGCCATGCGCTGGCCTTTAAAAACTTTTTGTACACCGCCCGAACCAATGGATCCAGGCATGCGCAACTGATCTTTATGACCATGAGATGCCGGCCCGCCTTTAAAACCATGGCGCTTTACAACACCCGCAAAACCACGGCCTTTCGATGTGCCGGTTACGTTAATGGTTTCACCTTTCTCAAATTGAGCTGCCTCAATAACATCTCCGCGTTTTAATTCACCTGGTTCTTCCAACCTAAACTCTTGTAAAACACGAACTTTAGGCAATTCGTTTAGATGCCCCTCGAGCGGCTTATTCAAACGTTTTGCATTCAAAAAGCCAACTTGGACAGCCGTGTAGCCATCCTTTTCTTGCCCCTTTACTTGTGTCACAATGCATGGTCCTGCCTGAACAAGTGTAACCGGTACAACATGTCCGTTAGACGCATATACTTGCGACATTTCTAGTTTTTTTGCGAGAATAAATTTCATATCTTTTTCGTCTATGATTGACGTACCGGCTCAACTGATTGGTTAATGAGTTTTAATTAGAGTACTCAATGACATCAGATGGTGCTTAAAACACAAAAGCCAGAAACATATAACCATCGTTTCCGTATTTACGGAGTCACCCTCGAAGTTCGTCGAGCTGAGCTCGATTCGTTGTTCGAAATTCGAAGTTCGATAGTTAGTTGTTCCTGACCTCTGAGCGATTCTATAATTGCAGAGGAATTGTTGTAATACCTATAAACTTAAGCCTTTTGGCAAATTAATGGATTACCCACTTAGTGACTCGCTGCAGGGAGGTTATGTCCATAGGTATACATTCGCTATGTACACTTGCTTCTCATCATCTTGCTACATGTTACATGTTACAAGTTACATGACTAAGGCGGACAACTTTCTCCTTGGGAGTATTAATGGGGGTACGATTTTTATGTTCTTTTTATTGACTCTCTTACTTGCGTGGGTTGATCTTATGACATTTTTATCTCTACGTCAACACCGGAAGGAAGATTAAGAGAAGTAAGCGCCTCGATAGTCTTTGCACTTGCCTCTACTATATCGACAATTCGTTTATGAATGCGCATCTCGAATTGCTCACGGGCATTCTTATAAACAAACGTTGAACGATTAACTGTCCACTTGCGTTTCTCGGTCGGTAAAGGGACAGGACCAATCACCTGCGCACCTGTTCGGATTGCGGTTTCGATTATCGTATGTGTCGCTTGATCAATAATCTTATGATCATATGCACGAATCTTAATGCGGATTCGTGTACCGGCTTCTTTCGCGACTTTATTCGATGTTGCAGCTTGTGCCATGATTGTTCCCGTCCCCCCGACCTTTCCGAGAGATCCTTTTACGGATCAATCGGAGGTCGAAGTAGACATTTTCAAATTTTTAAATAATTACTTGATAATACTTGTTACCACACCCGCACCAACCGTTCTGCCGCCTTCGCGGATAGCGAAACGCATTTGCTCTTCCATGGCAACAGGTGAAATAAGTTTAACGTTGATCTTAACTTCATCACCCGGCTGAACCATAGCCACGCCCTCTGCCAAAGTTACCTCACCGGTAACATCTGTTGTGCGGATATAAAACTGTGGCTTGTAACCTGATACGAATGGTTTGTGGCGACCGCCTTCTTCTTTTGTTAAAGCATAAATCTGTGCTTCAAATTCTGTGTGAGGTTTGATTGAACCCGGCTTTGCTAAAACCATACCACGTTCTACCTCTTCTTTGCGAATACCGCGAAGAAGCAAACCTGCGTTATCACCGGCACGTCCTTCTTGAAGTGATTTATTAAACATTTCAACACCCGTTACAACTGTTTTGCGAGTTTCGCCCAAACCAACCATTTCCACTTCTTCGTTAACTTTGATCATACCGCGTTCGATACGACCCGTAACAACAGTACCACGGCCTTCGATGGAGAAAACATCTTCAATCGGCATCAAGAAATCTTTCTCAGTCTCACGAACAGGCTCCGGAATATATGTATCCAAAGCAGCCATAAGATCCAAAACCGGCTTGGAAGCCTCTGGGTCTGATGCGTTCTCTAATGCTTTAAGAGCCGATCCGCGGATAACAGGTGCGTTATCACCATCAAATTCGTATTTCTTAAGCAATTCACGAACCTCTTCTTCAACAAGGTCAATAAGCTCTGCGTCATCAACCATGTCAACTTTATTCAAAAACACGACAATGCTCGGTACGCCAACCTGCTTTGCAAGCAAGATGTGTTCGCGAGTTTGAGGCATTGGGCCGTCTGTAGCCGCAACCACCAAAATAGCACCGTCCATTTGGGCAGCACCGGTGATCATGTTCTTAATGTAGTCAGCGTGTCCGGGGCAGTCTACGTGAGCATAGTGGCGGTTAGCCGTCTCATACTCAACGTGAGCTGTAGCGATAGTAATACCGCGATTCTTGGACTCGGGTGCCTTATCTAGTGCATCCACGCGCTTTTCATCGGCTGTAAAGCCATTAGCGGCCAGCACTTTTAAAATTGCTGCCGTTAGCGTGGTCTTGCCATGGTCAACGTGACCGATGGTTCCAACGTTCACGTGTGGCTTATTGCGTTCAAATGATTCCGCCATACAAAGTTATTGTGTAGATGCGTTCTACCCGGATTCAGATGCCGAGCCCTCGGTTAACCGAGGTGACGCGATTAAGATAATTAAAGGTTAAATAAGCAAAAAAGACTATAACATTTCCTATAAAATAACGCAAGAGATTAACTTCCGACTTCCTCATCATCAACCGGCTCAAAATAGAACCTATCCTCTACTGCCATTTCTTCGCTAATCTTAGATGATTTTGAGGTTCTCTCACTCTCAACTTCCTTCACTTCCGCGCCCATTTCCGTTTCACCGATTTCGGGTATATCCATTGGTGATAACTCTTCCGATCCCAAACTGTCCTCGAATTCAAATGCCGGAGCGGCCTTTTCATCCGGCTCATCAAGCCCAAATCCATTCCAACCCCAGCCCTCTTGATCCAACTTTTTCACAATCTCACTGTCCGAATAACCTTCCGAGCGCTTCTTGCGATATTGATTCATGTACTCGGCTTCGTTCCAGCTGTCATTTTCATCATCACCATCATCAAACTTTATCTCGGAAATTTGATCCGATTCCTCATCTATATCCAAGTCTTCGAGATACTTTGATGCATCAAAATCTTCCTCAAAATCATCTTCATCAATCATCTCAAAACCCCGATCATCATCGATCAAAGCTTCATAGATATCGAGCGGCAAAACAACCTGAGGCCTCTTGCCGTTCTCATCTGCGATTATAACCGGCGCACCAACTTTGCGCGCAGTTCTAAATATACGTTTCCATGACATAATGCCCATAGTTCACCACGCCAACAACTTTTCATCAAGGGGCTAACTTACCCGATAGCTGATAGCGGATAGCTAATAGCTAAAAACCAGCCAACCGACAAGCGGTTTTGACGATAAATCATCCGAGAGAATTGACCCTTTCTTCGTTATATGCTTATATAATCTCGCAAATCACAAAAACCAAAGGGAGAAAAAATGCCAACAAAATGCAAAATCTTCACCGTTTCACATGGAGACGCTACCCAAGCCAAATGCAAGGGAGAACATTTGATCAGCCAATGCCTCGAACAACAAGTAAACGAATGGATGAGCGAAAGAAACGGACTGACTATTTACAAAATGCAACTCAATATCGATAACGTTGGTTCCAAAACAATAACCCTCGTTCTCCTCTACGATACATATTGACACCTAACTCTACACCCTCCCTTTTTCGAGGGTTCTTTTTATTAAAAAATCAGATACAATGGTTGACAAAAGGCTAAATATCTGTTTTGTTATAATACGAAAGTAATTGTACTTTCACAAAAGAAAGAGGTGAACGCAATGGGCCGTCGTACTCAAAAACTACATGACGGTAACAAAATCTACATCAAGCACCATGCGATGCAACGCCGTTTGGAAGCGGATGGCCATGATACGTCATTCATATTCACTGGAAATACGGATCCAATAGATAAGGCAAGACGCGCAGCTGTTTGCGTTATGATGCTAAGAGAATTAAGCGACTCCCAATTAATCAGCTATCAACAAACTCAAATCTTTAGGCACCCGGGCCGTTACAGAACCGCGGATGATGCCCTGTACTACCTGACTGATGATTTCAATTTCTGCTACGTTGTAAAAAATAATAATGTTATTACGGTGATTCCTGTCAGCGAAAATCAGTATCAAACTTTGATGCGGATGTTGGAAGAAGATACCGAGGAACCGCAGACAAGCACCGATACCCCACCCGTGTCGCAAGTTAAAGAAATCGAACCCAATCTCGAAGTCCAAAAACTGAAAGATTTAAATCCCGTATTGCAAAACGAGATGGGCAAACTTTGGATGATTATTGGGCTCGATAGCACCCAGCCGGTTATTTCGGCAGACAAATTAAAAAAATTATTCAACATGTTTTTTGAAATTTTTGATTTTGATTGCTTCCGCGTTGTATACAATGAACGCGTAACTCACTTGCACAGAGGTGAAAATACTTTAGCCGCATTAAATGGCAGGTACAATCATGTCCCCGCATATTGGATAGATTTATCATGCGGTACCTCTCAACGGCAACTGCTCGAAAGCGGTAGCATGAGTTGCCCAACAATTATTATCACAAACGCCATAACCGCGCGCGACATCTGCACAATGCTTAACAATACCCAAAAAGAAATCCGCATACCCGCGTCATTTCCCTGGATTGCATACTTTGCACACTCCGCAAAAACCATGGTGGAAGGAGCCATTCCGCTCGGCAAGAAATTCAATTTTGCCGCCTAACCGAACCTCACGTTGAGGTTCTTTTTTTTTACCTTGATTTTCAGGATTACGAACCGATTAACAGGATTGTTATTTATTATTTGTAAATTATTATTTAAAAAGAAAGAGCCCCGGTTTCCCAAGGCTCTTCTAACTTTCTCGATGTTCGAAATTCGAAATACGAAATTCGATTTTTAATTTTATTTCTTCCCCTTGCCATCAATCAGTTCTTGCTGAACCATGGCAGGCACCGGAGCGTAATGATCGAATTCCATTGTGTAAACACCGCGACCCTGGGTCATGGAACGAAGGTTTGTTGAATAACCAAACATTTCCGCAAGCGGCACAATCGCGCTGATGGTTTTCATATCATAGCGATCTTCCATGGATTGTATCTGCCCGCGTTTGGAATTAAGATCTCCCATAACATCACCCATATATTCCTCGGGAACAACAACCTCAACTTTTTCCATCGGCTCCAAAATGCTTACACCGGCTTTTTCACAAGCCGCTTTAAAAGCCATGGATGCCGCAATTTTAAACGCTGCCTCGGAAGAGTCTACTTCGTGGTATGAACCATCATAAACGGTTGCCTTAAAATCCAAAATTGGATAACCGGCCGCAACACCGCGTTTTGCGGCTTCCTGAATTCCTTTGTTGATTGGCTGAATATATTCGCGAGGAATAGCTCCGCCAACAACCTCACTGGTAAACTCATAACCCTTGCCTCTTTCGGATGGCTCGATGCGAATCCAGCAATGACCGAATTGACCGCGTCCACCGGATTGACGTACAAATTTACCTTCACCTTCCGCCGGGCCTTTAATAGCCTCTTTATAGGCCACCTGCGGCTTACCAACATTGGCCTCTACACCAAACTCACGTTTCATGCGATCAACAATAATTTCCAGGTGCAACTCACCCATACCGGAAATAATTGTTTGCAAAGTTTCTTCATCGGTTCTAACTCTGAAAGACGGATCTTCTTCACCAATCTTTTGCAAAGCGACACCCATTTTTTCTTGGTCGGCTTTGGTCTTTGGCTCGATCGCGATATCAATAACCGGTTCCGGAATAACAATCGTTTCAAGCAATAAAGGATGCTCCTCATCGCACAGTGTATGACCGGTAAATGTTTCCTTCAAACCCACAGCCGCAGCAATTTCTCCGGCATAAACAGCAGGCACTTCCTCGCGGCTGTTTGCATGCATTCTAACGATACGACCTACACGCTCTCTTTTGCCATTGGTTGCATTATAAACGTACGAACCGGATTCCAAACTGCCCGAATAAACACGGAAGAAGATAAGTTTACCAACGTAAGGATCTGTCATTACTTTAAAAGCCAATGCCGAAAAAGGCTCTTCATCCGATGGCTTTCTAATAATCACTTTTTCCGGATCATCAACATCATGCCCTTCCATTGGAGGCACATCAAGTGGTGACGGCAGATAATCAACAACTGCATCAAGAAGCATTTGCACACCTTTATTCTTTAAGGCTGACCCCAAAAGAATTGGGAAAATATCCATGCTGTTTACCGCTTTTCGAAGAGCGGATTTGATTTCTTCTACAGACAATTCTTCACCGGCAAGATATTTGTTCATAAGAGCTTCATCGGTTTCCGATAAAGCTTCTAAAAACTCACTGCGCCATTTTTTGGCATCTTCCATTCTATCTTCGGGGATATCAACTTCATCTATTTCTCTGCCGAGTTCATCCTTATACATGAATGCTTTCATGGTAATCAAATCAATGATGCCCACAAAATTCGACTCCGTGCCGATTGGAAGTTGAATCGGATATGCACGTTTTGCCAATCTATTGCGAATCGATAAAACATCTTTATAAAAATCCGCGCCCATGCGATCGAGTTTATTAACAAAACACATACGGGGCACTCTATATTTATCAGCCTGACGCCAAACTGTTTCAGATTGAGGCTCAACACCCGCAACACCATCAAATACGGTTACCGCTCCATCCAACACACGAAGTGAACGTTGTACCTCGATTGTAAAATCAATGTGTCCCGGAGTATCAATAAGATTCATGCGTTGACCTTTCCAAAAACAAGTTGTAGCGGCGGATGTAATTGTAATACCGCGCTCTTGCTCTTGCTCCATCCAATCCATAGTAGCTTCACCTTCATGAACTTCGCCGATCTTATGTTTACGCCCCGTATAAAATAGCACGCGTTCGGAAACGGTTGTTTTGCCCGCATCAATGTGGGCGATGATACCGAAGTTTCGGGTATCTTTTAATGAATATTCTCTAGGCATAATAATATATATTAGTAGACAAAAAAGAGGCGAGCCATTGGACGCCCCTTATTGATATTAAAAATCTTTGGTTACTCCCTCGCCATCATCCATATTTAGTGGGCGAAGTGAGCAAAGGCGCGGTTGGCTTCTGCCATGCGTTGCACATCCTGTTTTTTCTTAACCGCATCGCCTTGATTTCCCATGGCGGCTAATAGCTCTTCTGTAAGTTTCATGGCCATTGGCTTGCCCTTCTTGGCACGAGCTGCCGCAATAATCCAACGAAATGCCAATTGCTGCCTGCGCTCTGCACGTACTTGAAGCGGAATTTGGTAGTTAGCCCCACCAACACGACGAGATTTAACCTCGAGCATGGGTGAAACATTCTTTAACGCTTCTTCAAAAGCTTCCAAAGCCGGTTTTTCCGATTTCTTTTCTAAAATCTCGAGTGCATCATAAACAATACGCTGAGATGTTGATTTCTTACCGCCGTCCATTATGTAATTGATAAACTTGGCTACGGAAGTGGAGCCATATTTTGGATCCGGATTGATTGTACGCTTAGGCGCTTTCTTTCCTCTCATATTATGATTTTGCTGCTTTAGGTTTCTTAGCGCCGTAAATGGAACGGCTGCGTCTGCGGCTCTCTACACCTTGTGTGTCGTAAACACCACGAACAATATGATAGCGAACACCAGGCAAATCTTTAACACGACCGCCGCGGATCATCACAATCGAGTGCTCCTGTAAATTATGCCCCTCACCCGGAATATAGGCTGTTACCTCTTGTCCGTTGGATAAGCGTATACGAGCAATCTTGCGCATAGCCGAGTTTGGCTTTTTCGGAGTTGCTGTTGTTACTTTTGTGCAAACACCACGCTTAAAAGGTGAGCCCTTGGAAAGCTCTGTGCGTGTGCGATGTAATGTATCGCGGGTGTATTGCATTGCCGGGCTCTTTGATTTGGCCTTGGCACTTCGACGCGGGCGTCGAATTAATTGATTTGTAGTAGGCATGTTGTGCCGCTGAATATATCAAAGCGCCATTAGCACGTCAAGTGGATTTAGCTGAATTTAGTACCATCTAACAAATAACCCACTTATATAGTCTAACAAACATCCCCATAGTGTTTATTAAAATTTGGTAATATTAGACAAAAATTTGGCAAATGCATGTCGTTATTTGATCAATATCCAGCAAACTTTGTAACAATCCTGCTAATCCTGAAAATCCTGTTAATCAAGGTATTTATCGGGGAATTAACTCCGGATGAGCTACTCTTGGCAACCAAATAACCACCAAAAGTACCAATAATGCCACCCCCCAAACCAGCACATCGGGCTCCCATGAATATTCCAAAATCTTTTGCCAAAACATCCACACAAACACTCCGGCCAGCATCATAATCGCAACCGGCGAAAAAACACCCGCCACTATCCACAGTAACCCGGCGATTACCACCCAGCCCGCTGATAACCAAATTTTTGTCAGTTTTACTTTTTTTGCATAACCCACAAATCCCGCCAAAAACGCAAACAGCCCAAACATAAGTACGATTTGTATGGCTACTGGCTCCAAAACCGCACCTCTTCTCATAAATAATGCAAACAGCAAAACCATTACGATTGGCACTAAAGCATCCGCAACCCACTCCCACGATGTCATCAGATTCAAACTTTTTATCTGATCTTTGCAGTAAACCGTGATTGCCAATAGTACACCTCCAAGAAACACCGGCCAACCAAGCAACATCAATCCCAGTAACCAAAAAACTAGCATCGACTCATCCGTTTGAACCGGTGTTAGAGTGTTAACTCTTACATATAACCAGCTAAACAATAAAACCAAAACAAAAACTCCCCATGCCGCCGCATCTAAACCTATCCATCCCTGATGGCTGGACCCGGCTAAAAATCCAAATAATACGATACAGATAGCGGAAAAAATCCAAGAAACTTTAAATCCGTTCAATGCCTGTTTTATCAAATCAAAGTTTGATATAGACCAAACTATACTTCCCAACATAAATATCCAAGAAGCTGTATAAAGCAACAAAGCATTGGTTGCTTGACCTCCAAAACCCGTAAACCACCTAAGTAATTGCCCATCTCCCCAATACGAGAACAAATTCAACCTGGTAAATTCACCTACCATGACCGCGCCTGTGGAAGTAAACGGCAATGAATTAAACAGCATGGTTATAATCAAAATTAAAGAGGGCATCAAAAAGACAAAAGTCATCGCAGCCCAAGACAACACCCCTAAAAATATCGACTTAAATAAATCTTTTGATTCTTTGTATAAAAATATCGCCGGCACAATCGCCATAACCCAAGCGATTCCCCGCAAAAATCCATCCGGCCCAAATTGAAAAGGATAAATACCCAGTGTTAAAACATATGTCGCCAACTGTGACAAAGATAACGGCATCCCTGCCGTAACTCTCCCCCAAAAAGGCAAAAGCGATAACACAAAACCTAAAGATATCGCAAGAATCGCGGTAATCGGCAAAACACGAAATTCAAAACCCACCGAATTACTAAAAAATCTTTTAGCAAACATTTTTACAAGCAAAAAACCGGTAACAACCAAAACCGGATACCAAATAAATACCTCCAGCGGAGTAGCGTACTGCTCGCCAAAAATTAAAGCTCTCAAAAAAACCGCCGCGATCAAGCTAAAAGAAATATAAGCCCAGTTTACTCCAATCTGATTTTCCAAACCGTTCAATATGCGTGATTTGATCATAACTACATGTTTATCGTACTAGCTATTAGCCGATAGCGGATAGCTGATAGCTGATTGTTTTTTCTATTCACAATCCGTTAACAGCCAAAAGCTTCGATTAAAAGATGCCTCCAAATCCAAAAAGATTCATTATCCAGTTAAGTGGTTTATCGAGCAAAAAACTGATTATTCCTATATTCAAAAGAATATCAGCAAAAACTACAAACATTAAAACATACGGACCATATTGCTCTATCTGATATCGCAAACTGTGCCATTTATTCTCGTGTAAAACGGCAAACAAAAACTTAGAACCATCAAGCGGAGGCAACGGTATTAAATTAAACAACATGAGTGCCGCATTAATAAAAAAACTAAAGATCAGAAAAATCACCAATAAATTACCCCCGCCTAATATTGGCATCAAAATCTTAAGCAGAATCCCAAATACAATAAGAAGAATAAAATTACTTGCCGGGCCGGCAATAGCCACCAAAAACTCACCCCAATGCTTATATTTTAAATTCATCGGGTTGTAAGGAACCGGTTTACCCCAACCAAAATGCACAAAAACCAATGCCAGTAAGCCAAATAGATCCACATGAGCCCAAGGATTTAGGGTTAACCTTCCCAAACGTTTTGCTGTTGAGTCCCCTAATTTATATGCAGCAAAAGCATGCGAAAACTCATGTATCGAAAGAGCTATCAATATAGCTGCCAGCCACAAAATAAATATGGCAGGATTTGTAAATAATGTAGAAAAAGACATAAAGCTGTAATAACCAATTACCTATATTACAATCACCAATAAATCATCAATCCCCAAATCTTCCAAAATACCAATTTGGATATTTTGATATAAAATTCGGTTATTTATTGATTATTGGAATTTGATTATTGGTTATTTTCAAGTTGGTACTTGCCAATCATACCGCATTTGGCTATACTTACGCCAATCAATATGTCTAGAATCTGTCTACTTACCGGAAAACGTGCTAACAAAGCCAACAACCGGAGTCACTCAAACGTCGCGACCAAGAAAACCCAAGAGGTTAATCTTCAAACGCGTCGTATTAATGGTGTAAAATTACGCCTTTCTTCGAGCGCGTTGAAATCTCTTAAAAAATTCGACGCAATCGCCAAAGGCGAAATCCTTACCAAGCGCCAAAAAAAGATAAAAAAGACAGCTGACCGTAAAGAAGCTGCGAAAAAGTAATATTCACCCAAAATTTAAAAAAAGACTCTCATGAGTCTTTTTTTTAAATTTATCCCCTTTGACGAGGGGGCGTTTAATCGTAGAGACGTCGTTTCTAACGTGTCTCCCGCAAAACGGGATTCTCAGATTCTTACAGTAGTTCGTCGAGCGATACCAGCTAAACTGGTCAGCACGATTACATCAGCAATTCCATTAGCACAGATTTCAGATTCTCAGATTCTCAGATTCATAGATTCTTAAATCCAAATTCTAAGTTCGATAAGCTATTGTGGCAGCCCACAAAACCCTCTTTAGTAAAGAGGGACATTTAGCGTTTACGCTAAATTGGGAGATTACAATCTCCTCTCCGATGTCTTTTTAATAATCTTAAAAGCTTCCTCCGGTGTATCGACTATCTGCATCAAGTCCAAATCCGCTTTATTGATATATTTATTTTTATACAAACTTTTAGTTACCCAATCTTTGAAAGGTTGCCAATGATCTCGCCCAATAAAAATACATGGAACTATTTTTGGAATCTTTCCGGTTTGCACCAATGTTATCATTTCCATTGCTTCATCCATGGTTCCAAATCCGCCCGGAAAAAATACATAAGCTTGCGCCGAGGCGGATAACATGACTTTGCGTGTAAAAAAATAATGAAAACCCATCGCCCTGGTAACAAATCCATTCCGGCGTTGTTCTGTTGGCAGTTCGATATCTATCCCCACAGACTCTCCACCCGCCTCAAAGGCTCCTTTATTCCCCGCTTCCATGATTCCGGGTCCACCCCCGGTTATTACCGTATACCCTGCTTTAGCGCACATTTTACCCAGCTCTACAGCCATTTTATACTCCTTAGCTTTTGGATTTGTACGAGCGCTCCCAAAAAATGTTACCTCGCGTTGTAATTTTGATAAAAACTCAAAACCCTCGATAAACTCGGCCATTATCCTAAAAATCCTCCAATAAACCTGATCTGTAAAAGCTCCAATATTTTCCACTTGTTCACAATCTCCTTTCGGAGAACAAACCCAATGCACAAACCTTTTATCTACATCCAATAATTTTGCCGCCCTGCTTTTAAAAGAAGTGCCCTTGTAAAAAGGTCTGCCCATCTCCGGTTCTATAACTTTATTTTTTAGCACATTTTTTTTCTTGCTCACTATCACATCTTTCTTCTTGATATTTTTTTTCTTAACCATAAATTTAGTATTTTCTATCACTAATAAATCTTTAAATATAAATAATCGATTCAACTTCTAAATATTTACATCTTCCATGGCCCTACCTAAAGTGTTACAAAACAACGATAAATCCTTACTCTTCCAACAGGGGCTAAGCCAAATCTCTTCCGGTTGATCTTTTCCGTCGTGTTCTATTTCTATTAAATACATGTTTCCATCCAGCCTTAATCCGTAGTTTGTAAGTTTATAAGAATCTATATTCGCGATATCAATTCTAATAGCTTTACCAATCAAAGATTTAAAAATCAACTGATTCTCTTTTATAGATAGTCTCTCTGTAGCGCAATTAATAAAAAACCCCCAGCCAACTATTGTTAAAGCAATAATAATTACAAACTGTAAACCGTTTCCTCTTGGAAAAAACAACGACAATATTAAAACCAACGTTAAAATTATGGTTGTTGCCAATATTAATGTACCGCCAAGAGTCATCATTTGCGCCCCGGCTTCGGTTAACGATGGCTCATCGGCAACTTTAACGCGTTTAACTTGTTTCTGTGCAATAATTTGCTCCATAAAAATATTATACCCGATTCTCCATAATAAAAAAATGCTCTCTTAGTGAGAGCATTGGTTAGTAAAGCCTTATTTTGGCGGAACCGGAGTTAGCATCCGGCTCCTTACGAGGCTTTTTTTTCAGAATCATCAGCGTTTCTATCCGCCCTGGCCAACGCCGGGCGATCCTCGCTTGTAGGCGGTATTACGAATCGGAACCTATGATCCGAATGCTTCCTGTTTCCGCTTTTGCGTCGATTACTGTCCTTACGGAACTCTTCTATCGACAAAGCCTCACAAGCCTCATCGATAACACTTTGCGGTGTAGATTCCTTGAACCGTAAACGCCTGCCAACGATCTCGAACTCCGGAGGTATGCGGTTGGGTTCGCCATCCAAAACCAGGGTTCCATCCTTCTCTTTGTAGAATATCATACCCACATGAGGAGGAAATGGCGGTCCCTCGGAATTAATCATCTCATCCAATTTTTCACTCGAGAACCCCTCATAGTACTGTCTTCCCGCGAGAATGAAGTAACTATGCGAGACAATGATGGCCAATGCGCCGGTACCAATTTGGTGTAATGAGCGAGCGAAATCCTCATTGAACTCCACAGCACGCTGATGAAGTTCCGTAAAGTTTTCACCCGTTGGGGTTTTGCGCCTTTGGTTCGGCTCCAGCTCTTCTTGCTCAAAAAACCAATCGGTAAATTCCGGTGCTATTCGTGAAGCAAAATCACTTAAAGCCATGCTCGCGGCCGCCTTACGAAAATCTGCGAGTTTTGACGGTGTAACCTTGCCTTCACTGGCTAATGCTTTTTGATAGAAAAACTCTAACGAGTCCCTGAAACTGGTTAACAGAAAGGCGACAGCTAAGTGCTCATCGCCATTGGTTGTTAGCATGTTTGCCAGTAATGGCTGATGGCGAATCAATTCACGCATATCGGACATATCCGTATGCATCAGCTGATCACCGACATTCGTTTTTAGATCAAACCGCTTCGCCCTAACAGACAAAGCTCTCTGATCCGTATCGGATGCCAGCCCATGGCCGGGATCATTGATGTACGCGTAACGGGCGTGAAAACGCTCCGCGAGTAAATCGCTCTGAAAAACACGCGGTGTATTAAAACCGCCATGTTCTACAATTCCACGCGCCGTTTCTTTAGCGCGAACATGAAGCGAATGAGCTAAAATGCCTTTGCGGGCAAAATTACGCGGAGAGAACTCCCGCGCAAGATATTTCGCGGCAAAATAAGCTTGCATGTGCCCCATGGCCGAAAGCGGAGCATTGCGTCTGCCGGGCAAACGCGGCGGCTTTTGCCTTCCGGCCAAAAGTGCCTTGATTGTTTCTTCGTTCCAGTCGGTTATTGCGTGGCGCATCAGCACCACGCGCGTTCCTTTTGGCACAAGGATACGGTGCATGGTAGCCTCCTAGCCAACGCTTGATTTTGTTAAGGTACGGTTCCTCTTTTTGTGTTTATTAAGCAAAGTGCAATTACTTTAAAAACTAACAAGTAATCACCCGAAAGTCAATCATGAATGATTAAAAAAAGCAAGCTAAATATAGCCGCTAAAAAAATTATTTTTTTGAGAGTTGATGAGGAAATTCGGCTAAAGATATAATCGAGCGATGCTCTAGCGTAAGCTCAATGTTGTAACATGCGCAGTTGGCAGATAGCTCCACCGGTAGCGCAGCCGCATTGAAACGCTGCAAAGGTCTAATCCCGGTTACCACGGTAACTGAAATGCCGACCTCTTAGACCGAAAGTTGTCCCGAATCCTCACCCAACTCTTACTACATCTTCCCCCATTCTACAATCAAAGTCAACAATCACATTCACCCTGTCAAATACCAGTTTTAAAGTAATAAATTCATCACGTATAAAGCGATTTATCGAGAGCGACTTGAATAACTTTTAACAAACTTTATTTTGTATTAACTTCCATCCGAATAAACTCAAAACTATTTTTATCAGTTATTACCCATTACCAGCCCTTCTTCCTTGACATCTCTCTAATAATTCCGTACTTTTAGCACTCGCTCTTTCACAAGGAGGTAAGACTTGACGGATGACAAAAAAACTTGCGGTTGCAACGGACCATTGGCACCACAACCATTTTTCAATTCTTCTCGTGACGCCCGAACACTCACTCGGCTCCAAGAACTTATCGGCCAAATTCCCGAAGAACTCACACGAAAAGAATGCCTGGCATTGATAGAAGACCAAAAACAACAAGCTGTACAACGGCTACGTGAAGAAACCGAGCAAAAAATTCTTCAAACTTTCCCAAACCTGATTTGTTTTGCCGACAATCCAAACGAATGTAAGGAAAAAAGAATTTTAAAGCGTTTTTTCTCTATTCGCCACAACTCTGTCATGGTGGGAGAACTGAAAAGATTTCGTGGGATGCAAAAAGCATTAAAAACCGCCAAAGACTCTGTAGAGAAATCATTGCCAAAAACCGAATACCGCACAGCCGTTGCCGAAGCTCAAGACCGTGCGCTCTTCGATATGTATACCGACAAATATGGACTGGACAGATTTGGTTTCGAAAAATCTCGCGCTTTAATGCGCCAAGCAATTACCAACACCCGCGCTTCACTGGAAAGTATTCTAAGCGAATATTTCCCACCCAATCGTCATTACGATCTTACGTTTAATGACAGGGTTCAAACCGCCCTAACCATGCCTCAATTAATTGAACTTATGAGTTCAAAACCCGGGCAAGGTGTATTTTCCAGCCGGATTCCTTTTGAGGCCCGCATCGTGGCTGTCATTGCTCAACTGGAATTTGAGAGCCTCATAGGTACACATAATCCAGATGCGCTGGATCAAATTCGTGAGAGCTTACTGGATCAGCTTGAAAAAAAAGTTTTTCAAGGCGCGGAAACTACCACCGTAGTCGTTGTGGCCAAACTGGATCCCCTCAACCATTACCGTGTCAAACAACACACCGATGGAAGCTATGCAATAGCTTGGTACTACGAAGATGACCCTGAGGCAAAACAACAAACATCGGAAACGGTTTTTATTCAACGCCTCAGAGTGCACATCATCAAAAAAAATGGCAACTGCATTCTGGTTCACTCCAAAGCTAGAAGAAAAGAAAGAATCTTTGCCAAACAATTGCGTAAAAACCAACGCAAACCCGAACAAGTCACCGATTTGTCCGGGCTTGTCATGGTTCTTCTGAACAACAACCCCATCAACGAGGAATGTTTGGCGAATCGCTTAAGAGCAACAATCGTAAACTGCCCCGGATTGGTTTCCGCTCAACAATCAAATGCCAAACGAGCCGGTGCCATCGACCGCGACAACCCATTCTCGTCAGACACAAGGCGAGGAGAAAAATACGAGTTTCTTTGGAGTGGAATATGGCACGAGCTTCAAATCCTAGCCCTGCCCGATTTCATCAACTCGCTCATTGCACACGCACAGGATGGCCATCCATTCTACAAACTAATCACTTATCTCGACACGCTTTTTCCTTGGATCTGGCCTGCTCACATTTATAGAATGGACTGGTTCAGCCAAGAAATCCGCGACATGCTCTGGCGTTACAAATGTTCCACGCTCCAACCCGCCTAACCCACCCGACTCTCGCGCTCGCGAGAGTTTTTCTTTTCCAAATTCTTTCAGGATGACCACATTGGGTCATCCTCACTGAATTTACAGGCGGACGTTTGACATCCGGCATGTCATTCAGTAAAATCCGCTTAAACTTATTATTCTACGTTAAGACGTTAAGACGTTAAGACGTTTCACATTTATTTATGAAACACCCCAGCGAAACAATCCAAAGATCTTTAGTACTCTTAAAACCAGATGCCTTAAACCGCGGTCTTGTTGGCGAGATCTTAACCCGCTTTGAAAAAGTTGGACTAAAAATTTCCGGTTTAAAAATGGTTTGGTCATCGGAAGAAACAGCTAAAAAGCACTACACTCAGGACTTGGCGGATCGCCGAGGTGAGCAGGTACGCCAACTTATGGTTGATATGCTTATGTCGGGGCCAATAATCGCCATCGCTTTAGAAGGTGTGGAGGCTGTAGAAGTTGTACGCAAAATGGTTGGCGGCACCGAGCCAAAAACCGCGGCCCCCGGTACAATCCGCGGCGATTTCGCCCATGTCTCTTTTAAACACGCCGATGCCAAACAGGCAGGTGTATTTAATCTCATCCACGCATCCGGAAACCCCGAAGAGGCTGAAACCGAAATCGATGTCTGGTTCGATGAAAACGAGGTCCATGCTTTTGAGCCTGAATACATAAAACGAACCATAATCTAGCAAAAAAACCGGCCTCGAGCCGGTTTTTTGATGCTATCAGCTATCGGCTATCAGCCATCCGTTAATTTCCTCTTGCATTTATAGCATTTCTTTGCTAAACTTACCGCGTTATTAATCAACTGCGTTATAACGTTAAGACGTTAAGACGTTAAACTATTTACTGATTCATATGTCATTACCCGGACATCGGAGGACTAGTAGCGACAAACGCCGCCGAGCAGCGCACTTCGCACTAAAGAAACAAACAATTACTGAAGATCCAAAAACCGGCTTGGAACACCGTTCTCATCGTGTTGCCCCGGGCGCAACTGAATACCGCGGGCACGAGGTACACGTTAAAGGCAAAGATAAAAAACTCGAACGCCTGCTCAAAAAATCTAAAAAACCCGAAGCTGAAGTTAAGAAATAATTCTTATTTCATAATTCAAAATTCATAATTACCCGTACATTCGCACCTTATGTCAAATCGTCACTTAGCCAGAACAATAGTTTTGCAATCCCTATACGAATGGGATTTTCACACAAGAACCAAAGAAGAAGCCATCGATATAACCGAACGTAATCTCGATGAATTCGCTCCTGATTTTGATGAGCGTTCTTTTACGTTGTCGCTCATGAAAGGCATCATGGATCATAACAATGAAATAATCGCCGCCATAACCAAATTCGCCCCGGATTGGCCAATAGAAAGAATCACAACAGTCGACAGAAACGTGCTGCGTATCGGCATCTTTGAACTGATGTACGACGATCAAATTCCTTCCAAAGTTGCCATTAACGAAGCAATCGAACTTGCTAAAACTTTCGGCGGTGAATCATCAGGCAAATTTGTAAACGGAGTTTTGGGCGCCGTCTTCCGAGATCTCTCAGCCAGCGGTAAAACCAAAGAAGCCGATAAACCCAAAGAAGAAAAACCCAAACAAGAAAAAGTTGAACCGGAAAAACCAATAATAAAAACTGAAACAACAGCAGTTTCAAATCCGGAAGAAACAACCGAACAACCCAAAACCCCAAAATTCGATTTCAACCCCAATCCACCAAAAGAATAAACCTGAAAAAAATTGTTATTTATTAATTATTAATTATTATTTTCGAGCTCTGCTCGAGTAGAACGCTTTTGACGAAGCGCACGGATAGATCCGTCATCTTCGTTAGAATCGTTCGCAAAAAGCGAACTTATGTTAACGCACAACGAAATAGATTTTAAGCCACTTGAGAGCAGGCTTGGTTATGAGTTTAAAGATAAAACCATACTCTTACAGGCTATAACCCACCGATCATACTTAAACGAACACTCAGATTTCCCCTACGATCACAACGAACGTTTAGAGTTTTTAGGAGATGCGGTTTTAGAGTTGGTTGTTACAGAGAATCTTTTTATCAACTATCCAAACCCCGAGGGTGAGCTTACCAACTGGCGCGCGGCACTTGTTAACGCAAAAACCTTAGCCGGCATCGCAACCGATTTACAGTTCGAAGAATATCTTCTCATGTCCAAAGGCGAAGCAAAAGATAAAAATTCCAAAGCCCGCATGTACATTTTAGCTAATGCGATAGAAGCAATCATCGGCGCCATCTACATGGATGGGCAATGGGAAGCGGCCAAGAAATTTATCGATTCACATATTCTATCTATCCTCCCAAATATCCTCGAGAATAAACTCTACATCGATCCCAAAAGCCGTTTTCAAGAAACATCGCAAGAGCTCATGGGTATTACTCCAAATTACAAAGTATTAAAAGAAGTTGGCCCCGATCATAACAAAGAATTCACCGTCGGTGTTTTCCTCGATAAAGAACTTATTGCTGTTGGCAGCGGCACCAGCAAGCAAGAAGCACAAATTGCCGCCGCCGAGGCAGGGTTGGAAGCTAAAAAATGGGAGATAAAGTAATTTATCCGATTAACTAAAGAAGCCCCCCAAGGGGCTTTTTGAATCAAAGAGGGTCATTATCGACGTGTCGCTTGTGATCCAATTCACGAGCTTTCAAGACAAACCGGCCAAAGGTGGAAATAATCATTTCCAGATCACTACCGGAAAAAGTTCGTATTTCGCCATCAAGCAAACCAAGCTCATTCAATAATGGAAGGAGCAGCGTCGGTTGATCTTTTTTACAATGTGCGTGCAACACCCATCCATCTTGATCATCATTCATATAAATGGCGGATTCGTGCACACCATCACTATCAATGATACCAAAATTTAATTGGGCGGTACCTTCCGGCAACTCCAAAGAGATGTAACATGGTAAATCCCAAATTTTCGTATCAATGTGAACCATGTATACGTCATCATCAATGAATTCGGAATCCGAAGTATCGACACCGGCATCATCAAAAAGTTTGCAAATCATTTCAAAATGATTAACGCATCGAATCATGTTATCCAGCTTTTCCGTACTGTCAATATTAGCCAAAGCGAAGTGACGCTCTATTTCTTGCTTAAACGGATCTTCTCCGGCTTTGCTCAAAAGTTCACAAATCCTTGCAAATTGTGTCAGAGATTTTTTCAACGCATCAAATTCTTCGTCTTGCATGTGATACTCCTTTATTATGGAACTGTTAACTGAATACCTTAATTTTAAGTTTATGTCAATAATAGAAGCCTTCAACCTTTACAAAAAACTCGCCTGAGCAAGTTTTTACTGGCCGTACCATGCAAAACCGTTACTTCGATTTACTAACCGTGCAAATCTGATATCCATCAGATCCACGTTTACTTAAATAGCCCGCGGTGCCACGTGAACCGCGTGCTAAAGTTACTTTGCCCCGTAAAGAGTGCTTTGCACCCCGCGGGGCAGGTAAAAATCGCCTAATATTACTTATAGCGATTTTTTACGAGGCTAGCCACGTGAAATCGCGTACTTAAGAAACTTGCCCCGTAAAATACGCCAAGGCGGATCACGGGGCACGAAAAAATCGCCTAATATTACTTATAGCGATTTTTTACGTGGTGCACCCTGAGGGAATCGAACCCCCATTGCCGGTTTCGAAGACCGGAGCTTTATCCGTTAAGCTAAGAGTGCCAAATTAAGTACCACGATATTAGCTTATTTTATCTTTTTTGGCAAAAATCTACCCATTGACTCCGCTCCGGTTATTATGATTAACTGACCGCAATCCGAATCATCGGAAAGGCCTTTCACAAAGGATATCACAATGGCAAATCGCAACTTCATGGATCTCTTGCGCGCAAAGTGGGAACAAGGCAAATTCGTCTGCGTCGGGCTCGATAGCGACTACGGAAAACTTCCTCCAGTCTGCAAATTCAACAACCCCTTAATCTCAATAGTTGCTTTCAACAAAGCCATCATCGAAGCCACTGCCGACCTTGTCTGTGCGTACAAACCAAATCTCGCTTTTTATATCATGCACGGTTCAGATGGAATCCAGGCTCTCAGTATGACCATGGATTGGATCAAAAAACTCGCACCCGATGTGCCGGTAATTCTGGATGCAAAATTCGCGGATATTGGAAATACAAATATCGGGTATGCCAAATTCGTATTCGATTATTTGGGCGCTGACGCAGTAACGCTCCATCCATATCTCGGTAAATCTGCCCTACAGCCATTCTTGGAACGCAAAGACAAGGGTTGTATCATTCTCTGTCGTACAAGCAACCCGGGAGCCGGAGAATTCCAAGATATGGTCTCCGAACAAGCACTGTATGAACGAGTAGCCCATAAAGTTACTTTTTACTGGAATGGTAATCAGAATTGCTGTTTGGTTGCCGGAGCCACCTATCCGGAAGAACTCGCCAAAATTCGTACATGTGCCGGAGACTTACCCCTCCTCATACCGGGTATCGGCAAGCAGGGCGGTGACCTGGAGGCAACAATTCAAAATGGAATTGATTCCAAAGGACAAGGTATAATCATCAACTCCAGCAGCGGCATTATCTTTGCCTCAAGCGGTGAAGATTTTGCCAACCGCGCCCGAAGGGAAACTCAAAAACTTCATTATGATATAAACGACATACTCGCCAAACTCAAAACGTAAGCACTTCAGAACTCTAATTGACACATACATTGTGTCTTTTTATTTTTAACTTTTTTAATCTCAATTGACACTTACCGAATATTTAGTTAGTTTAACTCCAGTCCTTTAATGAGAGAGGGATCATGTTTCGTGCTGTCGGCAACCGTTGTGCTGTAAACTTGCGCAAACTAAACCTGCCAATACCCATTGAACTAGCAAAGAATATCTTACAAAGCCGTGGATTTGAGCTAATCCAAATCGATTTAATCGAAACTGCCGGATCCTGCATTGGCAAAGCCAAATACAAACTTGGTGCCACCCAGTATCAAGCTCCTCACATTTTTGATTGCAGTAGTTTTACCAAATGGGTCTACGCGCAATCAGGTATCGAACTTAAGAGAAGAACCATTCAACAATTTGAACAAGGCTTACCCATCCCGATACAAAAAATCCGCGCCGGCGATCTTATTTTTAAAACCGGTCAAAGGCACAATTGGTATCGGCACAACCCAAATAAAAACGTAGGCCATGTTGGTATCGCGACAGGTAAAAATACGGTTATCCATGCCGCCAATCACGGCCGAGGCGTAACCGAATCGCCAATATCCGAATTCACTATTCATAACGAATACCGCGGAATTTGCCGCATAATCACAAATCCCGGCGACACCGAAACATACATCACTCCTCCTCATCGAGAAATCGAATGCTCCGATGATTTCTTCTGGGTAATCGTCCAAAGCTTACCCAAAACCTAAAATCTGCCCTGAGCAACGTCGAACGGGCAGATTTTTAATTGTCTTGAACCACGATTCGCTTGATTTAATGATTAGCTTGATTATTATTTCTTATTATCTGAACCTTGATTTTAACTCATATTCCCGCTCAAATTAATTTGATTACTGTAGGAGTTTATTTAAATATTATTTACGTAGGGATAGATCTTGTGTCTATCCGTGCTAACACCGAAGGTGGAACTGAATTTACCAGTTATAACAGCACGGATAACCACAAGGGTTTATCCCTACGAAAATACGGATAATCATGGTAAATTAGGTTTGTAATCGGTTCGAAAATCAAGGTTCAAGATTGTTTGAATCAAGGTTCAGAATTTCTTAATTATTTTATGCAATCAGTAATCATATCCTCCGGAAATTCATAAACATCAATAGCTTCGCATTCATAAGTTCCATTTCCATCTACGACCACATCCCAAGCACCCTGATCTTTAACAGCCAAAAACATTCCTCCGCCCTGCTCTCCCGCAAACTGCACCGACCCGCGCGCGTGCGTTGCATCATATTTATCTACCTTAACGGTGATATCCTCTATATTTTTGTGATATATATCCGCAAAAGCCATCTGTATGTCCCGTGCGTCAGCGATAGTAAATTCCGCATCCGCCGGCTTGCAATTTCCCATCATATCTTCCGGAAAATTATACTGCCTTAACAAATCACATTCATAAGGTTTTTGTTCCGGATCATAAATAACCGACCATTCATCATCTGCTTTAAAAGCCATAAAATCATTTTTATCGACACCCGGCATGCTAACATAACCCCTGACAAAATCTCCTTCATCCTCATTAATCTCAACTTTTACATCATTAACTCCGGTTTTATAATTATCCGCAAACACCTCCTCAATCGCCACAACCACAGAATCGATATTTGTTACTTGTGACTCACCATTTGATGATTGATTACACCCTGCCCCAAACAACAAAACCAAAAAAATTACCGACGTTAAACTTTTAACGTTAAACTTTTGACTTTCATTAGTATTCATATGAATCCATTCTACCCTCTCCCAACTTTTAGTCAAATTCCCGATTACACCTAGTTCCAGTATTTGGTATCTTGTATATAGTATCTAGCAGTTAATCAGCTTAGATTCTCAGATTCTTATCCTAGTACCTAGTACCTAGTACCTTATGCCAGTATTTGGTATTTTGTATTTGGTATTTGGCAGTTCGATCGGCATAGATTCTCAGTATTCGTTGTTCTCGAAGATCCCAAGCGCAGTCGAGGGGTAGTTCGTCGAGCTGAGATCGATTCGTAATTTATTTTTTTTGTAATTAAATTGAATCCGCTCGCTTTATTATTTGTTATTTGTTATTTGTTATTTAAACCCCGTAGTTCTCGAAGATCCTGAGCGTAGTCGAGGGGGTAGTTCGACGTTCAACGCATAAAGTTGTACGATAAGATAAGCACCCTCATGAAAAGGAGTCCGTCATGGCCAAAAATGTTTATGTACCACCGCGCAGGAACGTAAAAATCAAATCGGGTCAAAACGCCCGTATTACATCCAGCCATCAAAAACCCTATCGTAAAGATGGCAAGCCAGCTCACGAAAGAACGATTCATCCCGACGAAGCTCAACAAGAAGCCGCCACAGAGCTGAATCCCGCTTTCGTAAACCCTGATGGCTCTATCAATTTCTGGGCGGGTATTTCCACCGCCCCACAATCCACTCATCAAGACAAAGATGAACCAGAGGACAAATGAACAAATCTCTCTTGCCAAACCGCCGTAAGCCCCGGCGGTTGTTTCTTGTCTGAACCTTGATTAAAAACTGTCTTGAACCTTGATTTTCGAACCGATTACAAACCTAATTTACCATGATTACTTAAGGTTGATAATTGTCTATTCCTAAAGTAATCAAGGCAATCTGATCGCGAATCAAGTTTTTATCCAAAGGCAGATCCGCCAATGGCGGAAATCAAGGTTCAGACAATAAGTAATTAAGGTAAATTAGGTTTGTAATCAAGTTTAATCAAGGTTCAGACAATAACCATTCAAGGTTCAGACATTTTCTGTCCATCAGCTTTTGACAAAAACAACATATACGAAGTTTTAGCTTATCTTAGCCAAAATCTATATAGCTTATTTTTTCGCTAATTTTAGCCATAAAAACAAGCTATTTTTTTGTTACTCAATTTACAGAATATTGACCAAGGGGGCTTGACAAAATCCTCAATTTGTGATATAGTATCCCGTTAAGCTAAAAGATCGACAACTAAGCCAAGGCATAATTAATCGCTTCATTCATCTCTGATGAATGTCCCGCAAAGCCCAATGGGGCGACGTGGGATCCCCGCCAACGCATAGTTACAAACTTTAAAACCGCTTAACCTTCAGAGGAGAGAGGACTTGAACTTACTTGTCGTAGTTCGAGTCTGAGTATCGCCGGATACTAACTGAAGAACACAAATATAGTGCCCTGCTCTGCAGATCACCTGTTTTGTGCAAACAAATTACAGCCAACAGCTCTTGATCGCCTATGGCGATATCCGCTATCGGCTATCAGCTATAAAAAGCACCTCGACAATTTACCGTCTTAACCCCTCATGTCAGCCCTCAAAAAAAGAGTTAGGGCATGAGTGGCTGGGACGGAGTCACCACTTTTAAACCGTGGTGATTGAAAAAGTAACAAAGGGTGTTTATACGCCCAAAGGAGATTATCATGTTGTTCGCAGCCATCCTGTCCGCCCTCGTCCTCGCCGTTCTTGTCATGCTCCCCCTCACCGAGCTCTCGCTCACCCGCGCAGCTCACGCAGAGCTCTACGGCCTCGAGACGGAACCGGTGACCATCCGGACGAACGGAATGGGGACAGTGTTCCTCATGATGGAGTTCGTCCGGTTGGAGGAGCGGGAGGTTGCTGAGCGCGCGCTCGCGGAGCGCTACGTGGAAGGGGACGCTCTCCCCCTCCATGCCCCGCTCTTCGAGCTCCCGCTGTTCGCGCCGCTCCCCGCGGCCAACGACCAGCGCGCCGCCTAGTGCAATGCTAGGCGACCGGGTTTCTACGTTCCCGGTCATCAAAGAACGTTCCTTAGTGGCTGTAATGGCCGATGCCTGGAGGTCAAGGCAAAAAAACAGACTGCTCTGCAGTCACCTCGCTCACTAAACAATCTCGTTTAGTGAGCTCTCGAACCGAGATGTCGATGATAATCGACGGCTCGGTTCGGAAATCTCCCAAATCACGCTTTGCGTGATTGTCCCTCTTTGTTAAAGAGGGTCACGGACAACGGAACATTTAAAAAACATTTAAAATGTGTAGGGATAACCCTTGTGGTTATCCGTGCTGTAAAACCAGTACGGACAATCAAAAGAGTTATCCCTACAAACAACCTTAGAAACAGATAAAAACCTGTTTCTATACAAGGAGACATAAATGCTGAACCTCGCCATCACCCTCACCGTCACCGCCATCGTCGTCGCTTTCTGGAGCCGGTGGGGATTTCGGGTGATGGGGATGCTTTCAGCATTCCTCACACCGGCCGAACCCGCCCACCAGCGGGTCAACATCAATCGTCGCCAGAGAGACGGCTACAAGGCTCTCCTTAGGGAGGCTGAGTGGCGCGAACTCGAAGGAGCAACTCTCCTTCGAGAGACACTCGAAAGCGACGACGAGCTTGCGCGAGCCTACCTCGCGCAACTCGAAACCCGCAACCGCAAGGTTGTGTAAATACTTGGCGCAATGCCAAGAAGTCGCCCCAATAACAATCTGGGCGCCGAACCAACCGATGTTCGTAAAAAAGAGGTCGTAATATCACGGGGTGGCTCCGTGACGCGTAGATAATACGCGGTCAATATTCGCACTTTCTGGCATCGACCATCGAAAAATGAGCGGGTTGCTCAGCCGGACCTCCGGTGGATGGTGATGTGAGTAGGTTCAACTCCTACCGATGCCACTACTTAACCCTCCAAAGTTTTTTGCTAAGGAGGGTGATTCAATCGGCTGCATCATTCTAAAGATGGTGCACCTAAGAATCGCGAACCGTACATAGAGCCCCAATAGCCCTAACCGGCAATCGGCTCCTAAGATGTTAGCGACGAATCTACCCAAAAATCCGGTCCACCGCTTTTTAGCACAGGATCTGGTTGGTAGAAAAATCAAAAACAACTTATGCAAATTCCAAGCGGCAACATGGTGTTGCTGTGCGGAAACGGTTCTTCCCGGAAACCGGTGGCGCCCATGGCCACCTCCAACATAGAGATGTCGTTTCAAACGCGTCTCTCTGGAGAATATAAAATGACAAAGTCCGCCACAGCCGCCACCACCACCGTTTCCACCACCTCCTCCGCCTCGGACGAGGCGATGGACATCCTCCGCGAGGCCAATGGTCTCTACGAAAAGGCACCCCCCGCCTCGGAGGAGCGACCCAGTCTCCACCTCCTTACGCCTCCCCCGCCCCCCGCGGTGAGTGAGGTCAAGGAGCTCCCCGAACCTCCGCGCCCGACTGTGGTCGTCCATGTCTGCGATTGCGGAGCAACTTGCGCGGACGTGGCATGGTGCCACGAGCTCGAGATGTGCAAGACCTGTGCAGCTCTTCTCGTCAGGAAGGCTGAGCAAAAAATGTGGTTCTGCGCTTGCGGAAATCGTAAGTTGGACAAAGACTACGATCTCTGCGTGCCCTGCCACAAGGCACTGCTCAAGGAGCAGGCGGCAGAAAGAGCAGCGGCAGAAGCCGCCAAGCTCGTCTGCCCCAAGTGCGGTGGCAAGAAGGATGAGGCATATCACAAGATGTGCCGAAGTTGCTTCACCGCCTCCCGCCCTGTGCCTGCGCCTCGCCCTCAGCAGGCTCGCAAGGTCAACGGCCGCGAGGTACCCAAGTACAAGGTGGACCCGCGAGTGCAGGCGAAAGCCAACGCCCGAGCCAAGCTCGGTCAGGAGCTCCTCGCCGCCCACCGCGCCGGTACGCTCGATAAGAGCTTCACCGGTGCGAAGGCGACGATGGACAAGGCGGACAACGCCATGGTGTGCATCGCCTACAACGGCGAGAGCTACACCCTGGTCGACCCGGCCAAGGTCAAGGCAATCGCCGAACGCAAGGCCGAGGCTGCCAAGGCTGCCCAGACTGCCCAAGCCGAGGCCGCCCGCAAAGCCGCCGAGGCACGCAAGGCCGCAGCGGAACTCGCCAAGGCCAACAAGTCCAACGAGCCCAAGAAGGGCAAGAAGGACAAGTCCGGTGGCAAGGGTAAAAACAAGGGTAAGTAGCTCGCACTTTTAAGGGAGATGTGATGACTCCCTAATCACAAACATTCATCACACCACTCGCCCAATCGATCTCGATTGGGCCTTTGACTAAAATCCCCCAATCCAGCGCTTTGCGCAGGATATCCCCCTTTTCCGCCATAGGCGGATCCGCCTATGGCGGAAAAGGGGGTCTCGATGGAGGGTTTTTGAGAAGTAACATTCCCCCTGCCCCCGTCAGCTGAGCTGAGCTCTGCTTTCAGAAAGGGGGTTGTAAATAAATCCGCCGCATCCCGACGGATTGCACGTAGGGGCGCATCCTTGTGATCGCCCGTGCTAAAAACCACAGCACGGATAACCACAAGGGTTATCCCTACAAAATACACAACCAAATCCCGCAAAATGCGGGGAGGAGATTTCAGATGAACAGCACGCAGACCGCCGCCGCCTCCACTTCCAACCCCAGCTCCCGCACGGTCCGCCTCGCAAAGGAGTTCATTCGTCTCAATACGAAGTTCTCCAAGCAAAATCTCCACGACCATGCGCTCACCAATGCGAAAGTCGCAGAGAACGCGCGGAAAGCAGTGGCTCTCAACGAGAACCGGAGTTTCCCGAATCTGGAGCCAATCACTCCGGAAGATGTCTCGTGCGCGGTTCGGGAGATGCTCGCATACGAGCGCGAGCTGCGCCGTGGCAAAATCGAAGAGGAGCGCAAAGCGCGCCTCGTCGAATGCCCGGCTTGCGGCATCAAACGCCGCGACCCGCGGTTCGAGCACTGCGCTGTTTGTGCTAGGCTCGACGCGGAGAACGAGGCGCTCATCAAGGCCGGCAAGCTGAGGCCCGGTACGCCGCTTTCCCTAGAAGAAATCGACGCCATCGCGGTTCAACAGCAAACCGCGGCCACAGAGGAGCTGTATGTACTTTGGTACAGAGGTCAGCTCCCCGAAGGCTGTGAAGTTTTGGAAATAAACGAAACCCAAATCCACATCCAATCTAGGAACCCGGATGTGCTTTGGAAAATCGACTTTTCCGAACTTCTGCCAGCCAGATCGTCCGAACCCTCCATCGAATCCATCGACCAGGGTTGGGACATCGAGGCTGTCGCCGCGTAGCGCACACCCCCAGGTTATGTGATGAAACCTGTTTCTTAATTCATCACACCACTCGCCCAATCGATCTCGATTGGGCCTTTGACTGAAATCCCCCACTCCGACGTACGTCGGAGATCCCCCTTTGCTAAAGGGGGTCTCGATGGAGGGTTTTTGAGAAGTAACATTCCCCCTGCCCCCTTTCAAAAAGGGGGTTGTAGCATAGCAACCACAGAGACCCTCCAACGGAGCGTCTCAGCTAAGGAGAAAAAAATGAATCATAAGCAGATCCCGGACATCGTAGGCTTGGGACAGTTCTTGGTACGAAAGGGTACAGACTGGAAGCCGAAGGCTTTCATCGTCCTCGCCCTCCTTTACCTGTTCTTCCCTGTCGACATCCTGCCCGACGCCCTACCCGTCGCAGGACTTTTCGACGATGCGGGCCTAATGGCCCTCTCGCTTTGGTGGCTTTCATACGCCACCAAAAAATACAACATCTCCCTCCTCGGCGAAGGCGAGGCTTCGAAGCCCGCCGAACTCGAGGAGAAACCGCCCGCAAGCGTCATCGACGCCAAGGGTGAGGAGGTCAAAGAACCCGATTCGGGTCAATGACCTCAAAAGCTACAAGGTTTTCGAGAAGTTCCCTCGGCTCACGCTCGTCCCTCGAAGTTCGAAGAACGTAGTGGGACCAAAAACTTCTCCTTATCCACTTGCGCATCAATTTGATGCATAAATGAATATTGCGCAAACTTGATTGTTATCAAGTTTTTTTGTTATTAAAAAGATATCGCACACGCGATACCTAAATTCTTAATTTTTAATTCTTAATTCTTAATTTTTATTTGGTAATTATTTGATGACGACTCCCTTACCAGCTGCATTTTCATCATTTTGCAAATCCGTATTAACTTGCTTCAAAACCAATAAAACAGTGTCTTTAATATCTTCATCGGTAGCATTAAATGTAATGCTTTCCATCAGATTCGCAAATCGGCCATCATCGGCGGCAATTGGAGTTAAACCAATATTAAATTGAACTTCCGCCTCCCCAACATCCTCGGGCATTTGATTCAAATTCCAGTGCAACATCCTATCTTCCGCGGTATAACTAAACTCCCCCGCACTGCTGGTTGCAACTTCATTAAAAGAAACGTTTCGGGGCAACTTGGCGTTTACTTCGATATTTTTTAACGAATGTACGGTTTTATTTATTTTCCAAATTATTCTGTAATTTGTTGTTTCCCCAACTTTTGGAGGCAATGGCCCCGAGCCAAGAGGCGCACCCTCTTCCGAGTAATATCTTGCCTCGGCGGAAAGCGAAACATCCGACAATAAAATAAATGTCATTGGTGCCATCGTGATGGTACGGTTCAATTCGGTTTCTCCAACCGCGCGCACATCGGCTGAAACGTTTACCCTAAGAGCAACAGCTCCTTTATCGGGCGCCGCGATAACAATCGGTAAACCTACGTCTATGCTCCCACTACCCCTGGAGGCTAAAGATTCCAAATCACTCAATACTTTTTTATTCCAAACAATTTCATTCCCCACAAGAGTTGTTGTTACGGAAGAAGTAATTCGATTCACATCAACCAAAGTTTTAGATTCCAATACTTCTCCTGTATCAATATCAATAGTTTCCAATTTCATCTTTATAACGATGTCAGACAATGTCTCATCTGCCATGTTCTCGTACCCGATAATACCTCTTAAATCATCACCATAAGAAACCGACCTTTGCTGTTGCTCCGATCCGTTTACAATAAAATTTAAAGATAAATCACCGGCCAACACGGGCACAACCGCCTCGGCTTTATGCATTGGTAAAAACTGATTATTAACACCCTTTCTACCGGCTTCTGCAAAAACCTCAGCATCACCTCCATAACCGGAAGCAAATGTACCAAGCATAATAAATTCCGTCTCGACTCCCGGCTCTAAATCGCCAATGGACTTTTCAAATACTCTCCCTTGAATTGTTGACGTTCCCATTACTTCCGAATTCGGGGCAAAACCTTCCGGAATTGTAAATTGTACCAACATATCTTTTAGTTTATCCGTACCTGTATTTTTTAGATGATAAATTAAAGAAATACTATCACCGGGTACGGCCTTTTCCGGTACTTGTATAAAACCATCTATAACCGTTTCCGAATATTCTATCTTTTTAGTCGCCATTGCTTCAAAATCGCTGGAATAATTTGCCGGCCTATAAGTTGCAATAGTTTGAACCGCAGAAATAGTACCCAGCGCTCCTGTAAAAGTACCGCGTACCTTAATTGTACCCCGCTCTTCGGCAGCTAATGCACCCAACTTCCAAACATGGCCATCCTCTGTTGGCTCAGGTTTTATTTCGGTTACGACAAAATCCGTTGGAAAATTTACCCTAAGATCCACATAGGCCAAAGGTTCTTGTAATGGATTTCTATAATTAATGAAATACGTAAATTCCTGCCCCAAAGCAATCTTCTCAGGGCCAACTATTTCTATGTCCAAACCCCTTCCACTAAAACCCTGAAAAGTTTTAAAATAAGCAAAACCCGCCCATGCCGTGGTTACCAACAATAATAAACCGGCACATACGGATGCCGTAATCCAAATCCAGCGCTTGCTTTTGATTCTTTCCAACTTTGTCATGTCGGGCATCTCGCCTTCATCCGCTTCATAAATTGTTCTAAGGCTTTGATCTACCGAATCCATATTTAAATCGGATTCTTCTAAAATCTTGTCTTTTATCTGTTTCTTAACTTCCTTTTCTTTAGAATCCTTTTTATTAACCATATTATTTTAGATTAAACAGCATTGCCGAAACTTTATCTCTATCCCAAAGCATCTCATGCGTAAAATCTTTGTTTAGCGTATCTTCTTTATCAGAGGCAATATTTAAATCACTTCTGTCCCAAGCAATGCTCCAGCTCGGATCAACATTAATTTTTTGAGTAAGTTCACGCGGTTTTCCACTTTGGCTTGTATATAACATCAAATACGCCGCTCGCACCTGTTCGTTGCTGGATGGCTCGGGCATATCATTATCGAGCGATGTTAAAATGTCACGTATTGTAAACGGTAAAGCGTAGGTAATGGTTACATCCTGGGATCTGCCCGGATCCAACTGCAACCAACCGCCTACAACCGTATAACCATCTTCCATGGACACAGAAACAGTACCCGGCCCGGCAACCATGGAATCCTCCACCACCGCGATATCCGGATCTAATGAATCCGTATCCAAGGGTTTTTTAAATAAATTTTCGGGCGGTGGCAAGAATCCTTCGGCAGAGATTAACTCCGAACCTTTTGGGATATAAAACCTTACATAAGATACATTCCTTACTCCATAAAAAAGCTCATTCTTATTGCCTTCATGTACGCGGTTTAAAAGAACTTTATTGGTAATATTTCCTTTTGCGTCAATATTTACTTCATGCAAAACCGATTCCTTAACAACTCTATCAGTTTTTTGACCGGCTATATTAGCCTCCACGATTGCTAAAAAATCACCATTTGTTTCTTTAAAAGATCCTCCCCAACCGAATTTTTCCACAAAATCTTGTTCCTCGGGATTAAACATGGCTACCTGAATATCTTTGGTACTTAAACCCTCGGAAGCTGCCGCGGCCAGTTTTAACCAATCATCTCGTGATAGATCCTTAACTCTCAACAAGAGTTTATCAAACATGTCTCCGATAAATTTTTTAGGTTTATTCTCTTCTTTATCGTATTCCAATTCCACAACTTTTTGCGTTTCCAGATAAAAATTTTCTGCAGTTATTGTTTTTCCGTATTCTTGCATTTCTATTGGGCCGGTAACTTTAAGGATATCTTCCATAAAAGATGCGTTAACGGCTATCACTCCATCTACGGTTGGTTGCCCCGATTTACTCCAAAACCAATTTACTTTTTGAGCGGATTTATAAAAATCTCCAAACCAATTGGCATCTTGAAATTGCCACAAAGGATTAATCAAATGCATCGGACCGGGTGATTGCACCCTGGCTGTAAGCTGGCTTTTTAAATCATACGGCCCGCCCGGTGGAACATAAATAGAGTGTAACTCACCGTTTAACAGTCTTACCTCGGCAATAGATCCCATGAATCCTCCGCTTGGCCTAAGTTCCGAATCATTTTGAAAAACCAATAAGTAATTCCTAAGTTCGCCCTTACCCAAAAACCCTACCAGTGCCTCAGAAACAAGCTTAAGCTCTCGCACCGTGTGTTTTGCTTCCGCTAATTGCAAAGGCAAAGATTCAACAGCATTTTGATATTCTGAGGGCATTTGTTTTGCATCCACCCCGAGTGATGCCTTTTCCGCGTCCAAAAGCATAGGCAATACAGCATCAGCGTGAGCTCCTAAAACCTCTATGCGTTCAATTAACGGCCTCTTTTCATCATCAAAAACTTTGCTAAAACCCAAAGATAAAATCTTCCCAGCTTCACTTGTTTTTTCGCCAACCTCCAGTAAAGCTTTAGCCCCTCTGTATTTATCCGGTGCCACGGCTGCGGCGCTAAGAGCCAACAACCTAGATTCATCCAACATCATCGAAGCTTCTCTGAATTTACTTGAAGCCATTTCCAGTTGATTGATGGATATATTTAAATCTTTATCCGTCTGCATTAAGGACAAAGCCCCAATAGCTTCATTGCTCTTTCTGCCGATAGCGTCGGTTTGCCCCGCAAATGTTTTGTAGGTTGTAAGCGCGAAAGCCGGCACAACCGCCACAAAAGCCAAACCCAAAAAAGCTAAAATAAAACTTTTAACTTTAATCCTTTGCAAAACAGGCTCTCTTGGCACTTCTTCTTCCGTAAAGTCATTAATCGATTCTTCTGCGACTTTTTCTCGTGTTAGCTCTACGGGGCGAACAAAAACTTTACCAACTTTTCTTAACCCTCTCCTTAACCCGCCAAAACCTGAAGTGTTATCCGATAAATCTTTCTGAGAATTTACCATCCAAGGCTCTGCGTCGCTTGCCAAAAGTGTAGATGAATATACATCGGGCGAAATCGGTTTTTTGGCAAAAGCATCCACATAACTCATCTGCTCTGCCGGTAAAACTCTCTCCTCATTAAACCGAGGCCCCACAAAACAATCCTGCAAAGAAACAACATACTCACTCCTCTTATGCGGGCTCATTTTTACCTCTACACAAACCGCCTCGGGTGGTTCATGAGAATCCACAACACAGGCAATGGTTTTTAAATCCATTGCTTCTACATCTTCCGAATCGTCTATAAGATCACTTAAAATTTTATAATCAAAAGCTTTTTTCTGAAATTTCTTTTTTGGCGGACGCTTAGCCCTGCGATGTATACCCGTAGCTGTAAGTAAAATCACTCCATCTTGTTCGATAACGCTTGCAAGCGGAGACTCAAAATCACGCAAATTTTTTATGCTGATGAATTCGTTGTCTTTTGATTGTGGTATGCCGTTTATACTCATGCCACTGGGCAAAGCGGTATAATAAAATTAATTTTTTAATGCAAGATTATACGCCTCAAGTGTATGCTCCGATGCATTCCTCCATGTATATTTTTCCTTTAAAACCTCACCTGAGATTTTTGCTTGATTGCGCATTGAATCTGAATTATCCACCACCGCTTTAACAGCATCAATCATACCATCTCCGGAGCCGGATTTGAAGTAGACAACCCCGCCCGTACCCAAAACATCGGGCAGAGGCCTGCTATCCGAGGAAATTACCGGTGTTCCAAGCGCTAAAGCCTCGAGAGGAGGCAAGCCAAAACCCTCAAATTCCGACGGAAAAACAAATGCAGTTGCGTTCTCATACAAAGATCTAAGCTCCCCATCCGAAACTCTCCCTTCAAAATGAATACGCATTAAATTCATCGATTCTGACATCAACTTTATTCTCTGCATAAAAACATCCGTCTCCCCGGCTATAACCAAGTGCATATCCGGATAGCTTTGCGAGAGTTCTTTCCAAACCTCCATCAACAAATCCAATCGCTTATGCGGATACGAACTGCCCACATATAGTAAATACTCAAAATCAAAATCCCTGCTTCCATCATTATGCAATTCCGAGACTCCCTCGCCGGTTACAATAATCTTTCTTTTTTTAGATGGATAAAAAAACTCTACATCATCTGCCACAAACTGTGTTGGTACGGATATTGCCTTTGCTCCAATTATCGCATGTCTCAAAACAGCGCGATAACCAACTCTTTTAGCTAACCGATGGAAGACCGATCGTGTACTGGTTTTTGAGCTGTCTTTTTGATGCCTTAGCAACAGATCATGAATCGTAACAACATAAGGCTTGCGATAAGTAAGCGGCACATTCCAGTGCGGAAAATGCATCACATCAACATCAAGTTTATTCAATACTTTTGGCAAATACAATTGCTCTTTTGTGCTATACCAAGGAATATCCGCCACAATTGTCTTTACGCATGCATGATCTTTTAAAGCATGATCCAAACTACGTGTAATAAAAAAATACTCATTCTCAGGATGATTTACGATCATTGCGCGAAACAACTCCTCTATATATCTCCCAATACCCCGAGTATTCCCCGCCCCCATCATTCTGGCATCAACACCAATTTTCATACCCGAATACTATAAACCACAAATAGCAAATAGCAAATAGCAAGAGTTATCTAGCCAATTTAGGTCAGTGGACAGTGACGGGCGATCTGGAGTCATTCGGCATTTTCAGTACAGTGGTCAGTGATGGATGATCAAGAGTTGTTCGAGTTATAACAGTTCAGTGGTCAGTGGTCAGTGGTCAGTGGCGATTGTTGATGGCAAGTGACGCTGTCCCGATGTTGGTGTCTGAGCAAGCGAACCGCGCAACGCGAAATAACAAATAATAAAAATAATACCTCCGCTCGCTTTGTTATTTATTATTTGTTATTTGTTAATTCATGAGTTAATTGCACAATCCTGTCAATCGGTTCCCAATCCTGTCGGAGATTACGAGTGTAGTCGAGTAAAAAATCAAGGTAAAAAAAGACCACAATAGTGGTCCGAGTATCACAAAGGGATGGGCAATATATCATTCTCCGTATCAGCCTCCAGATCATCAAATGGAACCTTGTTTATTGGAATCATGCTCTCCAATCTTTGAGCATGACCATTTACTCTAGCTTTCATGGGCGGCCAACTACGAGTCGGTCGATTGCGATATGTATGATGCAAGTACTGAAAAGTAACTCCCAGATCTTCTTGGCCCAGTTCTACCAAGATAACTCCCAATTGGTAATAATAATCCAACAACTCTTCACAAAAGTATCCACAAAAAACCTTCTCCGTGCATTCTGTCGCTGTTGTCAGCAGTTGAAATTCTTGTTTGGTAACCGTAGACATCAAAAAAACTTCTCTGGCACTAACTAACAGTTCTTTTATGCGTTCACAAAGTATCAAATCATCTCGCATACCGGCGGTACGCGACATGTAACTATCATTTTTATCAAATGGTTGTTTTTTTACTCCGTTTCTCGTTCTATGCATTTTCATCCCCTCTTGAAAAAGTACAAAGCGCAAATTGCGCCTGCGCTATTATAAACCAAAATTATAAAATTTGAAAGTAAAAACTTTATCTTTCCAATCCGGTTCCGGATCTATCAAAAAACCAATGTCTCCGGCACAATAAAATACTTTTCTTTCTACGAACTTGATCCTACTTATAAAATTTTTCACGATTAATCGCATCCTGCTTACAGCAATAACTTTCGAAATAGATAAGCACAAATGGCCCATTATTACCTGTCCATTCATTAGATTTTTGATTATGTTCCAAGAGTCTGGTTTTAGGATCTTTATCAGTGCTCCCACAATATATTTTATTATTACTTAAACTCTGTAAAAAATATACATAATGCATATTAATCATTATAACAAAAAAGACCCTATTTGGATCTTTCCTGTTTAATCAAGCTTATGCTTGATGGTCGGGCCAGTGGGACTCGAACCCACGGCCTCCTGCTCCCAAAGCAGGCGCGCTAGCCAACTGCGCCATGGCCCGATAATTTGTGATGTGCATAATACACGCAATAACTATTTTTGCCAAGTATTAACACATCTTGCCAATTTACACACATTTTGGTAATCTTATGCCGTTACTGTAAATTAAGAATTTAAAATTATGAATTAAAAATGTTGGTAGCCTACGGCATTATATATAATCCTGAAGTGACTCCTGCATTCATAATTCTTAATTCAAAATTCATAATTATCAAGTATTTCGCGGGTATCGTATAGTGGTTTTTTATGACAGCCTTCCAAGCTGTAGAGGCGGGTTCGATTCCCGCTACCCGCTCCACGTAAAAATCATCTTAGAAATAAGGTGATTTTTGTTTTATCAAATATTAAAGTCATGATTCACGTGGCATGGCCATGATTTTTTTTAGATAATAAAAACTCCCAAAATAGGAGTTTTTATATAATCAAGCTTAACTTGATGGTGCCGAGGGCGAGGATTGAACTCGCGACGCAAAGATTTTCAGTCTTTCGCTCTACCACTGAGCTACCTCGGCAAAATATCATTCTTTTAAGAAACAATGCTACCACTGCCTGCCCCACGAAGCTTTACGCGTAGTGGGGAGCTACCTCGGCATGGTTAAAAAGCGTGAGTATCATAGCTAATAAAGCCAAAAGATGCAAGTATCTTGTCAAGATATTTAATATGAGTTAATATAGTGCCCACAAAGCCCCACGGGCGTGTAGCTCAGTTGGTTAGAGCGTTACACTGATAATGTAAAGGTCCCTGGTTCGAATCCAGGCACGCCCACCACGTAAAAAGCCGCTTAGATAAATAGGCGGCTTTTTACGTGCCCCGTGATTAATGAAGCAATAGAATAATTAGCGAAATTAATTTTACGGGGCTAAGTATCTTGAGTACCGGCTTCACGTGGCGTGCCCTCCAAAAATCGCTATAAGTAAAATTAGGCGATTTTTTTCGTGCCCCGTGATCCGCCATGGCGGGTTTTACGGGGCAAGTAACTTTAAGTTCGCGATTTCACGTGGCGCAGCCCCTTAAAAAAGCCGCTTAGAATAATAGGCGGCTTTTTACGTGCCCCGCGTATAATGACTTCGTCACCACGCGGCACTGCCGTGATTATGAATGAACGTTGATCTGATGGATATCAGATTTACGGGGCAGACAACTTAAAGTTCGCGATTTCACGTGGCACAGCCCCTCCAAAAGCCGCTTAGAATAATAGGCAGCTTTTTACATACTCCTCATTTTCAAAAACCCGAGCTTCAGCCCGGATTTTTTACACAACACTATTTTAACTCCTAGAAAGACCAATTAATAGAGATCATTCTTTCGTCATCGTCTGTTGTTATTGTTATAAAAACTTGTTCATCCGCCCTTTCGTATCCAAGCATTTCGGCATCTTCAATTGTTACGGTCTGAGTCTTCTCCCAACCGGCTTTCTCATATTCATTCCTATACCAATCTGCCACTTCTTTAGTTTGATCTTGAGTTGTAAGTGTAATCATTGCGCTATCTTTTTCACCCACATCGCGGATAACACCTACAAGTTTAGCATTTGAATAAACGATAATGCTTTCCGTTAAATCACTTGGCAATTCAACATTCTCACCAAACATCATTTGGCCACCGCCCTCCTCATCATTAAAGGTAATTGTTGCATCATCACCTTCACCATTGATATCGATATCTACATCACCTCCACCCATAGATTCCAATAATTTCTCGGTCATCTTTTCTGCAGCCTTCTCTTCAAATTTATCTTGAGCGGATTGAAAAGGATTACAACCTGCGCCAAAAAGCACAACCGACATCACAGCAACCAACGCCACACCAAATGTAAAATTGTTTTTCATATTTATTGCGTCAAACACTTAATGTCAAACGTCGAATGTCTTTAATAATTTGACGTTAATCACTCTAGCGCTCAACAAAAATTCTTAATTCTTAATTATTAATTCTTAATTATTATTCATTCAGTACCTCTCAGCCTTCAACTTACCCTTTACATCCACTCCTTCACTTTCCAACACTTCTTTCACATGATCCATCATCAAAACAGGTCCGCACATTAGATAACTCGCATCCTTAAAATCTTTTACGTATCTTTTTATCATATCATCATCAAACCGTCCATACTCCCCATCCCAATCCTCCAAATGTTCACGTGTTAAAATCGGCACATAAATAAAATTTGGATTCTCTTTTGCGAGCTCTAAAAATTCTTTATGATAAATTAAATCTTCAATAGTTCTTCCCGAATAAAACAAGGTCAACTGTTTATCGCTTTTTTTTAATAATTCCGCGCGAATCATGGATCTGAAAGGAGTTATACCTACACCCCCCGAAAAAAACACAACTTTTTTATCCTCCGGCACACTAAACATTCCATAAGGTCCCTGAACCCCAAAAATATCCCCGGGTTTTGCATTAAACAATATCCCCGACAATCTACCTTGTGATTTTATACCTAATTCCAATCCAGCAACCGACTCCGAGGGAGCCGATGCAATAGAGTATGATCTAACATATTTAGAGTTACCCTCACTGTCCAATTCATGCACCATCACAAATTGCCCTTGCTTAAACTCAAACATAGCTTCACCATCAGCAGGCTCAAGCCAAATCCGGCACAACTCTTTGGTTGGGCATTCATTTTTTGTAACTTTAAACTTTCTAATAGACTGAATCATATTTGTATTTTGTATCTGGTATCTGGTATTTAGCAGTCATAACCGCACCATCTGCTATATACCAAATACCATATACCAAATACTAATTTTTTTTGAAGTAAACCGATAGTACCTCATCACAAGATAGTTTGGCAACATTTTTCTTGTACTGTGTCCAAAATGGCGGATGATGAATCATGTATTTTAGCGTGAACCATTCTCTGTAATACCTGGGAGGTTTTTGATGATGCGCAAGCTCATGTGCAATCACGCGTAAAATAGCATCAATTCTCCGTGCTTTCATTGTCTTTGGAGTGTACAGATCAATCACAACCCACTTCTCCCCCGGTTTGGTGTATCCATAAGTAATCGAGTTAAACTTCCCGGTTCCGCGTTTACGTCGCCTAAGAGGCCTTAACTCAAAACCCGGCATATCCAAAACCAATAAACACCTCTGAAAAAGATGCTCCACCATAGCCTCATGCCTCGGATCCAAAATATCAGACACGTGCTATAGGATACTGTGAATGCAAAAATGCTTCAAGGAGTAACCCATACAAAAAAACCGACATATTTATCAGCCTTTTAGTTCCGCTTTCAGCGATAGCAGGGGCGAATTCGAGATTCGCACCCTACTATGTTCTGCTATAAGCTATCAGGAATCAGCTATCTGCTATCACCCCATGATAAGTGATTCGTACTTTATTATTAGTAATTTGTAATTTGTTATTTATTATTTAAATACGCCGCGTATTTAGTAAGCAAATCCTTCATTGCCTCTTCTGTTGGCCGCATCTGAATCCCAAACTCTGCCAACCTTGTATTTTGCAAAACATTTGTCGATCGCTTCTTTGCCGTTAACCCCCCGCTAACCATCTCCTCCTCGGTTATCCATTCATTCTTATGATTTGGATCGACGATTTCTTCATACCACTTCATTAAATCTCGATACGTGAGCGGTTCAGGATTTACAACATGAAAAACCCCTTGTGCTCTTTTATCAATCAATTGCTTTAAAACATCCAAAAGATCCTCAACTACCGTTACGGAGTTTTTAACATCTATAACTTTTGGATACGAAGCAATCTTTGTAATCGAATTTTTAGCTGATGGCATTGGATCCATCGGAATTCTAAGACGAGCAATCGCAACATCCTTAAGATCTGCCAACACAAAATCCGCAGCCGCTTTGGTCTTCGAATAATACGCCGCCGGATTGGGAAAATCACTCTCTAACCAACCTTTTGGATCCGGTGAATCCCCATAAAACATACAACCACTGGAAAGATGCGTTAAATGAATTCCCAGTTTCGCACACTCATTTGCCATCATGATCGGCAACCAAGTATTTGCCATGGCTGTCTCAAGTTGATGAGTCTCGCACCAATCTACATTTGGCGTCCCGGTTAAACCCGCGCAATTCAAAACCGCATCCGGTTCTTCGCGCTCCAAAACCTCGGCCAAATCCGACGGCTTTTCGATCATTACGGTAGACATTCTTGCCTCCGGGTAACGCTCGATGAATTTATTACCAATCCATCCGTTACCAAAAACCAATATTCCTGACATAGGACTCAACTATACAATTGCCAATAACAAATAGCAAATGGCAAGAGTCACTTTAGCTTCTCTTGCCATTTGCTATTGTTATTTGCGTTTGTTTTACGATAAACATCTACAAGTATTGACAAAACCATTCCCCGATAAACGCTGGTCGTGCTAGGATTAAAATAATTATATAGGGACGCATCGTAACGTCCTAACGTCTTAAAGTAATTTTCAAAAGTTACTTCGTTATGACGTTATGACTTTATAACGTTCCACTTAATCACTTTTATATGAAAAATTTTCTATTAGGCTTTTGCCTCATTACCCTGCTCGGAATTCCCGCTTTTAGCGCGCAAGCGCTGTTACCGCCAAAAATACCCCAACCCATTGATACATCAAAGGTAATTTTTGCGCCGGAAATCACACCCGTTTTAGAGCCAATCGCTGAGCCGGAAATCGTAATCCCTTACGTACCCATCAAAGTCCCCGATCTCGTAATTCCACCTGAACTTTTACAAGGTCCATCAATCACAGATATAACAATGGCAACCAACGATAACAGCGCTTTAGTTGAATGGAAAACCAACAAACCGGCAACCAGCAAAGTTGAATATGGCCTTACATCAACCTATACAAAATCTTTAGAAGATAAAGAGCTAAAAACCGAACACGCAATGGCAATCCCGGCGAACGAGGGCGAGCTTCACATTCGTATAAGCTCTAATGATTCTCTTAATCGCCACTCCGAAACTCAAGATATCACAGTTATTATTCCGGAAGCACAAGAGCCAACTGTAAACGAAGATCAAACCGAAACAATAACAGACGATGCGAATGATGCAATAATCGCCGAGGAAACAGCCGCAACAACAATTCAGGATGATGGCACAACTGACATTAAACCCATTTTGGAAATCAATGGTGTAGAGGCACCAAAAAAACAAGAGGGAGGCCTTACCGCAACTAACGCAATCCTTGGCGGTCTTGCTCTGTTGCTCGCAGGTGTACTTATTGGAGTACTGGTTAAAACAAGCAAAAAAGAATAGCCGCTCGCTTTCGCTCGCAAAATAATAAATAATAAATAATAAAGACAAAACCAATCATCTTGCTTTGTTATTATTATTTGTAATTTAAATGAATCGCTTAGTTATTTAGTTCCGCTGTAAGCGACAGCAAGGGCGAATACGAGATTCGCACCCTACAATCTTTATTATTTATTATTTATTATTTATTATTTAATATATGAAGTTCCCCGGCATCCGTAAAGCGCGCCGCTCGCCTCTTTTGGATGAGTACCGTTTTATTGGGGTGGACGAAGCCGGGCGCGGACCTGTGATTGGCCCTATGGTGATTGCCATTTGCGCTCTTACTGCCCGCGACAAACGGTGGTGCGCCAAACATGGTGTTACAGACAGTAAGATGGTTACTCCAAAAAGAAGAGATCTCCTGGCAGCCGCACTCCGTGATAGATGTTGGTATAAAGTCGCTATTATAGAACCTCCGGAAATAGATGAAGCTGTAACCAACAGAAGCATCACTCTAAATGGCCTGGAAATTAAACATATGGCGCAACTTATAAAAGATTATCAAACGGAGTTCCCCGGCTCTCCGGCAGAAATAATGCTCGACGCACCGGTTCGCAGTTTAAACAAATTCCGACGTTTGCTTAGTCACCTCTCGGGTTGGGAGAATATAGACACACTCAAAGCCGAAAACAAGGCCGATTCCCACCACCGCCATGTTGGCGCCGCCAGTATCATCGCCAAATCCATCCGCGATTCTCATATCCGCAAAGTCATCTACGAACTGGGGTACAACATAGGCAGTGGTTACTCCAGCGATAAACTGGCAAGAAATTATGTAGCACAAGCTAAGCCCGGCGATCCTCACATACGCTGGAGCTGGGCAACTTGTAAAAACTTAAGAATCGAACAAAACGAATCAACAAAATCCTTATTATAAAAATTGCATCATCAGATGCAATTTTTTTGCCCCACTTCGCTAACCCACTACGCTAAAGCTCCGCGGGTCAAGAAGCTACGAGGGGCAAGTAAAAAGCCGCCCATTATTCTAAGCGATTTTTGGAGGGGCTGTGCCACGTGAAGCCGATACTAAAGATTCTTTGCCCCGTAAATCTGATATCCATCAGATCAACGTTCATTCATAATCACGGCAGTGCCGCGTGGTGACGAAGTCATTATACGCGGGGCACGTAAAAAGCCGCCTATTTATCTAAGCGGCTTTTGGAGTGGCTGTGCCACGTGAAATCGCGTACTTTAAGAAGCTTGCCCCGTAAAAATCCGCAAGCGGATCACGGGGCACATAAAAAATCGCCTAATTTAACTTATAGCGATTTTTTACGTGGTGGGCGCGGCAGGGATTGAACCTGCGACCAAGCGTGTATAAGACGCCTGCTCTACCACTGAGCTACGCGCCCTCGGGTAAATTCGTTGATAACTATACCTGTATGCAACAAAACCGACAAGCCCTTGACACAAACCCCTGTTTATGATACGGTCTGCTATTTTTCTAAATCGAGTATTTTCCGCTTAATTAAAGTTTTTTTACTCTTATCGAAGCTGTTATATCTTTAATATACAACCCTCATAATCATGATAATCCTATCCGAGATCAAGAGCTAAGTCGAGTAGTAAATCATGTTAAAAAAAGAGAGCCTGACTGGCTCAAAAAGTATCGGAACTCGCTCCGCGGAGAGCACCGGCACAATCCCCCTCCGGATTTTGGCTCCCATATCTTTCATGTATGATTTTTGCCGCTTTATCGACTGTATCGCGGTCACTTTCTGCAAGTTTTTCATAAACATGACTACTGTTAAATGTACGAAACCTTCTTGCCGTTTCCAGGCTTAAGTGTCCGGAGAGAATCCTGAGAGCGTAGGTAATGAGTCGACCGGCCGCCTCTTCTTGCATGCTCTGCATGAGCCACCTCCCTTTCCTGATAAGGCAACACAGTACTCTAAAACTGATTAACCGTCAATATGAAGTGCGCGTTAATAACGTTCGTAACGTTTATAACGTTAATAACGAGTTAAGCGGTCTCTAAGTCACCGACATAGTATCTAGCATCTAGCAGTTCAACTGGCTTAGATTCTCAGATTCCAGATTCTCAAATTCTTATGTTTCCAAGTTCCAAAGGTTGACATTAATCTAAATATTTGATAACTTGCAGATTATCGTAACTTACTTCTTCTCTTTAGGTTTTGGGGCTTGCAACCAACGGAGATAAGTCATGCCGCGAGTCGACCGAGATATCAATGGGAAATCAACCCAACGTGTTTCTCAACACGAGATCCTTCGAGCAACTACACGAGATCATGTCAGCAAAACAAAAAAACCGGCAGATGTTCAATCGGACATGAACTGGGACAATTCAGGGGCGCATTCCGGGCCACTCTCGGTCAAGCTCGGCGACATCGTCATGAAGAGCGCCTCGCGTTAACAAACCGCGAGCAAACACCCTATTCCCCCGCTCTCTCCTTGAGAGCTTTTTCTTTTCTGTAATTTAAGTTAAGCTATAACCAATGTAATAATCAATAACCAAATCACAATCACTAATTGGTTATTATAAAATATCTATGATACACAAATTCACAGTACCGGAGGAACAGCCAAAAACACGCTTGGATGTTTTTTTAAGTGAACAATTGCCCGAGCTCACCAGAAGCGCCATTGCAAATAAGCTCAAAAACGAAGCCGGCTTAGTCAACAAAAAACCGGCAGCCGTACACACTTTTATTAAACCTGGCGATAGCATCACCTTCAACTCCGACCAACCCAAAAAAGCCAGCAAAACAAAACAAATGTCTCATACGGGTAAAGTGGAACGAGCCACTTGGGATCTAAAAAAAATGATAGTTGAAGAAACCGATGATTTTATTGTAATCAACAAACCATCAGGCTTAATAGTTCATCCTGATGCCAATTACACTGATGGAACTTTAGTGGATCTTTTGGTGGAATATTGCCCCTCTATCGCCAAAATCGGTGAAGACCCATCACGCCCGGGAATCGTCCATCGCATCGACAAAGATGTTAGCGGCTTGATGGTAATCGCCAAAAATCAAGATACGTTTGATATCTTAAAGCAACAATTCAAAGATAGAAAAACTCACAAAAAATACCTCGCGCTCGCCTACGGAACACTTCCTCAAAAAGAAGGTGAGATAAAATTCCGCATAGCGCGCTCCACATCTAAAGCCCGCATGGCCGCACGCCCCGAAAACGAAGAAAAAGGCAAAGCTGCCTGGACACACTATAAACTACTCGAGCAACTTAACGGAGCGTCTCTTGTTGAGCTCGAAATCGTATCCGGCCGCACCCACCAAATTCGCGCTCATCTAAACGCCTTAAAAAATCCTGTCATCGGAGATCCGCTTTATATACAAAAACAATACAAACAAATTCCCACAACCAGGCTTATGCTGCAAAGCACCGAACTCTCTTTCTTAGATCCAAAAACCCAAGAACGCCTAACATTCAACATCCCAACCGCCCCCGCCTTTAACGAACTCATCAAAAAACTAAAAAAAGAATCACTCAAAAGTACTAAGTACTAGGTACTAGGTACTGCGACTTTATTATTTATTATTTGTTATTTTATTAAAGTATGTCCGCTCCTTTAATAATTTTAACCGGCCCATCCGCTGCCGGTAAAACCACAATAGCTAAAATGCTATTGCAAAAAAAATCTTTAAATCTAAAAAGATTTGTCACGTGTACCACACGCCCAAAACGCAAAGGTGAAGTTAATCACAAAGATTATCATTTTTTAAGCGAAGAAGATTTTAAAAAAGCAATCAAAAATAAAGAAATGATAGAGTGGTCTAAAGTTTACGGCAATTATTACGGCTCCAGAAAAAAAGACCTTCTAAATAGTCTATCGGGCAAAAACCCCGTTTTGCTTATTGTGGACTCACAAGGTGTAAAAAAAATTAAAAAAATTATACCTACTTGCTGTGTAATCTTTATAGATATTTCCAAAAAAACATTACTAAAACGCCTCAAAGAGCGTGCTTCCAACTCCAATGAAAATCAAACAAGAATCGATAAATATGAGGCGGAAAAAGAAGCTATGACCTTGGCGGACAAGGTAATTAATAACAAAGATGGAGAACTATCTGAAACAATAAAAAACGTCGCGACCACTATTAATTTTGGTATTTTATTACAAAAAAAAGCCAAAAAGGCTTAAATAAGGGAAAACTTGACACATAAGCCTGTTTTGGGTATTATTTGCGCACTTATATGGCTAGACAAATCAAAATGCAAATCGCCCCGGAAGACGTGCAATCAGGCATGTTAATTCGCGTACACCAAACAATCCGCGAAAAAAACCCGAAAGGCGAGGAAAAAGAGCGCATCCAGGTCTTCGAAGGCTTGGTAATTCAAGTTCATGGTAAAGGCGTTCACAAAACCATGACTGTCCGCAAAGTCAGCAATGGAGTAGGCGTAGAAAAAATCTTCCCACTACAATTGCCGGCTATTGCCAAAATCGAACTGGTAAGCCAAAGCAAAGTGCGCCGTAAGGTCCTAAGTTTTGTCCGCAATACCAAAAAACGTTTAAAAGAAATTCCACCAAACGTAAAAGCCTTTGAAGAAAAATCCGAGCAGGAACAAGAACCAACACAAGAAACACCAACCCCGGAAGAACCGTCAAACACCGAACCCCCAGCAGAACAAGCACCCGCAGAGGAAACCAAAGAAGAAGACAAGAAAGAAGAAAAAACCGCATAATGCGGTTTTTATCTTTTATACGCTTTCTGATATCTGGTATTTAGTATCTTGTATCTTGTATCTAGCACTTCTAACAGCTTAGATTCTCAGCTTCCAGGTTCTCAGATTCTTAATGTTCGTAGTTAGATCTTTGTTATTTATTATTTATTATCTACGTTCATAACGTTTATAACGTTCTTAACGAGTTATGTAGTTAATAACTAAAAAGACCGAGCAATTCTCAGTCTTTGTTATTTATTATTTGTGATTTGTTATTTAAGTCCCGTAGTTCGTTATTCGATTTCATCAAATAGATTTATCTTTCTCTATAGTTGAAAACTTATTGTAAATCGTATCGGGCACAAAATCCAATCTATGCTCTATGGGCATACCAAATGTGTAATTCACGTAAAACGATTCATTTATATCGTCTACTTTTGCTGCCCATCCATCGCCGTACAAATCTTTAGCTAATTGCTCTGTTGGCACCCACCTCAGTTCACCATTTTGATAAACGGCATAAACTTTATTATCCGTCTGGAATTTAACCAATTTAGAGCCCGGGCGGTATGTTACATTCCCTCCGATTGGAATCTTCGTCATATCTTCGAGCGACAAAATATTCACATTCTCAAAGGTTGGATACCAAGTAAAATAAACTTTTTCATTAGGGAATACATAGCGCCTTCCATCTGATGCAAAATAATAAACCGCCGTGTCGCTATAAGTATTTGGGTCGCTATCGCTAGGGATCTTAATCAAGCTTCCGGCCGGCAACGGCAAGTTAAATCCATTTTCAAAAGTGATCGTCACTGAATTTGTTGAAGGATAATCCTCTGCAAGCAAAGCTGAAAAATTTGATGTACCGTTCTTAAGTGACCTTACATAAAATTTTGCCTCGCCAAATGAATTACTGGTACCGATTTCAGGTGTAATTTGATCCATATTCCCGCGAGATGAAATCAGTTTCACACTAACTCCCCCAACAGACACACGATTCACATTGCGAACTCTCACTGTCACGATCGCCTGATCTATTCCATCGGCCGTAACACTCTCCGAATCCGTTTTAATAAATGTACTCGTTGGATCAAAATCAATCGCCTCTGCGGCATAAGTTGGTATAATTAGCGCCATAAGCGCAAACAAAAATACAATATAACGATTTTTCATATCCCAAACATTATACAGTAATAATCAATAACCAACAAAATCCCCGCCATCCGGCAGGATCCCTCACATCAGATAAATTTAATTAATCATGCGAAACAATCATCAACCAAAAAATCACCAACACACTAACTGGAATATTGGTGATTCATTGCACAACCCCTCTAAATCTCCCCTTGTCATGGGAGACTTCAGAAAACAGTATTTATTTGGTTATTGATTGAAGTTTGGTAGATATTTGTATCTTGCCGAAGGCTATGAGCGAGATTTATCGAGTCGAATAGTATCTTGGTCAATAAAATTAGTTTGTAAAGTTAAAAGTTTATAAAGTTTATAAAACCCATCAACCCGGTAACTACTTTACAAACTTTACAAACTTTATGAACTGAATTTATAGTTATTGATTATTTATTGGTTATTGGATCTTGGTTATTGGATATTGGAGCTTAGTTATTGATTATTTATTGATTATTGGATCTTGGTTATTGATTATTACTTAAGCACATCCTTCAAATACTTCCCGGTCAAACTCTTTTTACTCTTCACAATATCCTCTGGTGTACCTTCGGCGACGATGTATCCGCCTTTCGCACCACCATCCGGACCCATATCAATGATCCAATCCGCATACTTGGCAACATCCAAATTGTGCTCAATTACAAGTATGGTATTCCCTTTTTCCACCAAGGCATCCAAAACCTGTAACAAACGATTAATATCGTCAAAATGCAAACCTGTGGTGGGTTCGTCAAGAATATAGAGGGTTTTACCTGTTGCGCGACGAGATAGCTCTGTGGCCAATTTTACGCGTTGTGCCTCACCTCCCGACAAAGTTGTTGCCGGCTGACCCAATCTGATGTAACCAAGCCCCACCTCATGCAAAACCGTGAGCTTATCAAATATAAGAGGTTGATCGGAAAAGAACCTGCGAGCCTCTTCAACCGTCATGTCGAGTACATCCGCAATATTCTTGCCTCGATAGTTAATCTCTAAAGCCTCGGCATTATAGCGCTGGCCATGGCACTCTGGGCATTCGGCGTAGACATCGGTTAAAAACTGCATCTCGATTCTAACATAACCATCACCTCCGCAAGCTTCACATCTTCCACCACCCTTAACATTAAAACTAAACTTGCCCGCATCGTACCCGCGCATTTTTGCCTCGGGAATATTGGTAAACAAATCGCGAATACCGGTAAAAACTCCCGTATACGTGGCCGGATTCGACCTTGGAGTTCTGCCAATTGGCGATTGATCAACCGAAACAACTTTATCCAAATTCTCGATTCCCTCAATCTTCTTATGCTCTCCGGGCAATTCTTTGGAGTTATAAAAATGATGCGATAATGCACGACCCAAAATATCCAACACAAGAGTGGATTTACCCGATCCTGATACACCGGTTACACACACAAACTTACCAAGCGGTAATTTAAAATCAACATTTTTAAGATTAAATTCCGACGCGCCCTTTACCGTTAAAGACTTACGGTTTCCATTTCTGCGTTTCTTGGGAATCTCTATTTTCTTTTTGCCTGTTAAATATTGCCCGGTAATGGATTCTTTATTCTTCTTAATCTCGGCTAATGTACCAGCCGCAACAATCTCTCCGCCATACTCACCGGCGCCCGGCCCAACATCAATAACATGATCAGCGGCCTGCATCACCATCTCATCATGTTCAACAACGATTACGGTATTGCCCAAATCACGCAAACGTTTCATGGTTCCAATCAATCTCTCATTATCACGTTGATGCAAACCAATCGAAGGCTCATCCAAAATATAAATAACACCCGATAATTCCGATCCCAACTGCGCGGCAAGCCTTACACGTTGAGATTCACCACCCGAAAGCGACACGGCACTGCGGTCTAAAGTTAAGTATCCCAATCCAACATCATTCAAATTTACCAAACGACGTTTAATCTCGGGCGCCACTTGATTTACAACCAATCTTTCATGCTCCGAAAATCCCAACGGATCACTAAACTTTTCATTCTTGGCGCGTGCAATTTTACTGACCGGTTTTTTTGCCTGCTTGTGTTGCCCGATCTCTTCAACAAATACCAACGCATCCTCCAATGATTGCTCTACGACACTGGCGATTGTTCTATTTGCGACTGTAATTCCAAGCGCCGTCTTATTCAATCTCTTGCCATGGCATTCCGGGCAAATAAGCACCCTCATATAACCCTCTATCTCTTTCTGTACATAATCCGAATCTGTCTGCCTATACTTATCCTCGAGCATAGCCAAAATTCCCAAAAAAACCTGGCGCTTACCATCAATTTCATACATCTCCTCGCCCGTTCCCTCCAGCAACACTTTCATCGCTTTCGCGGATATCTGGCCAACTTCTTGATGAATCGAAAAATCATGCACTTTGCCAACCGCTTCGAGCAACTTCATATATCCCGTTTGATTCCCGGCGATTCTGGTCCAAGGCTTGATTGCGCCTTGAGCGATAGTCAATCTTTTATTCGGCATCACCAAATCAACATCCAAAACCAGCTTTGTGCCCAAACCCGTGCAAGCCGGGCAAGCTCCGTGCGGTGAATTAAAACTAAACAACCTCGGCTCAACCTGAGGCAGAGATATATTACAAACTCCGCAAAATAATGAATTTGAAAATAAAACCTCATCACCGTTTTCTTCATTAACCGCAACCACCATTCCATTACCCAAATCAAGTGCGGCCTTCAATGTCTCGGCAAACGCGGCGTAAACGATACCCGAACCTTTATTGATTCGAGAAACCAAAACCTCGATATCATGCGGTTTGGTTTTATCTAATTTTGTATGTAGTAACTCATCTATATCTACAAGCATCCCATCATAACGCACTTCGCGATACCCCGCATTCTCCGCACCTTGCAATACAACCTTATGCTCACCTTTTTGCTGGCGCACCATCGGCGCCAAAACCAAAGTATCATTTTCTTGCGCCATGATTAAAATCTTCTCCCCTATCTCTTCCATTGTCTGCTTGCTCACAGCTTGCCCGCACTCCGGGCAATGCACACGGCCCGCGCGCGCAAAAAGCAAGCGCAAAAAGTCGTAAATCTCCGTAACCGTACCAACCGTAGACCTGGGATTGTGAGATGATGATTTTTGATCAATCGCCACAGTTGGGGATAGCCCCTGAATCTCATCCACATCCGGCTTGTCTTGCAACTCCAAAAACTGCCTAGCATAACTGGAAAGGCTCTCCATATACCTGCGCTGACCCTCGGCATGTATAGTATCAAAAGCAAGCGAAGATTTGCCCGAACCCGAAAGCCCGGTAGTAACAATTAGCTTATTTTTAGGTAAATCAATGGAAATGTTTTTAAGATTATGAACGCGTGCGCCCTTTATGCTAATCACATTTTGATTGTTTTTTTGTGCTGGCATGATTTGAAAAAATTTACGTCCCTACACGCGGGGACAGATTGTTCTTGAGGCTACCATATATTAAAAAAGCTGGCAAGTGTGCCAGCTGGTAAAATATTTAGAATTCCCACAATCTTCCAATTTCATTTGTCCTAAAACTATTCACTACAGCCACGAACTACAAAATCTATAGCCAAACATCAAGGTAATAGGATTTAAATTAAGGATTAATTGTTACTCCGCAGGCATTACTCATGCCATTTTTAATTATATCCCTGGTTTCATCAAAACTCCAAACCACATCTTTGCCAAACAATCCATCAAAAAATTTTGTCCTTCCTGCCCCCGATTCAAGTGAATAATCAAACATATTTTCAATAGCTCCCGCTACACCTGATTCATCTGCAGAAACCAATTCTTTAAAAAATGCTTTTGTAAATGGCAAGCTCGTGTCCAATAAATTGGAATTGCACATATTTTTATTTACCGTATAGTACAAGTTATCTTTATTCCCATCATAGACAGCGGAAACAACCGCCGGTATCGGACCCAATGCATATCCTGCGGTACGAATAATTGTTGTAAAAGGATTTTTCTCTACTTTTTCTTTAATACTGACCCAAGCATCTGGCGCTAAAGTAAATTCCTCATCTACACCAATAACCATAAACATGCCTTTATACTCGGCGTTTTTCCCGTCACAAGATTTCATAAACTCTTCTGCCGAATTTGTGGGCAAATCTTTGATACAATAATTCGAAACCGTACCGGCTGCAGCCCCCGAGCTTTTAGCATTTGAATTTTGATCCGGTATAGCGATATCAGCCAACTCCAATACTTCGAAACTCATGGATGTTCCTTTCGGTTCTCCACAAAATAAATAAGCATATGCATATCTGGGCTTGAATCTGCTGGCTAAAATAACTTTACCACCGATTTTACACTCTGCGCATCCATGCTCAATTGTAGAATTGGATTTGCAATCTTCGCTTAAACCATTACTACAATTCATGCAGATATTATTTTTCGCATTTCCGCAGCTCTGCCCCATACAAACCGCCAAAGAATCCCCCCCTTCGATAAAATACTCTTTACCGCATATTGCATCTTTTATTGATTTATCAAAACCGGTTTTTTTAAACTGCTCCGAATAACTAAGCGGTGCAGATGGTGTACCGGCGTCCATTAATTTTGCATTTTTATTTATTAAATCATTGCAATAAACCACATCATAAAACGACACCCTGTTTATCATATAAATTTTCCCAGGGTTCAATGCCAGTAAATTTGGGTTCACATTTGCCAATATTGCATAAGCTCCAAGCCCCAAAGCCAAACCAACCAAAGAATCTATCATTATACTCTTTGAGTTTTGTATGGAAGACGCTACTGAGCTAACCAAATATTTAAAAGATCCCCAAATAAAGAAAATGGCGGACGCGATTAGCAACACACCTATTGCCCCATTAAATAAAAGACCAATAAAATTTCGCAGACCCGAAATTTTAGTCGCTCCAAAAATCGGATATTGCAATTCATATTCAGGCTCCGGTGCTACACAATAACCTTGTACTTGATCTCCTTTGAATGGGCATCCATTACCTTTTTCAAAAGTACCACCACCTTCTGCGCACTCTAATTGAGTAAAACAAAAATTATCTATATACTCATAGGCTCGCTTAACTTTATTTGTAGACCCTGAGCCGGTTCCACTCAACAAATCCCTCTGAGTTCCCGATGGATCAACCGTTGTACCTAAGAGCAAAGGTTCGCCAATAATCTTCATTGGCGCTGTGGCAGAATCCGGTATTTCACAGCAAGTGTCATACTCACCATCACAAGCACCACCAAGGCCTTCAACCTTCCCCAACGATTCGCACTGCTGCTTGTTTGTACAAAGATAAAGCTTACTGGGGTCGTTACTAGCCTTACATCTATTCTTCGAAACTCTGCAACAAAACAATTCAGTTCCTCCGACATCACTACAACCCGCCTTATTACCACCATCGGTAATACCTCCGACTTTACCGCAGTCACTATCACTCAAACAGGCTGTAAAAAATAAATATCCATCAGGTCGACATTGATTTAAACCGCAAGGCGTGGGCCCTATACCCGGAGATGGTTTTGTGTAAGTTTGTCCGGCTGGGCATTTTGGTTCAACCACATCAAATTTTTCCAGTGCTGCGTTTGTGGTCGATGCCCCTAAAACAAACCCACCTAAAAGCAAGATAACAAATATACAAAATTTTATTGCTATTAATGAAATATTTTTCTTCATACTATTTTAACAATTCTAACATTTTACTCGCCTCGTGCACTCCCTCTACTTTAATACCATCAACAAAAAAAGTTGGTGTTGCCGTAACACCGGCATTTTCCGCGTCTAAAATCGATTGATTGATTCGAATTTCAATGCCTTGCTGTTGCATACATAAATTAAACGCCGTACGATCCGCGCCAACATCCGCGGCATAAATCTTTACGGAATCCAAATCAAACTCATTTTGATGCGCATACAAAACCTCACGATATCTGTTATATTTATTAATATCCCCTTGTTGCCACATACACCTTGATGCCTGTGCTGCGATCATGGCATCGGGATGCAGCTCGGTAATTGGAAAATCTCTGTATGATATTTTTATATCCGGTCTAAGCTTTTTTAAGTCCGCGATGGTTGCTTGAGCCATTTTGCAGTACGGGCATCCAAAATCTTCAAATATTACAATTTCATATTTTGCATCAACAGGACCCGCAAACGGATCACCGTCTTTGCTCTTAACGACTCTCCTTACTCTTTCACGTTCCTTTTCCGCCATCATACTTTTAACCTTCATTTCTGCGGTTTGCTCGGCGATTGGCATAAAAGAACTTTGCGGTTGACCTGATTTTATAACCTGATAATAACTATAAGTTTTATAAAAAAATTGCGACAAACCAAAAAAAACAAAAGCCACTAAGATTAAACCTAAAATTACCCATACATTTAGATACCAAGGGTGTTTTTTGCTTACCCCGGATTCTTCCTCCATTTTCATGAGGTTATTATAGCATAAACCGCTAAATAAAGCGCACATCTTGACTAATTGCTATCTTGGAAGTAACATTTGTCCCATGCAACAATTAATTTTACCTATAATCCAAATCGTTTTAGCCGTTCTACTAACCGCGGCAATTTTATTGCAACAACGCGGTTCCGGGCTCGGCGCGGCATTTGGCGGTGATAGTACAGTCTTCAGAACTAAACGCGGCATCGAAAAAAGTTTGCACTATGCAACCATTGTTATCGCCGCATTATTTTTTCTGACCGCCATTTTGAATGTCGTGTTAGCTTAAACCTATGCTCGATTTGGCACGAATTCGTGCATGGTTTCGCGCCGTATTTTTTTGGCTCTCTCCTGATAAAAAATCCGGAAACGAACAAGGCCCCGAAACCGACAGAGATCATGCATTAGTATTATCAGTAACCAAACCAACCGCCATACCAACCTGGCGGCAATTTCGTTATCTCGGCCGTGTCATGAAGGTTAACGAAATAAAACTTTTAATAACAATCATTACCGTTGGTACGATTGCTCTTTTGGCGGGTATTATACTAATCGCCAAAGACCACCTTACAATCATACCCATAGTTGGCGGCACTTACACCGAAGCCGTTATTGGCGAACCTCATGCGATTAACCCGGTAGACGCGCCTGCCAACGAAACGGATGCTGATATTGTAGCTTTGATTTACTCGGGTTTATTTAAAATGAACGGCCTCGAGCCCATCCCGGATTTGGCATCATCATACGAATGGAGCGAAGATAAAAAAACGCTAACAGTTAAACTCCGCGAAGATGCACTGTTTCAAAATGGCGAACGTGTTACCGCGGATGATGTGCAATTTACTTTTGAATCAATTCAAGACCCTGCGCGCGCCTCCATACTCGCGCCCTTATTCCGTGGTGTCCAAATATCAGCCAAAGATGTTCACGTTGTTAAATTTATTTTGGATCAACCCGATGTTTCCTTCTTAAAAAGTCTAACCGTTGGAATTATGCCGGCGGCTCTTTGGCAAAACATTCCACCGGCAAACGCAAGGCTCGCCAATATCAATTTAAAACCAATAGGCAGCGGCCCTTATCAGGTTAAATCTTTCACCCGCGATCAAAGAGGCGTTATTAGATCCTACACATTGGAACGCTCCGAATTCTATTACGGTATTAAACCATTCATCCAAACTTTAACATTTCAAATCTACCCCGATATCAGCCCGGCAGAAGATGCTCTTAAATCGGATTTGGTAGACGGCCTTTCATTTCTTACACCCATTGAGATGGATAAATTCACAGCCGTAACCCGCTGGAACACCGCAACCCTAAACGCACCCCAGCAAACCATCGCTTTCTTTAACCTTAAAGATGAAACTCTTAAAGATATAAAAATTCGCGAAGCTTTAACCAAGGCGGTAAATAAAAACGAAATCGTCGACTCCTTAGGCGGACATGCCGAGATAACCGATGCCGCTTATCCTTTTTTAACACCAACAACAAGTACCAAAACCGATATCGAAGGCGCTCGCGAGATTCTGGATAAAGCCGGTTGGATTTTACAAGAAAATCAAACAGTAAGAGTAAAAAAAGGTACGGAGAATAGCGCTACAACCACACAATTAACCATAAACATTCTTGTTCCCGATCAACCGGATCTGATTAAAGTTGCCGAAAATTTAAAAAGACAATGGTCTCTTGTTGGAGTTCAGGTGGAAATACAAGCGGAAGATATGCCAACAGTTATGCGCCGTTCCTCGCGAGACCGAGATACTCAGGTAGTTCTTTGGAATGTTCTCTACAGCCGAGATCAAGACCTCTCCCCCATTTGGTGGAGCGGCCAAACCAGCGAGCGGGGTACAAACTTTTCCGGCTTGGCCGATAAAGATATTGACGAGCTTATAAACAAAACCAAAGCCGCCACCTCTACAGAAACTTTATTGCAAGCACAAACAACACTATCCGATAAACTTATAGAAAAATACCCGGCAATCTTTTTAGCGCGCCCCGAATACGGCTACATTGTTTCGACTCGAGTTAAAGGAGTCCCCGAAAATCTTTTAATCCTCAAACCTTCCGATCGATTTCAACAGATTAACGAATGGTACATAAAAACCGGATGGCGTTGGAAATAGCAACATTCCCCCGGATTATTAAAAAAAGACTCATGGGTCTTTTTTTAATAATCGTCCCCCTTTCATAAAGGGGGCTTTGTTTTTCGGAAATCCCCCAATCCCGCCTATGGCGGGATATCCCCCTTTGACGAGAGGGCGTTTATAGGATTATTGGAATCTAATATTCGTCGAGCTGACCAGCTGAGCTGGTACCGCTCGATTCGTAGTTCGTAGTTCGTGATCTGTTCTTTATTATTTGTTATTTGTAATTTATTATTTGTGACTCGTAGTTCGTTGTTCAGTGTTCACATGTTATAATCAAACAGATATGAGTATTGGCGAACAAGTTGGTAAAATTGTCAGAAAAGTTGACCGTAAATTAAACATTCCCCCGGGTGTCGATGGAGATCTTTATCGTAACGTACAAAAAATTGCCGGCGATAAATATGAACCAAGGTTAATTGGTAAAGGCGGAGAGCATTTGGTTTTTAAATTCGAAGATCCAAAACACCCAAACACTGTCTACAAAGTAAATACACATGCAACCGCGGCATTATACCGATCTCATTTACTTGGCCCCAACTCCGAGGCGGATGCACGAGCCAATTTGGACAGGCAAATTTTAAGAAGAAACCACAGAACTCGCGAATTACGCGATTATTTTGGTTTTCGATCCGTACCTGTTCAAAAATATATGATTCGCGACGTACCTATTAATTTGGATATCGTTGCTCGGCTGGCGCCAAATTTACCTGTCGACCCAGCGCATTTACCCGAAACAATCCCGGCTTGGGTTACGGTACAAAGAAAAATCGAACTTCCCGAAGATAGCACCACATCCTTAGATGGCTACTACCCTGAACTTAGAATTGATGCGGACAAAGAAAAACAACGTGAATTTTATATCAAATCCAATGAATTGTTGCTTAATGGAAATGAACACGATATGGACATCGAGCAACAAAAAGAAATGGTTTGCGCTCTATATGACACACTAACTCCAACATACCTTCGCGCCGAATTGGATCCCGATTACAAATCAAAACTTCAAGAAACCGCACGCAAATTAATCCGTTACACAACCGAAACCGAAAACACACTGGATATGGCCGGAAAAGATAATTTGGTACTGACCCGTGAAAAAGATGGTTGGCAATTACAAATGCTCGACCCTCTCTCAAATACTGATTTTACCCTTACCGACATAAGAGAAGCCATACAAAAATTGGATGACGATAAACAACTTACACATGATCAACTGGTAAGATCCATAAACACACTAAACACAATTCGTGTAATCAATTCCCTTGCCATCCTTGCAGATATTCCGGAGCGTTTAAGAGTCATCGCCGACCCAAATGAAATCACTATAGATTTAGATACGGACGAATCAGACATCGACATATCTTTCGAGGATCCCGATACCGGTACGCTTACACCCGCAACAAAACCCAACAACACACCATCCAAACCACACTACCTGGAAATACCGGTGCTGCCGTTTTTAAACAGCCTCAAAAAACTACAAAAAAGATAGTTGACTATAATCGCTAAATTAGGCATACTCAGAGCCTTGGGCAAATATTCATGGGCGGATGGCGGAATTGGTAGACGCACTAGCTTCAGGTGCTAGCGGTCGCAAGACTGTGAGGGTTCAAGTCCCTCTCCGCCCACCACTCCCCGTCGTCCGATGAATATCGGACTATGGGGAGTGCCCCTCGTAGCTTCTTGACCCTCGGAGCTTTAGCGCAGTGGGTTAGCGAAGTGGGGCAACAACCAAAAAAGACCTTCGGGTCTTTTTTTTGCTTCGGGTTGTAAAGTCGTTAAAAAAACCATTGGGTCTTTTGCAAACTCCAAACATTAGCAAAAAACTGTTGAATTCGATAAATCTTGTTCAAACGTTAGGCAAGAAACAAACAAATTGACTATGAACATTGTACATTGTACGTTATTTAATATGGTTAAAATCACTATCGCTTCCGGTACGGTACACAAAGTCCCCGCAGATTTGAAAGAAGCTCTTACATCGTCTCATAATATACACAGTGCCTGGAACAGCCTTACTCCACTCGCCCGCAATGAATGGATTTGTTGGGTTATTTCAGTTAAAAAGCAGGAGACAAGAAAAAAACACATCGAACGAATACGCGAAGACCTTGCCAAAGGAAAACGCCGGCCATGTTATTGGCAAGGTTGCCCACATCGTTAAAACAAAAAAAGCCCCTGTCACGAGGCTTTTTACTTACAAAAGAATTCTAAGTTGAAACAATACCGCAATGTTTCTCTAAAACCTCTACTCTTTCGGTTAAGCGAAACATACCATGTGATATCATCACCATTTCTTGATCATGTTTTTCTCCCAGTTTCACCAAATAATCCAATGTATTCATAATTTTATCTACATTGTTTTCGGTTCGTTTCGTCGTATATATTAACATTTCCAGTTTATCATCATGCTCTAAAGTTTTCTTTGCTAAAAACTCAAGTTGATCATCATGATTATCTAATCTTTTTTCAACATTATCAAATCTACGGTCAATCTCATCAAAACGACGGTCATGTTCATCAAAACGACGATCATACTCAATAAATTTAGCATCATGCGCATCAAAACGACCATCATGTTCTTTTAGCTTGTTTAAAATCTCCTCCGTCATATATTTGGTAACTTTAATAATAAATCGTCAAACGTCTAACGTCAAACTGCACCAGTCTTAACGTCATAACGTCGTAAAGTAATAACGTACGAACCGACCGATCAGACCCGTTATGACGTTAAGACATTAAGACTTGTCCCTATCATAACTTGTCCCTAAAGCGGACTTTTTATGGTTTTCAATTTATTCGACGTCACTTGTGTATACAATTGAGTAGTCCTGATATTTTGATGCCCAAGCAAGGATTGCACATAACGTACATCAACTCCATTCTCCAGCACATGCGTTGCAAAGCTATGCCTAAGCGAATGAAAAGTCGCCGGCTTTGTTACCCCTGTCGCTTTTACCGCCCGATCAAAAACATTCTGAATCGACTTCTCCACTAACCTCCCTCCCCTCTCACTATTAAACAGATAATCACTCCCCGGTTTCCCAACCGTAAACAATTTCAAATCCTCCATCAACTTTTCGGGCAATAAAGTTAATCGATCCTTTTTACCTTTAGCTTGTTTTACATGAATCGTCCCCTCATCAAACTGCAAATCTTGAACTCGCAACCTAACAACCTCACTTACCCGCAAACCCGCACCATATGCCAATGAAATCATAGTACGATGCTTAATGTTGGCAATCGACTCAATAACCCGCCCAATCTCTTCACGAGATAACACCACCGGCAATTTCTTCGATCTCTTGGCAAACTTTAAATCAATCCTCACTCTCAACTTCAAAGTTTGTAAGTAATAAAACTTCACCGCCATCAAACTCAAATTCACCGTCTGCGGAGCATAACCCTTCTCTTGCTTCATTAATAAATACCTCCTCAAATTCTCTACACTGCAAAACCGTTCACCTTCGGGATAATAACCAAGATAATCCCGTATTGCAGAACAATAAGATTTGATGGTCTTACGGCTATAATTCCGCAAAACCATCTCCTCCTCCGCCCTCTTCAAACATTCATGTATCATAAAAACCTCGTTAATAATTACACGAGGCTCACGCGCCCTACACCTAATTTACATAATACACACCTTCCTATATTATGCAAGATGTGGACATCTAAACGAATTGTTTTCGTATAGATACGAGTTATATGAAATTGTGCTAATTTTTAAATCACAACTATGAAAAATGTTTTTTTAGTTTTCGGATATGGTATCCCAAAGGATATTCATAAGGATGAAAATTATAATTTTTATCTAAAAATGGTCTTTAATAAGATCTATGATTTTGTAATTAAACAAAACATTAATAATCCCATCATAATTTGCAGCGGCGGCAAAACAGACATGTTTAAGCCGTACAAAAGAACAGAGGCAGAAGAAATGATCAAGTTGCTTAAAAAGCTCGCTATAAGACCATTTTTAAAAACGTTCACAAAAGATTGGCTTTTTCTGCCAGAGAAAAAATCCCTTTCTACATTGGAGAATTTTATTAACTGCAAAGCACTTTTGAAAGATAAGAAAATCAACAAAGCCAATCTTTATGTTTTTTGTGAGCAAACTCGCGAAAAGCGTATAAAAGCTGTTGGTAAAAAGATATTTGATAAAAATTATAATTTTCAAGTTGTACCTATAGACTTTGATGTTTCATCTAACCGATATATTAATCCTAAATTTTTGGTCAAGAAAGAACGCGCTGAGCTTAAACATTCCTTATGGGCACTTGAGTCTTCCGAAAACCTAAAAAAACATCATGAGCTATTCCAAGAAAAAATCGACTATCTTAGGAAAGCAGGTCCTGATGTACACGTAGAAGCTGTAAAGGAATGGTGGGAAAAGAAACTAAAAGAAATTTGAAAAAAAATTAGCACAACATCATATAACACTGGATATGCGGTTCCGCTCCCTCTGGTCGCTACACCCATATTTGCCTCCGCTAACGCTACGGCAAATATCGCATATCCAGGAACGTTAACTGAAATATTCCTTATTTTCAAATTTCTTTTTTTCTTTCATAAGGGGAAATATGATGTCCATCCGTATACTCGATTGGGCTTTAAAAAAAACATCAAGTTAAATGGATGTTTTTAAATATAAGTGTATGCACGGAACCGCCGAGTGAACCACGTGTATGTGTAATCATCGGCAGTTCCAGTACCCCTCAGCAACCTGCGTGCACCAGTCGGTTCTTTTGATCCAGCTTATCCCGCAGTTCGTATTCGTCGAAAGTTATCATCCGATTGGGTTCTTCTTCGAAAATGATGTATAGCAATTCGCCGCGCGAGTCTTTAGGACGCCCGCCTCGGGCATCCCATGCTTGAAGGATCACTTCGTCAACATTGCATGGAAAATCCGAGCGCTCAATCACCAGGACGGCGTTCATGGGAGTTGGCAGTGTGTTTGGGGGTTTCGAATCAACGTACATGGTTCCTCCTCTGATTAGGACTGACGAATATGTATATCATAAAAAAGTGAACTCGTCAAGTGCATGTACAGTTAACCTCTAAGGGTAACTATCTAGGCATCTAAGGGTAACTAAGGTTAACTAAGCCAATTATGCCCGGT
>JARGGJ010000040.1 GCA_029210915.1 Patescibacteria group bacterium
ATGAAAGATTTAATCAATACCTTAGAAATCGTGATAGCCAGTTAAAAAGAGTCACCCTTGAAGGTTAACTGTACAGAATCTTGTATACGATGTGAAACTTTATACCTTTTAGTAATTCCTGAACTTTAATCCAGTTCTAATACTTCCCCTGCGCTGAAGATTTGGGGGACAAATAGTTGCCGTCGTAGACTTAGTTTTAGCCATAGTACTTGGTTACTCTTTGCAGTCTACGCTTTGTGCTTTATACTTAATAATATGAATAATACATGGCCTATAATAATCTTAGTCGGATCGCAACTACTGTTTACGACCAGCGATTTGATGGCGCGTCATTATATGACTAAGCTAGGGTTTACAACTGCCACTTTTTTAAGTATCTGGTTTGTAATCTATGCACTGATTAGGACTTTTGCCACTTTTGGTCAATTATACGTTTTTACAAACGTGGATCTTGGTAAGACAATGGCACTATTTGGCGCTATATCAATAATCCTTGCAAATATCTTAGGGTTTTTAGTACTTAAAGAAGTGCTATCACCAGCGGCGTATATTGGAGTTACACTGGCTGTTGTTGCTTTTATAGTGCTTGTATTATCTTAAGTTTTTTAGTTAACGAAAGTAACTCTTGCTATTTGCTATTTGCTATTTTATAGTTGTGCGGTATGGATGGAACAATAAGAAAAGACATTAAGCCTGGGATGGCTGTTATAATAGTGCAAAAGCATCATCAAAAAACCGGCGAAATGACCCAGGGTATTGTTAAGGATATTTTGACGAGCTCGCCACAACACCATCGCGGGATAAAAGTGAGACTTGATACAGGAGAGGTTGGGAGAGTGCAACATATACAGACCTAATTAACAAATTATAAATAATAAATAACAAATAACAAAGCGAGCGGATGGGATTTTTCTTTATTATTTATTATTTGTAAATTATTATTTTGCGTAGCGATAGCGAAGCATTGGTATGCCCGAAGGACCGGAAGTACAATCGATAGTGACTGATTTGCAGAGCTTAATTGTAGGCAGGCGGGTTTTGGATTTGGTGACTTATGAGTATACAAGAAGTCTGTTTGGCGAGGTTGATGTTGATGAGCTTCGCGACGAGATAACCGGGTCTGAAATTGTTAGTGTGACTCGAAGAGGAAAAAATATTATTTTACAACTTTCTTCTGATGTTTATTTGGCGATTCATCTTAGGATGACAGGGCAAGTGTTTTTGCGCGATGATGCGCCAAAATATTGCCGACTTACCATCAAATTAGATGGCGATGGAGATTTACATCTGGCGGATGTGAGAACTTTTGCGACTTGTGAAGTTTACAGTGCGGACGAGATGGTAGATTTTGAGATGAAAAAGAAAATTGGAGTTGATGCGCTCTCTCCCGCTTTTAGCTTGCGCGACTTGCAATCGATAGTCGCCGGAAAACGACCTTTGCATGCGGTTTTGTTGGATCAAACTAAAATCTCCGGGCTGGGAAACATCTATGTCAATGAAGCTTTGTTTGAGGCTGGGATTCATCCTTTGCGCAAAGCGGAAAGTTTGTCGGATGATTTGATGAAGCGATTGTATAAAGCGATTGTTGTGACATTGACTAAAGCTATTAAAAATCGCGGAACGACTTTTTCTGATTATCGCTTGCCCAGTGGAGAGATGGGGAGTTATCAGAAGCATTTAAGAGTGTTTAGAAGAACCGGAGAACCGTGTTTAAAATGCGGAGCGACGATAAAGCGTGAGAAGCTGGGTGGAAGGAGTGTGTTTTATTGTGAGAAGTGCCAACCACTATCTGAACCTTGATTCGTACATCGTCTGAACCTTGATTGTCGAACCAATTACCAACCTAATTAAGCATGATTATTTATTATACTTCGGAAGTTAAGATAATAATCAAGTTAATCCCTTAATCGAGTAAATCATGGTTCAAGACAAAAAAAGACCACACTTATGGTGGTTTTTAGATGTTCGAGAGTTTACCCCCAAAGTATGCGATGGAAAAGGCGCAAATACTTGAGGCGTCAGTTATATGCCCTTGGGCTATCATCTGTTGAATTTCGGGGACGGTGTAGCTGCAGAGTTCGATAAGATTCTTATCCTCGGGATCTTGGGCGGGCTTTTCTGCGAGGACTGCGTTTTTGGTAAAAAAGACGTGTCCCCAAAATTCCGCGATACCATTCGCCTCTTGATATTTGCCGATTTCTTTGAGATCTATTGCCGTATAACCCGTCTCCTCTTCCAGCTCACGACGAGCGGCGATCAATAGATCTCCACCATCGGAGTTGCCCATAGGGAGCTCGATTGTTACTTCGTTTGTTGCGTAGCGATGTTGGCGGACACAGAGTATTTTTTGTTCCGGGGTAACTGCAATAACAACAGAATGCGGTGAGATGCGCAGAACAAAATAATCGACTTCGGCGCCACCGGGCGAAATTACACGATCGTGATCGATTCCGTAATATTTTTTGTGATCATTGCCAAAGCCATAATGTTGCAAAGTGTAGAGCTTTTGCCATTTTTTAATGTGCATGGTTTATCTCCTTGGGGGGTAGTTAATACTTTTCAGACTTGTTTGTCAATTAAGCCGAATGAAATGCTTTTTTACTCCCAACTAATTTGAAGATTATTTGTATCGGCTATGTTTTGCAATTGTTCGATAATTTGCGGTTGCATTTTTTTACCGGCAATAAAAAAATAGGAATCTTCGATATAACTGCCTATCATCAGATGAGCGCTCATAATGATTTGAATACGTGATAACCATTTTGGATCTTGGTGATAAGAAAGATTGAGTTGCGCTAAAAAATCCAAATCGTCTTCGGATAAAATGTCTTGCGCGTTAAGCGGGATTGATATTAAATCAACTTTAGAGCCAATAAGGTTCTCTTGTAAATATTTTAATAATTGATTTTTTTGTAACTTAATATAATATCCGGCTTGATCATCTTCCTTTATAATTGAGATTCCGTCTTTTTTAAGCTCGTCAAGAAATGCCCTATTTGATTCGCGATAATAATATCTTTTCAACCTGTTGTGATGTTGAATGAATTTTGGATTTTTAATGCGCCATAAAAATCTGATAGAACTGAGTAAAAGTATTTCATAATTTTCCACAAAAAATAAATCTATGAACCTTATAAATCGATTTCTTTTCCATTCAACATCGTATGGAACAGAACCTAAAGTGTTTAGAATAATATCTTTATCGGGCGTGATTGTAATAATTGTTTCTTTAATAAACCTTTCAACGCGATCATATTCTTCTATCTGGTCATTTTGTGCCAAATAATTTGTAGTATTTTCATCAACGCGATATTCGGAGGTTATTTCGCCAAATACAAGATTATCGACCTCTTTGAGGTTTATAATCCATTTGTGCGATTCGTCTTCGTTCATATTATCATGTGGGTGCGTTAAATTGATTACAGCTTCTCCTTTTCAGACTCGTTTGTCAATGCTAGGATAAAATATATGGAAATTGTAATAATCAAAATTTGTGATGATTTAATGGAAGCAGAGGTATATAAATCCAAACTTGAATCGGAAGGTATAAAATCTTTTATAGATGCCGGGGTCGCCTGCATTAATCCTTTGCTTACAAATGCCGTGGGTGGAATTAAGCTTTTAGTGCGAGATGATGATGTGGAGAGAGCGAAACGAATCTTGAACCTTGATTAAACTTGATTTCGGCTTAAATTAACTTGATTACTATAGGAATTATTTATTTTAACTTAATTTTAATGGCGAACACTATGGATATTCCAAAACCGGGGAAATATCTTCATTATAAAAATAAGCCTTATGAAGTGATTGGCGTTGCAAGGCATAGCGAGACTTTGGAAGAGCTTGTGGTTTATCGTGCACTTTATGACTCCGAAGAATTTGGAACGAACTCACTTTGGGTTAGGCCAAAGGAGATGTTTATGGAGGATGTGATTGTTGATGGTGAGACAAAACCTCGATTCAGGTACTTAACGGATGAGTTATTGAACTAAGTACTAAGTACTAAGTACTAAGTACTAAGTATTTAGTCTTAGTCGTAGCATCAAGCAATGCATAATTAATAATGCATGATGCATAATCAATTGATTAACTGATTTTTATTGATTGTCTATATAATTAAATTAGTTCCTTGGGAAAATCGGTTTGGAATCGAAATAATCAAGCGCCTGCCCGCCTTTCGAGGGAATCAATGTCCAAGACAAAAAAAGACCGTCAGTTAGTGACGGTTTTTAGGTTTGCGGATGACTCCGTAAACGTAGAGGGTTTTTTGGATATACCAGATAAATAGAACGAGCAGGATGCATAAGGCGATACCGGTTGCGATGTAATTGCCGTAGTTTATGGCGAACCAACCGTGTTTGTACATTTGCTCTAGAGCAACCAGGGCTGTAGCACTACCAAAGCCCAAAATAACGAGAAGAGTTGGCCAAATGCGATACCAGAGACCCGGCTTGCGATTAACCAAAGTTTTTTTGATTTTGCGTTTGGCCGGAATGCGGTAGGGGTAATAGATTACCTTATTCGGTATCTTCATCTTCTGAAAACTCGTCATCTTCCGGTTCCTCCTCGAAAGCGATACCGACATAATTCGCAGCCCACATAAACCAATCACTGATAGTATCGCTTCCTTGCGGGGCATCGCTTGCTTCCAAGTTTTCTGCAAAGAAGCTGATTACAATACACCAAGCTTCTATAATGATTGGATCAGCATTTGTTTCGTTATTGTCTAAGGTTTCAAAAAGGTAGATCGTAACCAATCCCAAACCGGGCTTTCCCAAGCTGAGGATTTTTTCCACATGAGACGAGGTTATGACGCGGTAATAGGCAGAGTTGCCGCTACAACGAATGTCCATTTCGAACAAGCGAAATAGCTCGGAGATTTCATCGGGTATAAGTGATTGCGGACCGGACATTTCGTCTTCGGCTTCCGATTCTTCTTCCACGCTATTGATTTCTTCAGCGGGTTGCATCTGGCAGAATCTCCTTCATCTTTTTCCGGAGTTTTTTCGGCGAGCCAAGCGGACTGTGACACATTTTTGAGTGCTGTGTACACCATCCAGCATCAGATAGAATCCCAAAGTCACTGCCGCGGTAAAAAGAAAAAGTAATCCGTAGATGGAGATTACATCCACCATTGTTTGCTCAAAGCAGGCAAGTGCCAAGATTACAGCACAGGCTAGAGCGAACAAAGTAAGTCGTTTAAATCTTTTCATGACGTCACCTTTTTTGCCCAGTCGATCCAATCTTTTATGTTCGCGGAGCCTTGTGGCGGCTCAATAAAACAATTAATTGTATCGCCAAACCCTTCGAGCAGTTGAAGCCAAGCTAATTCTGAATTTGAACCTTCTACTAAATCTTTTTCATCAAGGTGATTAGCAATAAAAGAAAGTGCTTCTTTTCCATAATTGAGCAACCTATCCGGTGTACCTGAGCACATAACATTTTCAATGCAGAATACCTTGTCAGCTTGAATATCTTGTTCAAATTTAGCGACCAATTCTTCCACGGTTATCGCGTTCATAATTCTCTCCTTTGGTATGCCGTTGATTTGGTGATTCTTTACGCCGTTTCCTTTTTTGCCCAGGCAATCCAGTCTGCGAGGTCACCATCTTCGAATGGTGGCCTTATCGCGCATTGAAATGCTTGGCTCAGCCAATCAAGTAGTATAACCCAAGCTTGTTCCAATTCAGAACCTTGTTCGGGTGTTTTTGTTTCCAAGTGCGCTATTATTGAAGGAAGTGCTTCTTTGCCGGTTTCGATTAATACCGAAGCGGCCGTTGAATCATCAACGATATCTACTACGAGACCTATGCCGGCACCTTCAACGGATCTCATATCGCGTTCGAATTTGGCAATGAGTACTTCTATAGTGTCTTTTTTCATGACTCACTCCTTTCGATAGTTACCTGCCATTTGAATCTTTTCATGCTGTTTCCTTTTTGGCCCAGGCGATCCAACCTTCAGTATCTTCATAAGTGGTTGGCTTTTCCCAAATATTGAGCTTTACAGCGATGTTATTTAGGAGCATACCCCAGCAAGTATGTAGCTCGAGTTGTTCGTTTGGCGGGTTTTGCTCTAGATGATCGACAATGAATGGAAGAGCTTTTTTGCCGTACTTATACAGCGCCTCGGCCGCGTCAGAACGCGCTATCTTTGTTAGGTTGCTATGGGAATCGAATTGCATATCTCGTTCGAATCGGGCGATGAAGGCCGGTATGTTAGTATTCATGTTTCTCCCCTTTTGTGAATGTGCTTGGCTATTTAAGCTATTTGTGTGTGTCGTGTCAATACTAGTGATTCTGTAGGGATGTGCTAAACTGATACAACTATGACAACATGGGATAATATCTATAAAGATTTTCAACAAGGCGGAGAGGCTTGGGCAACTTTGTCAGAGGGGATCGATGAAAAATTTCAAGAGTTCATAGCATCTAATGCTTTTTATTTAAAATCCGCATTTGATATTGGATGTGGAACCGGTAAGTATCTCAAATATTTAAAGGGGTTAGGTTTTGTGGTGGAGGGTATTGATTCCAGTCCAACAGCAATAAAGATGACTAAAGAAAATTTGGGAGATAATGTTAAAGTGGAGGTCGCGAATATGTTTGAATTTAACATCACTGGTGAAAAATATGATTTAATACTCTCAATTTCAACCATACATCATGGTTTGAAACATGAAGTTAAAAGTTTGTTAAAACAGATTCATGCAAAACTATCAAAGGAAGGCAAGATTTTTATCACAATCCCGGATCTTGATAAGGCGTTATTTTGGAATACATTTAAAGACCACAATGAGCTGGAACCAGGTACATATGCACCCAAAAGTGGCCCGGAAATTGGCTTAGCTCACAGCTTTTTTACCAAAGATGAGATTCTTGAGATGTTTAAGGATTATAGGGATTTAAAAATGGAGCTGGATGATATTGGAAGATGGTTTGTAACCGGAACAAAATAACACCGTAATATCTGTACAGTTAACCTTCAAGGGTGACTCTTTTTAACTGGCTATCACGATTTCTAAGGTATTGATTAAATCTTTCAT
>JARGGJ010000041.1 GCA_029210915.1 Patescibacteria group bacterium
CTTGTAGTCTGATATTTTAGCTTTGTTGACGAGCATATCTCTATTTTAGCATAGAGTTTGCTAGTCTAGAGCCTTGTTAATTAAATGTGTTGCTTTGTTATTTGTTATTTATTATTTGTTAATTAATTAGTAATGTAATTTATTATTCAACGCTACAAGAGCCTCAATCTCATCACTTGTAAGCGTGTCTTCCCCTGCTTTTCGTTTCTCCTCAGCAATTTGCACTAATGGTTTACGTGTCTTAAAGCTTTCCGTAATTAAGCCCAAATAAACTTTCATAATTGGCGAATCTTGCCATGCTCTAACGCCCGCAACTTTTTGCTCAAAAGATTCTTGTTTTAATGTTTCCATCTTTTCCAAAATTTTATTGGTTGCATCCCCCGGCGCCTGTGCCAGCCTTCTAAATTGCGACATAGTCATGCTCTCCAACTCGCCAACCAAACCCCTTAACTTTGGCGCCGCTTTTACACCGTCTACCGGAGCTTTGTAAACAGGAGCTATCTTTGCCGTAGAAGCCGAAACTTTAACTCCCCTATTTGAAACAGGTGCAGATGCGGAAAAACCTTTTCCCGCCATTGCACCAACTTTAACCGGAGCTGCCACCATATCCCCATATTTTTTCTTTAAAACAGCCGCCCCAGCCTCCATGACGTGAGATTTTTGCACCGGGTTTGCCGCCAAACCTTTTTTTAGCGCTTCGGCCAATTGTTTTTGCTCTTCTTTTGATTCTTGTTTGGATTTTATCTTTTCTTTATACCATTTTGCATGCTCCTCGGCCTCCAATCTGCGTCTTTCCTCGATTTTACGCTTTTGTTCGGTTAATTGTTTTTCCAATTTCTTCTGTTCTTCCGCTTTTATATTCCCATGAAAATCTGTGTAGGTCTGTTCTATCACATCAGCTATCAATTTTGCCGCGTCTCTATCCAAACCCAAACCTCCAACTTTGGTTTCGCGCTGTAACAACTGCATTAATTCTTGCGTATTACGCACATCTCTTAATCTTGATGAGATAACATTTCTTAGCCTTCTTTCCAAATAATCATTGGTCGGCTTATTTTTGATTTTATTCCATGCATCCTCTACCGCTTTATCCAATTCGGTCATAACTTTGGGAACCGGAGGCATTTGCGACCTGATTGTTTGAATCTCTTCATCATCCGCACTAACCTCACCCTCCGCCTTACTACTCCCATCCATTTTCACTGTTTTGCTCGTAAGATGTTCCGCATAATCTTCCTCACTCAAAAACTCTACTTGCTTGGATAATTCCTGAATTTCTTTTAAAGCTTTTTCCGCTGTATCTTTATCAAATCCCAAACCCCCAAACTCCGGCAATCTAATCAATGTTTCTTTTATTTGATCCGGAACCAATTCCCCCTTAGAGTATTTGGCAATCAAATCACGCAAACTGGTTCGTGCCTGCTTTCCCAAAGAGTGCATTCCGAGCCGAGCCACTATCTCCGAAACAGCCCCTGAATATGAAACCGGCTTAAACAGCACCCTCTCTTGCGGCCAAGAAGCATAACGAACGGAAAGTTCATCCAAATAAGATGTTAACTCGATCCCAAAAAGATCGCGAAGCGGCCAAAAAACTTTTTCAAGCAATGTTTTTATTATAACTTTTTGAGATTCCTGTGGAACATTGGCGGCAATTAAATTTTTGAACAAAATATTTAACCCGTCCGGCACAGACTTAAAACCCAATGTTGTATTTAAAATGGGAGTTTCCACCACATCAAAAAAATGTTCTTGTGATAAATTATGTTTTTCAATCAAATCCGAATAAACCGTATCTGCCGTTTCCATAAAAAAATCCTGCACCCCCTGAGGCAAATCAATAAATCGTTTGTAAATCTTCCTTTTCTGCATAAATTATTTACCTTCAAACAAAATACGATGCACAGCCGAAGCAGTCTTAAACTCACCCGCATCACTGCCAATGGGCGGTGGCTTGATTGCCGACTCCCTAATATTAATAGCTGGCGAATCCGTCATTCCGTCCTCCTTGTCTCTATCCGCCTGATCGACAACTTTTATAAATAAACTGCGAATATTAGTTTTTTGTGCAGGGATGCCTGCATTCATGGTGTTTAAAATTTGACCTTGACTCATATTTCTCATTGCCTGTTGCATCAATTTAAACGCTTCCCCCTGCGTACCTACTTGTTTTGCTAAAGAAGAAAGTGCTGATATTGTTTTCTGGCTATAATCTCCATCTTCAGTAATTTTCTTAATTATATTATTAGCTGTATCTTCAAAAGCTTTCCTGCCGGCATCATCGGCAAAATTCCCCGTTTTCGAATCTAGATTAAACAAAAATTTAGCGGAAACATCATGTTGTAAATATTCCTCACCCATCTTAGCTCTTTTCTCCTCAACTTCAGCCGGAGATTTACCCGCTAAACTCTCTAAATCAGCTGCCAAAGCCGTAGCCACAGGTTGACTCATTTCCCTTGCTATGTCTGCAACACCAATTCCATCGCCCATCGCTGGTGCTGCTACCGCAATCCTCTCCCTCGTGGATTCATCTTTAACAATCTTTTTTGGATCTTTAACTACATTGTCAAACCTTCCCTCAAATCTATTTTCAATATTTTGAGTCGGCATCACCACATATTTTTCAACACCATCTGCATCTCTGGCAAGAGACACCCTGTAATTATTCTTTTCATAATCTTCATCGGTCATATCTTTGCCATCCGCGGTTTTACCGGTTATCAAACTCCTAACCTTAGCTGCAGCTTCCGGGGTTGATTTTGCATATTCTAAATGCGCCATGGCTAATCTTCCTTGTGTTCCAACATTGAATTTTTTAAATTCTGCATTATCCCTTGTTCCCGGAATCATCCTTCCATTTTCATCGATCCATTTCTTTTCATGCATGTAATTAAGCGACATGAGGGCGCTTGTATGCGCATCTGCTTTAATTTGCTTTTCATCTTCAGTGTTATTAGCCAAATCTATCGCCTTTTCTCTTTGTTTCGATCCTGAAGTAATTAATGAGGGATCTTTCTCGTATTGATCATTAACTTTTTTCAATAAAGCCTCATCACCGGAATCAATTGCCGCATCACGTGCTTCTGCCAAACGTTGCGATCTGATTTCTTTAGTTAAAGCCGCCGCCCGTGCGGTTACAGCGGATTTATTTTCTTTTTTAATTGTTTCTATCTGTTCTTTGGTAAGATTTTCTGGATCTAAACCTTTCTCTTTAGCAATCTCCTTCACTGCTTGCTCTGTATTTGCTTTTTTAGCACTTTCCGCAAACAAAGGAGTAGTCGCATTTTCTGCTCTTGCAAGTTGAAGACCTGCCAAATCTGATTTACGGCTCAATTTACCTTTTGTTGCTATGGCTTTTGCAAGATATTCATCTCGTTCCATTGGTGATAAACCCGCCATAATATCTTTCATTACCTTGGCTTTTTCTTCTGCCGCTTTTTTAGGCGCCGCAGCTAAACCACCAACCGCCTTTTGCATACTAATTGGCGCATACGCAAACATTCCTGATTTTTGCAATTTCTTGGCTCCGCCCGCAACTATTCCCGTCCTCGCCTCAGCCTCCCTGCCAACCGCCAAAGCACCTTTGCCCGCCAACTTTGCCCCACCTGCAATTCCACGCCCGGCAAACCTGCCAGCTACTACACCGGCTGCAACACCAAACCCGGCTTTGCTCGATGCTAAAGTACCGACAAGCTTTTCTGTACCCGGAGCAACGGACGATGCAAATTTTACGGATGTCTGAACACCTAAAAGCATAAAAGCCACCATTATGATAAATGTGGCAAAAACTTTAGGATCTCCAAATTCCGAAGGTGTAACGTTTTGTTGCGAGTTAGTGCTTTGTTGAAATTGTGTTACTTCTGTACTGACTTTAGTATCATCATAAATTCCGCCCGGGCCAATCAAATCAGATTGCCTTTGCGCCATAGCCAATGAAAGCCATAAAAAGAAAGCCATTGTTGGACCGCCAACCAATGCCGCGCTAAGCCTGCTCCACCACTCGTTTGTAAAAGAACCAAGAGCACCTTTGATGCTTCCGGGTAAAGACCATGCAAAAAATGCCACCGGCGAGGTAATAAGCAAAAACCATAACATGATAATGCGCGCCAAAAAGAAAATCAGCATTATCAAAATTAATGTGATGGAAATGGAAATAATCCAAATGGCAAAAATAGATGCCACAACAATGTTCATAAGGCTCCATGGGCTGGCCGCGCCGGAAATGGAAATCTCTATTTCGCCGTCTGCTGTTTCTTGAATGGTGCCTGTTGTATCGGAAAGGCGCATGATTTTTGCTATACCCAAAGCTTGTACAAAATTACCGCCCGCAGCTTGTTTAAAGCCATTAACAAAAGTAAGCACAATGACCTGCGAGAAATCGATAAGCAAACCAATAATTGTTTTGGAAAAATTAATAAGAATTGCCATTATTAGCAGTTTGGGCAAAACATCTTTATAGCGAAAATCTTTTGGATAACCAATGATTGTTGCAAAAGCCGAAACCAAAACAATCACAATAAAAAACATGTTCACCGTATCGCGGATTAACGGCCACCCAATTTGTACAGGCGTTGCTTTAACAAAATTATTGTATTGAACAACATTAATTAAAAGCTCAATCAAGAAAATCAAAATATAACCCAACTGCTCCGCAATCCAAACTATAACTTTAGCAATACCCCCGATTGCCCAATTGATAATTGTTTTGGACATGCTTGTTTCGCTTACCGCAAGCGTTGGCTCTATAACAAAAAACAAAACCACAACCAAAACCAAACAAGAACTAACCAAAAACATTCTTCTGCGATTTTTGCCAGCTCCATCATTTACAACCGTTGATTCTGATTTATTTTTTAATAATTGGTTAGACAAAAAAGACCACAGCGACTGCTCCCTCTGAGATTTAAAATTAAACCATCTCCGCATAAACATCTTTGCACCTATTGTAGCACAAAAACCCACCTAAGACTCCTTTTTAATCCACAACCCGAACCGTAAAGCACAACCCCCTCCTTATTAAGAGAATGCCAAAACAACTATATATACAAGTCTCCCATGACAAGGGGAGATTTAGAGGGGTTGTGCTAAAACATCGCCTTGATACAGCATCGATTCTCTGATATTCTTTATCAGATATCATTTGCATAAAAAGCTATCAGCTCTCGACCGCCTTTGGCGGTATCAGCCAGTGATGGTTGCATCTGCTATCAGCTATCTGCTCTTGATCGCCTTTGGCGATATCAGCTATTTGTTAAGTACGCATGAGTAATGAAATAAGCGTTGATTTTTTAGAAACCTCTGCAGACCGTGGAGCTCGGAAAAAAACCATGTTAATCGCGGTATTTTTTGCCTGCTTTGTTGGAGTACTCGCCACCCTGGGCGCAGCCGCCTCTTATCGCGCCGCAAGCAACGGCACCAGTGTCTTTGCCGAATTCGGCCGATTGCCCGGTATCGCGGAAATCAGACAGTTTGCAAACACCGAGGGCCCCATGGGCGCTAACGCTTTTGGCAAAACTCCCGACGACCGCATAAACATCCTCTTTCTTGGTGTTGGCGGGGAAAATCACGACGGAGGCAAACTTACCGATACCATAATTCTCTCATCATACGATACTAAAGAGAACAAATTTGCCATGCTTTCTATTCCGCGTGATTTGGCTTACCCCATTGGCAACAGCCAATTCCGTAAAATCAATACGGTTCACGCCATCTACGAAGTAAGCAACCCGGGCGAAGGCGCGGAAAAAACCGCCGAGGCATTCAGCAAGCTCTTGGCGGTACGAATCGATCATGTTGTTCGTGTAGATTTTGACGGTTTTTCCAAATTCATAGACGCACTTGGTGGTATCGATGTAAACATAGAACGCGGTTTCACGGATAACTCTTACCCCACAGACAATCATAAATATCAAACCATCAGTTTCGAGAAAGGCCCCGCACATTTGGATGGTAACATGGCTTTAAAATATGTTCGTTCGCGCCATGGCACAAACGGCGAAGGCTCGGATTTTGCTCGATCCCGCCGCCAACAAATTGTAATCTACGCAATTCGCGATAAATTGCTCTCCATGGGCACACTTGCCAACCCCAAAAAACTCAGCGAACTTTACGGAGTCGTTTCCGATAACCTGCAAAGCGATTTATCCGCCTGGGATATGATTGCTCTTGCACCCGAGGCGTCCAAACTCGATAAAAATCAAATCACCATGCGCGTTCTTACCGATGCCCCGGATGGGGAACTGGTACCGGCAAATGTAAATGGCGCTTACATGCTATTCCCCCGCAAACCCGACTGGTCCGAAATCCGCGCCATAGCAACAAACCCATTCATAACCAAAGAACAAGAAAAACAAGAGCTTCAACCGCAAACCGAGGTTGTATTGGAAATTAAAAACGGAACAAATTACGAAGGCTATGCTTTTCGAGTTTCACAACAAATGAAAAACCTAGGCTACCAAGTACCCGATATAGGCAACGCAAAACACCGCGGTTACGAACGAAGCATAATCTACGATCTAACCGGTGGCGCCCTACCCGAGGAACTGGTTCGTCTAAAAAAGCTTATCGATGCCGATATCTCTAGCGCCACACCCAGGGATATTGCCGATTCAGACGAACGCTCCATTACAACCGAAGACATGGCCACCGAAACCCTAACCTCCCCAAAAACTCAATTTCTTGTAATCCTGGGCGAGTCCAGCCTTGGCCTAATACAGCCCTACGCAACTCCGAGCCAATAATAGCGTTGATAAACTCACTCTAAATCTCTCTCTTAAGATCAAGAGAGAGACTTCAGAAAACAGTTTATTAGAGCCCCCTCTATTAATCTTAATGTGTTCTATACTAGCGTTGTCGCACTTTATACACTCATAAACAAAAACAGGACATGTCATACTTGTAAG
>JARGGJ010000042.1 GCA_029210915.1 Patescibacteria group bacterium
TGGAGATTTAAATTGAATTATTACTTAATAATCCAATAAGTTAAAAGCGGTTTCTGCAGACGAAAGTCTGCATGATAAAAGCCACCGGCGTTCTAGCTGGTGGTGTTTACTTTACACACTCTACAAAATCTCATCTGCTCAACAATCACAATATTAATTTTTTGTGTAATGTAAGTCAAAATAAAAAAAATCATCTAATGTGCCGAACTCAAAAATGCGCACTAAATGATTTATAACTCTGGTTATGAAATATTTTATGGGGTAGATCTCATGAAAGCATCCGGCTCTTCGGATGTAATTTCTTTTTCGTGTGTACGCTGGTCGCGCTCCGCTAATTGCAAAATCATTTTTGCAGCTTCTTTAGGTTCCATTATATCTTCAAAGGTAAAACGCATTCTTTCACCCGCTGTTTGTGTGTAGACCATCCCGTAGTTAAACATATGCCTTAAAAATCCGTTAATCTCACTTGTCACATCTTGCACTCTGTAAAGCCTCACCTCGGCTCTAACTCTGGAGAAAAGCCCTGTTTGTTCGATATTTATAATTCTGCGCGTAGTTAATATCCAAACATCCAACCAATGATCCAAAAACTGCTGAAACATGAACAAAAGAGAGTACAAAAAGAATACGGATAAAAATAATGCAAAAACTGTCATTCCGGCTTGCGTTTCAAATACATCGATATTAATTCCTCTTAACAAAAAGTACGCGCTAAGAGGTATGATAAAAGTTATGGCAATACCCATATACAAACCAAACAAAGTTACAGGGTGCCTCCTAAATATTTTTACCATTTTTTCATCCGGCAAAAGGCCGGGTAAATTCTCGAGTTCTATCATACTAGTTTGGGAATACGGATTCCAGAAGTGGTGTAAGATCTAACCCGGATTGTAAATCTATTTGCGATAAATAAAAGAGTGTTCCTAGAATGATGCAAATTGCAAATCCAACAAACAAGATCACCGCCCATTGCGTTTGCGGCCCCTTAACGCCAAACCGCAACATCTGCATAACGCTAAGTATGGATATAACGATAAAAATAGCTACGAATATAAGCCAAATAATAACAAAAAGCGCAATTGGAATCATGTGTTTATTATAGCATATTTTTATGCAGAAAGGATATCACGGCCACTGTTCGTGTATAACATGTCGAGGCTTGACAAAATGCTTAAAATAAGCTTTAATAATGCATTCCGTCACAAAAATAAAACCGAAAGGTTTAATGATTTGGGAGGCAATGATGGATCAAGCTCAAGCCGAGGGAAAAGCGGGAACTAACCCACCCGTACACACATCCGGCTCTGTGATGGATATGTTCTTCGACAACATACAAAGACGTTACATTACTATCCGCCGTGAGGTTGGGACTGAGGTTGAACGCAGAAACTTTAATGAAGCCATGGATCTATTGGCGAATATCTACTTCACATGCTCGGAATGTAATAGAACCGATTGTGCGCATTCTTTTAACTTGTTGGAAATGTTCAGCAAAGCTCTGCTCGAACTTCGCGGTGCAAATCTACGGCGCGATCAGTTGGAGTTGGAGCTGGGCCGCATCAAGAAAGAGCGTGAGTCCCTGACGGAAAGGGTTAAGCAATCCGAATCCGCACGGGATGGAATGAAAGCTCGAATCGGAGCGCTCGAAGTTGCGGCTAAGCAACACAGGTTCAATCACGAACAATCCAAACAAGCGCAGAAAGATCTTAAGAAACAGAACGAAGAACAAAAAGTTCTTCTTGGAAAACGCGAGATCGACCTAAAATCTCTGCGCGACGAGTTAATCACGCAACAATCGGAGCTAGAGGTATTGCGCCAAAAGCTTAAGGAGCAGGCCGCTACCATCGGCTCGCTCGAAGATATGGCAACCGCACCGGCTCCATCCGCTTCCATACCACCGGCAACATCGGCTGCTGTGGCCGAGCTCGACCACGCCATGCAAATGGCGGCTGATGCTGAAATTGCATTTGCCTCCGAGCGCAAAGCTCTGAGTCAAGCTCTCGAAGAAGCGAGTCAAAAGCTCGTCGAAAGCGAGATTGGTCGACAAGTCGCACAAAGCCGGTTGCAAGAGCTCGAAGAGCAAATAATTGCTTTGCGAGATGCAAAAGATGTTACCGCGGCGGAGCTCGAATTTGCAAAAATCAGATTGAGCCAAGCCGAGACCAAGTTCGAAGAATCTGCTCAAATGCGATTCAATGAACTAAATAAAAAGATAAATACTGTTTCACTCGAACGCGATCAACTTACGAAGCGCGTTCGCGAACTCAAAGCCGAGTACGAGAAACAGCAGCAAGAAGCTCTTTGCGCTAAGCGTGGCTTAAGTAATCAGTTAGTCGAGCTTACTGAGCACCTCAATAAACTGCGTGAAAAGCATGAGGAAACTCTGGGAGCACTTTCTCGGCAAAAGGTACTGGTTGCGGAGCTCGAGGAACTGGCTACCGCTCCATCAAGTGATAGCGATGAACTCAAAAGAGCTCTTGCTACAAATCACGAAGCTGAGGCAAGGGCAACGAAACTCGAACAAGAGGTAAGTTGCCTGCGTGAAGCCTTTGATAAGACAAAGGCAAACTTGGAGGAGATTAACTTCGAGCTCATGAGCTTGCGTACTGAGCGGATGGCCATTCAAAACACGGTAAAGCAACGCCAAGATCAAATCGTCACCCTCGAGGCCGAGATTAGATCTTTACAGAGTGCCTCTAAGGATGCGTCGGAGCATCACAAGCAATTGCAGGCACTGCTAGACCAGCGCGAGCATGACGCGGAAAGAATCGAAGAGCTGGCAAACGAGCTGGCCCGAGCCTCTTCCGAGCTTAGCAGTTCTAAGTCCGCGCTTGCCGATCTGGAACAAAGTACCTCTAAGGTTCCCGATCCACTCGCGGAAACCAAGTTGGTTCTAGCCAAACTGGATTCCATCAAAGCGGATCTGGAAACACGAATCTCCAGCATTCCACCGGCTCAAACATCGGTATCAAGCAATTCACCGCTGTTCGCTCCAAGCGAACGTGTCGAGCTTGAGAAAAAAATTAGTGAGTGGCAATCGCTTAAACACGAAATCGCCGCTGTTAGTGAAGATGTCTACGAAGTGGTTCAGGAGCACAAAAAATGCGCAAATCGTATCGAAATGCGCACCAAAGACACGGTCGATCCTCTTAGTCCAGACGATATCGTTTTGGCAAAACAGGAAATTATCGATCGTGAAGCTGAGATGGCTTTGCTAATGAGCTACTTGCAAGAAACCGCTCAGCCACTGACTCAGGTTGCTGAGAGAAATATAACACTGCTCGTCCAACGTTTGGCTATTCACTCCAAACTCGAGGATGAGTCTTATCGTAGTGCATTGGCAACCGCTATTCCCGCTTTGCCCGACCCGCCATTCGTCTACGAAGATGAAGATCTCGAAGATGATCATAATGACGTAGAGGTCTCTGCGGAAGAGCCCGATGATGTAAAAGTTTCGTTTGATCGCGCCTATATCGACGAAATTTCCGAGCAGAGCGGTCTTCAACCGCTTGAGTTGCTTTTAGTGGCATTGTTCGAGATGGTGCCAAACGCGCAAAAACTGGTTTCGTTTACCAGGCTGGTTAATTCGGCAATTAAAGCTGGAATTCTCAAGGCCTTCAATACATCCAATCGCGAACTTCAAAAAGTTTGGATGGATGGTAAATTGGAAGATCGTAAAATAGGTCAATGGATAAGGTATTCCGGCACCGTCAATCGCGCGCCTATATACCGCAGAACCTCCACTGATTTGGCCTGGAACATCGATCATGTAATCAATCAATCTGTACGCACCGCATTTGTGGCCGCGTATCACTCCTATGCCAACGGAGCAAAAAAATCCTAAGGCAAAAAAAATAAGCCAGTCAAACTCGACTGGCTTTTTTAGTAGTCAATATCAATCTTTTTAGATTGATTTAAGTAATGAGATCAAACTTGGGGTGGAGACTTCTTTTTCCCCTTACCAAGCTTACTGCGGGTTTCGGCAGCATTCAGTTCCACTTCCGTTGGATCCGTAACCCTTTCCATGTTCACCGCTGTAAGTACTCGCCACAAACGGTGTTCTTGGTCGGCTTTCGGGGACCCGCACTTTAGTAGAAACATGGGGTTGTATCGAATCTCCTTGGGCGCTCGCAAGTCTGCTTCAAAACTGCCTTCCATTTTAGGAACAACAACCTCGGCAAACTTCATTGGCCCCATGTTTGGAGATTTGCGCAAAATGTAGGTTTCGCCATCAATCGTAATGGCGCGACCTCTCACCTTGCCTTCCGATGGGTGTTTTCGATGACCGGCTCGCAGCCTTTTCGTAGGGCGCTTGTCACCCTTTTTCTTTGGCTCATCGGGGGGAAGTTTACGATCGCCGGCAACAACACCGGGCAAATCACCTCCCTCGATTTCCGGAACACCGAAAGCCGCGTCAAACATATCCGCGATATCCATCATCATCGCTTCCGATGGATCGTTCGGGTTGAATACGTCATCATCTCCCAGCAAATCCTGAGCGAACTCGCAGAAATGCAGTAGGAGCGTGTCGCGGATTTTGCGCCATTCTGCCGAGCGCAAAAACTTTGGGCTAAGCGATCCGCGATTGGCGTTTTGTTTGTTGAGCAAACCGGGGATTATTATTTCCCCCTTAAGATCACGGCTGCGAAGCGGGTAGGGCAGCTGATGATCGGTTAGGTGTTGCGCGAAAGCGCAACGGAAACCTGTATCCGCATCAACCAACCAAATCCCGTAATCGTTATCGCCAACCTTGGCTCTGCCCAGGTAGGCTTTGATTTTGCCCGCTTGCTTGAAATTCTTTTCAAGTGGCGGAGGTTGAATAGGCTCGCCGTTTACCTTCACACTCATGAGCATGTCTTTGGTACGCGGCAAGTGCCAGATCAGGTCACTGCGGACTTCTTCTGCTGATTTGTACACCGTGTCAGGGATAACGATCAGAGAAAAAGAACCCTTGATGTTCCTGTACTGACCAAGCTCGCTGCTGTCGGGATTCAGTTCCTCGATAGATAGAGTATTGGTCTCGACGCCGTAAGGCGTGTAATGCAAAAACTTGACTCGCCCCTTTGCCGAAGTGCGGGTGATTACGTAATACCCGCTATGAATATCTTCATCCTCGTGAATCGCTCTAACCAGGTTCAAGCCCCCCAAACGGCCAATGCACTTTTGTGATCCACCGTAGAGGTACTCTGTACCATGTTGCCCCGTTGGGCCAAGATGACCAAAGTTTTTGAAATCCGCATCCGTGAAACCGCGCCCGTAATCCAGTATGAGCAAGGCGGGTCTACCGGGAGATAACGGATGATTTGGTACTAAAGTGATTTCGACACGAACCAAATCTGGTTTGTACTCGCCTCTGGGCATGCATCCATAAACACAATTACGAAACATTTCCTTAAGGCATTGGTCGCGAGTATAAAGCTCACTGGCCAACTGCCTGATGAGCAAGTAGGCACTTGTTGTTGTTGGTAGATGCATTCCGTTGCCGCTCGATGCGGCCTTCGTGGGATTGCTCATTGGCCGTCCTTTCGAAAAGGTGTGAGAAGCGCAAAGATGTCGCTCAAAGCTTCCAAGCTCTCTACAGGCTGTCCGTGTAGTGCTTCGCTCAATATTGCCTTATCAATCGCTTTAAGTTCAAGCAAGCCAACAAGGCAACGAGCCAGCTCCAAACGATCTTGGCTTCGAAACTTTAGAGCTTTTGCATCCGTCAAAACTTTTAGCGCCTGAATATTGCCCCGCAAAGCTTTAAGAAGTTCATTTAGTAGCGCATGTGCAACTTTGGGATCTATTCCCGGTTCTTGCTCTGCCGCAGTTCGCGTTATTCTATCTCCTGCTTGTGCAATACGGGATTCCGATTTACTTTGTGCAGGCTCTACGACATAGGGTGCGTTTTTTTGCGGAGATCTCGCAGAAGATCTTTTCTTTGGAGGAGCGATCTCATCCAATTTCGCCCTACAAAGCGCGACCATTTCGTCCACATCATTAATCCAATACTGGAGAAACTGCGGTGGATCTTGCATTATGGATGAGAGCTTTGTCTTATGGATGTTCAGAGCATCCGCTACAGCCGCCTTGGTCCCAAAGTGAGTCAGTAACAGATCCTCGAGTGGCTTTAACTCTTCTCGTCTTTTTTTGTAATCTTCGATTGCGGCATCATGTGCAGCCTGCACGTCTGCGTTCAGGCTGGAACATGTGAGTCTCTCAAGTAAAGCCTGGGCATTGCCGGGGTTCTGTAGCTCGTCGTAAGCGGCTTTTTTCTTGCTAAAAACTTCGAGCACCAAATCCTTCTGAACACCAAAGGCCTCTGCAAAGATTTCTCTGCGTGTCAATGGTGCGTTGTAGAACCCACATTCTATACTCAATGCACCACCCTTTAATAAATGGCTCGGTTCTGCATATTCTTGCCCAATCAGTCAAATT
>JARGGJ010000043.1 GCA_029210915.1 Patescibacteria group bacterium
CGGGCATAATTGGCTTAGTTAACCTTAGTTACCCTTAGATGCCTAGATAGTTACCCTTAGAGGTTAACTGTACACACTCTTGACAAAACGTAAAATTTGTGTAAATTTACACAAACGAAAGGTGCACCTTGACATGATAAGCGCGGAGAAAACCTTTGTTATAAATCATCTACTGGACTTGGTAGGCTCGTACATCTCACTTAATGACGCAACCATGCTCTTGCTTGGTGGATATGGAGATGAATTAAAAATCTGTTTAAGCCGTGAATGTTCTCCGGAAAAAATACACATTGTTGAAAAATCACCGGGTCGCATGCGAAAAATATTGCGCGGTGACTTTGGTGCCGTATGTTTTGCAGGCAACGTAAATCATGCCCACGAAATGTTTGCGGCAATGTACGGAAGCAAAGCCTCTATCGATTATCTGCACTTGGATCTTTGCGGAGCATTGGATCCTGTTGAACACGCTTTGTATTCCTTAATGAAGCTTTCGGTTAAGAGCCGTGGTAAATGCATTGCAATTACTACCGCAGACCAAAGAGCTAATCGTGCAAATAGCGACCCGGATAAAATTCATAAACAAAGCCAAGAACTGTTTGATCCTTACGCGGAAAATATTTGGAATAGTTTAATTGACCTGCATACATTTGTTCGCGCTACATGGAATGGCACAGAGGCCGACCCCAACAAAGTTGCGCTTCGAGAACTCAGTATCTATAACCATGTTGCCCTTACATGTGGACTTGGCAACTCCCAAGTATTTGCTTGGCCCGATAGGTTGGAAAGAGTAATCTTTTCTTCCGGTGGCTTTAGAATGAGAACTTACTTTTTTCACATAGATGGCAACGAAAGGGGAATGCAGCAAAAACAAGCTCGCGAATATTTCGCCGAGCTGATCCACAAGGCTCCTTGCTACTATCTAATTAGTAATCAACTGGTACGTGTGCCGCCAAGAAAACGCAGAAAGGATTCCAAGAATATGAATCGTATGGAAGAAATCGCGAGCCTGCGGGCAAGGTTTGAGCTCGTATTGCCCGTGATGAGCAATAGTGTTCAGGAAGATTTGCTTCGCCTGTTCGAACTCGCCGAGATGGATGGAGTGGCCGAGGCAGTAAACAAGATGGAAGCCGCTCTGGAAGAGATCAAAAGTGAGAGTTCGGCATCATCCGCTTCTCTAAACGAAGCTCAGAAACCGGTTAAGAAGCATCCGAAAAAGAAGGAGTCTGTCGTTTTGGAGAGTGATGGAGCGCCAACTTTCACGCCCATCACAGTTTCCGATGACATGGTTCTGAAGGATAAGGTTCGTCTCAGTTTGCTCATGGCTGGCAGTATCGCGGACGAGGATGGCAGACAAAAAGCTTTGGACGCGGCATCAATAAGAGCTGCAGAACTGCTCGGTATCCATAAGTTGCAGAATCAAGCGGATGTTCTGCGGGGCATTTATGCACGTTCCCAAGGAAAGTTTCGAGCTATCTTTGTCGCTCGTCAATTACTCCAGCAACCCGAGGGTCAACTTCGCGAGCGAATACTTGTGAAGCTTGCCAAATACTACGGCGAGCGCGCCGAAATAATCTTGGCGGAAGCCAAGACCACCACGCTTTGGAAGAATGCGTATTCCCAAAGCTAAACTTCACGCAACAAAAAACCGCCTATCTCCGGCGGTCTTTTTTTACATATAAATTTTTTTCATCGTTATATTTACCGTAAACACCAATCGTAGTCAAAGTTAATCATCCAATTCCTCCGGAACCTCAAGCCCCAAATGCAAGTAAGCATGCTTGGTTGCAACCCTCCCCCTTGGCGTACGCGATAGTAAACCTTCACGAAGCAAAAAAGGCTCTATCACATCTTCCAATGTCGCGATATCCTCGCTCATCGATGCGGCAAGCGTACCCAAACCAACCGGTCCGCCATTAAACTTTTCCATAATCGCAAGCAATGCCTTTCTGTCCGTTTCATCCAACCCGCGCATATCAATCTTAAGAGAGTTTAGAGCCGCATCAACAGTTTCCGGATTCATAACGCCCTCGGCTCTTACTTGTGCATAATCTCTAACCCGCCTCAAGAGTCGGTTCGAGATTCTCGGCGTACATCGAGCTCTTCCCGCAATCGACATCGCAGTCTCATCATCAATCGGGACTTCCAACAAGTTGGCTGATCGCGTAACAATGGAAGACATTTCTTCAGGCCCGTAAAAATCCAAGTGATACAAAGCTCCAAATCTGTCACGCAACGGCGCGCTCATTAAGCTAAGCCTGGTTGTGGCGCCGATGATGGTAAATCGTCTTAAATCGAGTCTTAAGGTCCTTGCTGACGGCCCTTTGCCGATAACAATGTCCAGTGCAAAATCCTCCATCGCCGGGTACAACACCTCTTCTATGCTTTTATTTAGTCTATGAATCTCATCGATAAACAAAACATCGCCTTCTTCCAGGTTCGTTAAAATCGCCGCCAGATCTCCAACCCTCTCGAGCGCCGGCCCGCTGGTTACTTTTATCTGTGCTTCCATCTCATTTGCTATAACATGTGCCAATGTAGTCTTGCCTAAACCCGGCGGACCATAAAGCAAGACATGCTCGCATGGTTCTTCACGCCCGCGTGCCGCTTCGAGCAAAATGCTTAAGTTTTCTTTTACATGAGGTTGCCCTACAAATTCTGCCAATGATTTTGGCCTCAAACTCATTTCTACACGCTCTTCTTCGGGTAAAGCCTCTGGTATTGTTAATATTTCCTCTTCCATAATAAATCGAGCTTAACATAACTTCATAAAACTTGGAACATAAGCATATCTTAAAAATGCGGTAACCTAGTACTAGTACTAGGACTAGGACTAGGACTAGGACTAAGTACTAGGACTTTATTAAAGATCAAAATTCATCTATAATGGATATTAATGCAAGTTAATCCTTTTATTCGTCCGCTTCCAAGAGCCACACCAAAAGCATCAAATCCGCCACCCGTACAGGCGTCTGTTTCTGATTCTCAAAAAATCATTCGTGGCATGCATGGGAGCGAACGCGCGGAAAGCATCAAAGCTATCGCAAGCGATATCCAAGCACGTACTGCGCGCATAGAGCATCTAAGGGTTATGTCGCAAAAAATGCAACAAGACATTAAAAACCTCCCGCAAAAAGGATCTTCCAGAATCGCCCAACTCGCGCGCCAACTGGATAAAGACTTTTAATAATTCGAATTATGAACTTCGATACCCCGGAACCATCCATCGAAAAACCCGAGCTCCCGCCCGAGCTAATTCGGCTCGCAAAATCCGGTATCCACTCCGCACAAGAGATACAAGATTCATATACAGAAGTATTGGAATTAATGGATGTTCGTGGTATAGCCGATGACGAAAAGAGCGCTTACCGGGATATTTTAAATGCAAAAAAAGAGCTCCATGATCACGAGCTCGCGCTTACCAAATATTTACAAAATTAGATTAATAAGGTTAATTGATTGACTTGGTTTTATGAGGTAATAGTTGTTTAAGAATTTCGCCAAAAGCTAAAGGAATCAAACCAAGCAGAGCGGTGCCAAAAAATAACCATAGTGGAATAGTATGAAACCCAAACCTATTATTGATTACCGGTACGTAAACCAATACAATTAAACCCACAATAACCGCAAGATAAACCGATAAAAAGGTTTTATTTTTTATAAAATCAAATAAATGCCCAAACATATGCTTGTGGCTGACCGAAGTAAGTACCAACAACAAATTGGTCCAAATTATAACGCTGAATCCAACCGTTCGGGCTTGCTCCGTATCCATTCCATAGCGCAAAGATGAAACGTAAACTGCGGTTGTTATTATAAAAATCATTATGCCAATCGCAAAAACACTTGCCAGGCGTCTTAAAGATATGATTGCTTTTTTAGGATTGCGCGGCTTGCGTTTCATGATATCAGCTTCAGCCGGAATACTCTCAAAAACCAACGCGCAAGTAGGATCAATCACAAGCTCAAGTAAGATTATGTGAATCGGAGTAAGTAATATCGGCAAACCGGAAAGGGGAATCAACAGTGCGGTTAAAATAATATATACATGAACAATAAAAATATAACCAATGGCTTTTTGGATATTATCAAAAATTCGTCGGCCATCACCCACGGCTTGCACCACGGTCAATAATCTATCATCCAATAAGATAATATCGGCTGATTCCCTGGCAACATTAGTTCCTCGTTTGCCCATCGCTACACCGATATCCGCATTTTTAAGTGATGGAGCATCGTTAACACCATCTCCCATCATTGCTACAACTTCACCGCGTCGTTTTAGCGCGGAGATAATCTTCAGTTTCTGTTCCGGGTTGATGCGCGCGAAGACATACATATCATGTATTTTGTCGGTTAAATCAGTTTCCGAAATTCTGCTTAATTCTTTTCCTGTTACAACTCCTTTACTGCAACAAATTCCAACCGCTTTGGCTATATGCATTGCCGTTTGCGGATGGTCGCCTGTTATCATCCGTACCGTTATACCGGCTTGTTGCGCCAAGCTTACGGCCTTTTTGGCATCAGCGCGCGGCGGATCTCTAAAACCCAATAAAGCTACAAAATTAAAATTTTTAACTCGCGACAGCGTATTCGGTTCTCGTTTTTCGGTAAATTTTTTACTTGCTACGGCCAGCACTCTTAAACCTTTTCCCGCCATGGTATCAATTTCTTCCAATAGTTGTTTCCTTTTACTTTCACTCACGGAGCATCTGGCAACAACTTGCTCAGCCGAACCCTTAATCACCAAATCCCTTTCTTCGCCCGAGCTCCACAAATGCCCCATGAACTTTAGCTTTTGATCGAAGCCATATTCATGTATCAGATTTCTTTTGTTATAAACCTTTGTTGGATTTAAACCGATTTTTTTTGCCAGTTCGTGTATTGATATGTCCATTGGGTCATAAGGATTTGGTTGGCTCGCCAGCAAAGCATCAGTCATCGCGGGAAGAAGTTTTTCTTTTTTTGTTTTTGCCACCTCAATAGTCAACACTTTTCCATCGGTATACAATTCCTGTAAAGCCATGCGGTTCTCGGTTAATGTCCCGGTTTTGTCGGTACACAATGTTGTGATATGACCCAAAGTCTCGACAGCATTAATTTTTCTAACCAAAGTTTTTTTACGTGTCAGCCTGTAGGCGCCAAGAGCCGCAAAAATTGTAAGCACAACCGGTATCTCCTCGGGAATTACCGAAATAGCCAGAGTAAGGCCTTTAAGCAAACTGTCTACAATATCTTTGTTCGACGCATAAACGATCGCCATCAACAAAACGCAAGCAGTTGCGCCAACAGCACCAAAAATTTTAATGATTTTTTTAGTTTGCTTTTGCAGGGGCGTCCTATCGTCCTCGATCGTTGCCAACGATTCGCCGATTTTTCCGTATTGAGTACTTATGCCAACTGCGCTTATTTTTATCACGGCTTGTCCCGATAATGCCAATGTACCAGAGTAGACTTTGTTTTTATCGGTAATCTTTTCGCCTGTTTGCGTAGTCTTAAACAATGCCCCGGATTCTCCCGTTAAAAGTGATTCATCAACAGAAAAATTTGAGTCGGCTAAAATTGTGCCATCACCCGCAATGCGATCTCCTTCTTGTACAACCATCAAATCCTCAACCACAAGTTGATTACTTTGTATAAGCTTCAATTTTCCATCTCGTATTACTTTAACCTGGGGCGTGGAGAGCTCCATCAAAGCTTCCACGGCTCTATCGGTTTTATTTTCTTGATATAGATCGATGCCAATCATCAACAAAACTCCGGCCAGCATTAAAACACCATCCCAGGTATTGCCTATCACAAAGTATAACCCGGCAGCTATTAGCAAAAGCAACAACATGGGTTCTTCGACTATTTTTTTTACATACGTAAAAACTCCCTTGCGCTTTTTTTCATCAAGTTGATTCAGGCCGTATTTTTTTTGATTGGAAATTACCTTCCCCTCCGACAGCCCCTCGAACCGAGTAAAATCAATCGGCATAAGCTTATTATAACATAAATACCATTGTTTTAACGTCATAAAGTCATAACGTCATAAAGTACGACCCAACCAACCTCATCAAAATGGTAAAAAGCTATGGCTGTATGTCGTTAAGACGTTAAGACGTTAAGACGTTAAAACTGCATTCCGCGTAGGGTGTACAGTTAACCTTCAAGGGTGACTCTTTTTAACTGGCTATCACGATTTCTAAGGTATTGATTAAATCTTTC
>JARGGJ010000044.1 GCA_029210915.1 Patescibacteria group bacterium
CCGGGCATAATTGGCTTAGTTAACCTTAGTTACCCTTAGATGCCTAGATAGTTACCCTTAGAGGTTAACTGTACATAGGGTTGACAAAACTCTTGTGATATGATTAGATTAGTCATTCGATATATAAGCAAGAAAGTGAGGAACAAATGGGCGACCTTATCTATTTGAGTGCGTACCGTGGAAAAAGAAGGGCTGGTGCCCAAAGAAAACAAAGCGATGGTATCGCCGTCGCAATCGAGCAGGGTAAAAAAGCCCTGCCCCGTATCAAGCTCCCGCCTTTGGGGGAGGTTTTCGTAAGAAACCTTCACCTGCGAGTCTCGGATCCCTACGCTTTGGATCAATTCATTTTGGACCTTTTTGCGGAACCCGAACTCCCGAAGCTCGACCATGATGATAAAGATGCGGTGCTGAACACGGATTACAAACTTCAAACACTTGCAAAATCTCCCAAAGCCCCGTTTTCTTACTCGCTATATAGCGCGCGTTTGCACATGGAACACACGTTGGGAATTTCCATGCACCGCTTGGCAACGGTTCGTGCCAACCCCAGCCTCGACAGAATCGCGCGTGTCTTGCTGGGTATGTACTCCATCGCTTGGCAAATCAAAACCGGCCAAGAATTGGTTTTGGACTCAAAAACCTTGGCCTCACGCCATGGAAAAAAATAAACTCCCTTCCTCGGGAGTTCTTTTAATATCATGAATCACGATTTACCAGGATTTTCCGAACAACAATTTGCAGGATTATCATTATTATCTACCATAAAAACCATCGCTCCCTGACCACTGGTCATGGTCCACTACCCACTGACCACTGTTCACTCTCACTCAAAATCATCGTATTTGTCTGCACTATGACTTCAGTTCAGTTCCGCTCAGTCCTAGGACTAGGACTAAGTACTAGGACTAAGTACCATGACTTCGTTCGGTTCAGTTCAACGACTATTTCGATTGTAGTTCCCAAAGTTTTCCCAGTGCTTTGTAATGAGAAATTGAGGCCCCCAAAAATCGCTGATCAATATCATTTTTAATTAATCGATAGTTAAAATCAAATATATTTATTTCTTCATTCATAACTCCGAATCTGGAGGTTAGAAATACAAAAGGATTGTCTTTTGAATCACCAAATTCTTTATACCAGTCGTATTGATCAATTACCAATATTTGCGGAATGGCGTCGATACTCAAATCATCGAACAAATAATGAACATCCATTACCTTAGTTTCCCCGTTAAAATATCTCTCAATATTATATTTCGCAATAAATCCTTCTATATTAAAGATAAGAACCAGCGAAGTCAGCATCAAACTTCCTAAAAAAATCAACTTCGCCATTTTTGCGTAACTTACTTTCGCAATAGTTCCAACTGCGGAGGCTAAAAGAACCAGACCTATTAACGTGATGCAAAACGCCGCCCAAAATCTCGACAAAGTCAGTCCATAAGTATCTATATATAGTAACAACCTGCTCATCGCCGACACAATAATTACTCCGGTCTGTGCGATAAGTACAACTGATAATAATCCCGACAGGCGATTCCTCATCTCTGTTCCACGATAAATAAACCAGGTAATTCCAAAAACCAATCCGGCCACAAATAAAAGCTCAAAAAATCCGCTAACAGCATAATCCGCGTAAGTTAACCCCTGAGCTTTCACCAAAGCTTCACCGCCGAAAAAGTAAGCCGCTTGAAATCCTACAAAGATCATAAACAACAAGTTCAGCATTACAAGAAATGTCGCGAGCGCTGTCTGATTCAGCCAATCCCACATTTTATACGCATTATCCTCGATACGTTTGTTCATCCTCGCCAGCATCAAAAATCCTGATGACAAAAAGAAAGCACCAACTATGAAGTCTCGAACTATTTTAACTGCCAGATTTGCCGTTTCGGCCGTCTCAAATACATTGGAAAAAGATTTTGCAAAAAGCTGGTCAGCAGAAGTGAATAAAGACAAAAAGATTAACAAGAACGGGATCGATATCCCAATACCAAGTAAAATAGATCCCAATCTTTTATCATTTTTAACTTTTGATAGATGCGCGCCGAGCGATGGATATGGCCATAAAGTATCAATAAACAAGTGTCTTGGCCAAAAACTTATAACATTTTTAAAATCTATTTTTGGGCGAGTATACCAATAAGCAAAAAGTGTCAGCGATCCCAGAGTAATAAAGAAAGCTAAAGCCCTGGATACTTCACTTGCATACAAAATGTGCGTCGCAGATCCTAAAGCAACAGGTATTAAAAACAAAAAAGCCCAAGCATTTTTAGCTCCGGCTCTCATATGAGCAATTACGATCATCGCGATAGCAAGCAAGGATGTAAAAATCGCAAATGCAAAACCAAACATATATTCGGCTAGCAAAAAATGAAACGCCAGAGTCAGCACAATCGCTATCACGGCTATTTCGGGCGTACGATCTTTTGTCGCCACCGGCGTAGAACTGTTTGTGTCAGACATATTTTTACATTATATGTAGGGGCGTATCCTTGCCGTGCCACTCGAAGTGTATACGGAGTGTGGTGATCGCCCGTGCTTATGTTACCGGTATTATGAACGAAAATACAAAGTTTATCCGTACATTACCGATCATTGTAAGTATAACAGGATTGCAACCTGTGCATGACATGGTTGAAGTCTATGCGGTGAGTTGGTATCATAGAAGTCTATGAATACAAATGTGAAACATTGTCTAAGCCTGGCCATTTTTGGGCTAGCGTTATTACTTTTATTACCAAACACAGCCAAAGCCGCAGATTGCGGTAACGACCCGGTTTATGAACGAGACTGGGCAGGTCAAACAAATGTTGGCTCACGCGTCCGCGATTGGGCTTGCATGGAGGATTCAGAGATTCTTACCGTCTTGCCATCCGGCACTAAAGTCCACATTATAGGCGAAACAGACGGCTGGTACAAAGTGCAAGTAGGCGATAAAACCGGTTGGGTTGGTATGCGCTTAATAGATGTTACAAGTAAAAACGGATCGGATGTTTCTACTATAACGCCAACGGTTAAACCAACTTCTGCACCGGTAAGCTTAATCGGCATCGACGAGGCAAACTTTAGCAAACTAAAAGCCGGTGATGCCGGCCTCAGCAATCGTTTACGCAACATGGTTGTACTCCGCGTTCACTTCCACGGCGAGGCTTATCTTGTAAATGAAGATGGAACCCTCAAGATCCTCACTGCCGAAGAGGTCAAAGCCTACAAGCTTGGTCAAAAGATCGAAAAGAAAGCCGAAGTCAAGTTGGAAAAGAAAGCAGAGACCGGCTCCGCACTCAAAATCCGCAAGTTAATCGGAATCGATGAAGCAAATTTTGCCAAACTCGAAGCCGGTGATTCGGGTCTGCGCCAAAGATTAATGGATCAACTCGTGCTTAGAGTTCATGCTCATGGCCAGGCTTACTGGGTAAATCCCGATGGAGGATTAAAATTCCTCGGCCCGGGTGAAGTCGGTTATTACCTCACACAAAACCTCAAACCGGATAATGAGGAAAATAAAGAAACAGGCGACGACTCCAAAGATGAAACGGGTGATGACTCTCAAAATGTCTCGGGCTCAATTGCACTCGACGGTCAACTTACAGACCCGGGTAAAGTAAAACTCACATGGGCTACAACGGGATTGGATGCGTCAAAAGGATTCAAAGTGGTGATATCCGAAAGCGAAAACCCGGTATACCCCGGCAATAGCTACCATTACCTATCAAATCCCAGCACAAGATCGGATTACTGGGCAAAACTCACAGATGGTAAAACATATCATTTCCGTGTCTGCCAATATCTTGGCAATGAATGCGGAGTTTACAGCAATGATATAGCCATCACCGTTAAAACAAACGGAGCTTTTGCCGAAAACACATTGCCCGGCACAATCGACTTAACGGTTTCACCGCTATCTGGCGGCAAGGCGGATATCTCTTGGACTCTATCCGATATGGATTCTCCCAAAGGCTTCAAAGTCGTAATCGACGAAAGTGCCAACCCTGTTTACCCGGGTAATGATTATCACTATCTCACCGACCCAAACATTCGCACAGATATCTGGACAGGTTTAGATTCCGGCGCAACCTATCACTTCCGTGTCTGCGAATACCTGGGCGGCTACTGCGGAACATACAGCAACGACGTAGCAATCACAGCCCTATAAACTCACAAAACATGTAGCATGTAACTTGAAACATTTATCACAAAAAAATCCCGGATCATACCGGGATTTTTGTATTTTTTTAAGTTCATAAAGTTAAAAAGTTTTTAAAGTTCATAAAACCAACCAACCCAATAACCACTGCACTTGATGAGACACATCGGTAACAACCCGAGATTCCTCAGGAACTCAGGTAAGATACCGATCTATGCCAATCA
>JARGGJ010000045.1 GCA_029210915.1 Patescibacteria group bacterium
CTTTAAGTAAGGGGGTAGATTCGATTGTAAACAATCGAATCAGAGAGTGTCAGCTGCCGCTTCCGGCAGTTCCACCAGCACCGGCCGATCCAGCACTTCCCGCAGAGCCGGCAGTTCCGGCAGATCCCGAAGCACCGCCAGCTCCACTGGAACCCGCAGAACCTCCGGTTCCGGCATCGGCACCATCTCCCATATCAAGAGGAATTGCTGAGAGCTCTCCCTTGATTGGATCAACAACGTAAAGCACAGGTTGTGCTCCAGGGATGACTTTGATAAAGCCACCGCTGGGTTGGTAACATTCGGCATCACTTTCCATTCCATCCGGACAATCAACCCGGATATACTGGTTGCTCATGAATTTTCCATAAGGCTCATAGCCGGAAAGTTCTTGAACAACCGTCCAATCCTGTCCATCATAAGCCTTGATCACTGCATTCCGGGCAATGGTGTCATAAGTCCACTCCACAATCGGAGGCTCCACCGAGTAAACTACGTCATTCGGAGCCATGATTGCCGAAACCGTAAACTGTTCCATATAGGCGAACTGTTGCACATTGGAACCGTCATAATCACAAGAGTAAATACGTTTCGAGGCCGGATCGGCGATCAAAAGAGTGCTATCAGCTCTAACTGTGAACGGAACATTGACGCCAATCGGAATGTACTTATCCGTTGTTCCCGGATATGTTCCGCACATGGCGATCGTTGTGTTGTCGGCGTAGTCTGCCGTGGGTTCGATGATTACTATTGTGGTGAGTTCACCCGTATCAACGTTGACGCGGTGCAATCCAACACCCATGGTGGGCTTTACACCCCCCGTAACAAAATCATCTTCATACTGCGACAAGGTGCTGATAAGAAGTTCTCCTTGATGGCATTGCACTAACGAGGGACCGGGCAGGTTTTCCACGAGAACATTCGTGTCACCGTTCGGATAAACTTCCCAAACCTTGTTGGACATGTTCGAAATGAGGAAGTTCCTGTTCATGCAGGTGGTCAAATCCATGCCCAACCCACCGTATGCCCGCAGTTCATTGCCATTTACGTTTGTGTTGTACGCACCCAGGCAATGTGAGGCAAAATCTGTGCTGGGCCAAGTTGGAAATGGTCGCAGAATTGTCATTTCGCCATCTTGGCTTACGACGGCAATTTCCGGTGCCAGCATATTTTCTTCAGGCCAACCATAAGAATACGGCGGGATCGGAATCAGCATCTGTGTGAAATCAGGAGTGATGCCGGAAAAGTTAACGGTTGGCGCAGTGTTCGGAGCGGTAGTGCCCGAATCGTCTCCTCCATCCATTGGATCATCCATGACATGATCTTTCAACATCATGGGAGTGGATGCGTTCACGGTAATGCCTTGAATGCGTCCCGCGTTCGAAGAGAGCTTAACTATCCCCTTCGATTTCCCGATGACACCCTTCTTCCATCCGCTCTCCTGAGCACCGGCTTCACCACCATTTCCAGCATCGTCACCGCTACCACCCGCTTCAACCACGCCGGAGTCGCCAGACGATCCTCCGGTAGCTCCGCCTGATCCGCCGGTCGTTTCGGTATTCGGCTCATCACTCCCACAGGATGAGAGATTGATGAACATCATCGGTACGCAAAGAAGAAACAATGCAAAATGCTTGGTATTCATGTTCGTTGCCTTTCTTTCTATTGTTAAGGATCCTTACCCTTCATCTCGAGTATATCAAGATGTAGCTAAAACAAACATGTCACAAAAATTGCGTTTTGTCAATATATATGGATTAAAAAACCCCCTTTAAGTAAGGGGGTAGATTCGATTGTAAACAATCGAATCAGAGAGTGTCAGCTCCCGCTTCCGGAAGCACCTGCAGTCCCGGTTGTTCCCGCCGAACCGGATGCTCCGCTCGTGCCTGCAGATCCTGCACTTCCTGCAGATCCGGCAGACCCTGCAGATCCCGAAGCGCCACCAGCTCCACTGGAACCCGCAGAACCTCCGGTTCCGGCATCAGTGTCACCGCTCATATCAAGAGGTACTGCGACAAGCTCACCCTTGATAGGGTCGATGATGTAGAGGATGGGTGACGCGCCGTAAGAGATCTTGGTAAAAACTCCGTACGGCATTCTGCACGCGCCTTCGGACGCGAATTGGGGAGGGCATTCTGCCCCGTACATTCCCCAGCTCATGCTCTTGATGTACGGATCGTAACCCTTCAGCTCCAGAACATTCGTCCAATCCGTGCCGTTATAAGCACGAATCATAGTTCCTTGCAGAACAGTATCCGCGCTCTTGTTCAAGAGCGGCGCGTCGATCATGTACATCACTTCGTTCGGCGCGAAGATGGCACTGGCCGTCAAAAGCGGCATGTCCGAGAATTGTTCAATCGTACTGCCATCTTTGGCAACCGCGTAAACGATTCGCGCGCCTACATCGCCAATCAAGAACGACGAATCGTTTCTCACGGCAACCGGGATACGAATCCCGCTGGCCGGTGCCAGTTGGGTATGCGTGAAGCACCAATTGGTGGTGAGTTCTTGCGGAGTCGCGTAATCTTGCGCTATCGGAAGAGTTGCCAAAAGAGTAACTTCGGGCACCGAGTCCACCGTGATTTTCACCAACTTTGGCGCCTCTGTTGGCAACGACATGGGCGCGTTCTTCACGTACCCGGGCAAAATGCTCGCAACCAAGTATCCTTCCGGATGGCACAGAATCGCCGAAGGAACTCCGGGCTCGGGCAACTGGTCGGTTAGCACTTCACGTGTTCCATCCGCAAACAACTCGTACACCTTGTTGCTCGCGTTGGTCACAAAGAAGTGCCGTCCCAGGCACTCGGCGATATCCATGGAAAGTCCGCCATATGATTTGAGCGGTTCGCCGTTTACCGAAGTGTCAAAAGTATTGAAGCACCCCAAGGTAAACTCAGTCGCCCAGTCCTCAAAATGACGGATAGTCTGGGTGGATTCATCCGGATTGACGATGATAGTTAGCGGAGCAATGGTTTCTCCACCGCTCATGTCTTTGTAGGGCGGAACAGGCAACCACATTTCCGTAAAGTCGGGTGTGATTCCGCCAAAGTTCAGTGTCGGAGTTGTGTTGGGTGCACCGGCCTCATCACCCGCATCCAACAGAGCGTCTTCTTGCGCGTCCGTATCAGAGTCCACGCCCCCGTCAAAATTGCGGGTAAACATAACCGCTCCGGGGCGTACTGCAAATCCTTGGATTTGCCCGGCGTTTTTGGCCAACACAATCGCGCCTTGATTCGCGCTTCCAACCACTCCGGTTTTCCATCCGGTTACGGTTTGACCGGCCGTTCCTCCGGTTCCTCCGTTCGCGGAACTCCCGCCGTTTCCGCCCTTGTTCTCCTCATCACTCCCGCACGAAGCGAGATTGATAAACAGGATTGGCACGCACATAAGCAGTAGCGCAAAAATCTTCGTTTTCATTTTCACGTCCCTTTCAGTTGTTAAGGAGCCCTGTCCTTCATCTTGAGTATATCAAGATGTAGCTAAAACAAACATGTCAT
>JARGGJ010000046.1 GCA_029210915.1 Patescibacteria group bacterium
ATGCCCTGTATACAAAATTATTTTTTTATCAACCTGCAAACCCAGTTTCTCTTTTGCATCAGAACGAGTAATGTCTATATCAAAAGTTTCTAAGTCAACACCATCAGGTGCAGTAAAAATTTTAGACGTGGGAAACGGATATACCTTTTCAAGATCCTCTTTTAAACCATTGCTGATAGTTACTATGCCTTGTATTTTTTTTATAAAAAAACTAAAAATTAGTGATTTTTTCTTCGGTAGTTGATGACACTCGAAAAATGTTTTATAACTTCGTACTCCAAACAGCCAAGCTATCTCGGGGCTGCGTGTGTAAATGATATTTTTTTTATCAATTTTTAAAAAAAGAGAGAGCCATAAAAATTCCAAAATGTTTAAAGTAAAACTAGTTTTCTGATTCAGCCAACTCCAAGAAAAAAAATCAATAAATTTTATATAACGAACCATGAAGTTATTTTTTATTCGGTAATAGGTAAAAATATCCTCTTTAATGTGATTATGTCGTCCGGGCACGATGAGTTCAACACTCACACTGTTATCCGCAAAAGCCTCGCACATTTTGGCTATTTGATAGCCATGCGCTTTTTCGGTCGGCATTCTGCAATTGTGGATGTAGGTAATATTCATTTTATTTCTTCACTAACCAAAAATGAAAAGTCGAAAGAGTCCATGGCGCACTTAATTTATAAGACATGGACAGTATTTTTTTAAGCAGGGAACTTTTTGATAGATTCAAGACTTTTCTTGACCGTGTGTCAGTAACTTCAAAACCATGGTTCGTTAATAATTTAATAGCATTCTTATAAGTATGATAATGCATTTGAGTTAGGCTTTGATAGCCTGAATCGGTATTATAATCTTTATGCTTTTTAAGCAAGCTCAAAATTTTCATAGCCCAATTTCTTGGCATCCAGTTGATAAAATACAAATGAAAGTGCGGGTCATATAAACCAAATCTATTGGGAATACTTACGTAAGCTTGGCCACCGGTTTTTAATATACGATGAATCTCATGTAGCATTTTATCCGGATCCTCCACATGTTCTAAAACCTCGGAAGCATTTGCAAAATCAAAACCCGCATCCGGCCATGGCAAAGATTCCACCAAGCCTTGGATTATACGATTTTGTTCATAACCCTTTTCCGCCATTTTTTGTTGTGCGATTTTAATGTTATCCTCATTTTTTTCCAATCCATAAATATCTACACCCGCGTCCAAAGCCTGCATCATAAAACCACCTTTGCCCGCGCCAATATCCACCAATTTCATTTTATCCAAATTTGGCTCATGAATCATTAATTGCTGTAGATGGTTCATAATTATTTCACTAAAAATACATTAAAACCGCTTGTTTGGTTAGAGGTTATTTTATGAAACGCTCGATCAAGCAGTGATGCCAGATAATTTGGTGTTTTATATTTTGCCAAAGGGGAGAGATGTATCCATGTTTCAATGGCCCCACGAACATTGTGTTTTTCCAGGCTCGAAAAATGTTTAAACACCTCATCTATTCCATCGCTGGTAAATCTCCAATAATCATAATAATAACCTTTCATTGGGTGATAGTAGTATAGAAAAGGTACAAACACATAACAAAAACCTCCGGGTTTTAAAACTCTATGAATTTCTTCAGCCGCTTTAAACGGATTTTTAACATGTTCCAAAACGGCAACGCAGGTAATCGCATCCAATGAATTATCCGCAAAAGGCAGGTCGTGAATATCGCCGATAATATCCGGATGATAATCCTGTACCGGATCCAAGACTTTATAATCGACATTCTGCAATAACGGCAGAATCCATTCGTTTTTTGACGAATAACGATTATTCTTATCTTTAGCAATCCGCAGTCCACCCCCTATATCCAAAACATTTTTACTTTCCGTAAATATTTTGGTTATTTTAGCCCTAAAAAACTCTTCCCATGGTGTTTTAGCCATAATCCGATTAATCATAACCGCTTTGCGCAATATAGCCAAGTATCAATTAAAAAACGAAAAGCGAACATCGAACCACGAATTTCGAATCGAGCTGAGCTCGACGAACCACGAAACGGTGTACGCTTGCCCTGCATTACTAAAAAATTGTACGATTTACGACATACG
>JARGGJ010000047.1 GCA_029210915.1 Patescibacteria group bacterium
TTGGCGAGTGGGTGTCAGATAAAGAGGTGGAGTTTCGTTATGAGGTTTATGAGCGTAGCCATGAGATAAAACATGAGCTATTTGGAGAATATTCCAGAAACAACCAAATCTACCGAAAAATCTTCGACAATAAAATCGGGGAGATTTTACAAGATGAAATGGTGGCAGAAAACCATGCGTTGATGATGTATAAGCCACTTATTGGGCTATGATAACAATCAATAAAGATGTAATATATTGAAGTATTATGAAAAATAACAAACTATTCGACGACAAACGCATTGTCGTGGCACTTATCTTAAGCCTGGGATCAATATTGATGATTTTTGGCGTAATTTTTTATGCTTTAATGTTTTTATCTATCGTTAATAAGAGCGCAGAGATGATCCAAATCGTTAACGATACCAATCAAACAATATCAATTAGACCAATTTATTGGCAGAAAGTTTCCGAAAGCATAACACGAGATTGCCCTCTGGATTCATGCGATAAAAAGATTGAGCCCGGCCAAAGCGTAACTCTTTCGGCTCAAGAAGCTATCCTTGCCTATATTGAATTGCAAGTGGCGAATGGAGGTGCTAAATATTTTTGTTTACCTGATAGCTTTGTAAGTGATGCGCAATATGCTTGGTCAACTTTTAAAGAAATCATACCTGATAATACAACGCCGGAATCCATATACTTAAAATGTAAAGGAACCGATAGCATTATTTTTGATAAAGATACTGACAATAATCCAGTACCTACAAAAACTACGAACACTAGTGTAATAAATTTAGAAAAAACCTATACCTGGAATGCGAATACAGTTTGCGTGGCCGAACCCATTCAGACAGATATCGGTAGAGCCGTATATCCAATTTATCCCAAGTACGCTGACTTGGATTTTCTGGGGCAGATCTTTACCGCGAGTGATTGTGGTATGGACAGAGTGAATGAAGTCTTTGGAGTAGAAGATGGTGAATATACTTTGGGTTCTTATATTTGGTTAAAAGATAAACCGAGCAAAGACTTAGTTAATACTTTTATTGATATTGGCTATAAATGCGACGAGGAAAAACCGGATGAAGATTGTTTGGAATGGGAATTGTTAGAGGCGGTTTCTGTTGATGAACTTATGAGGTTGGAACCTTTTTACAATTCCATAAAACAAGATGATTGCCGATATTGCGGTTAAGATCATCACCGATGATATAATAATGAAGTAAAAAAATAAAAAATA
>JARGGJ010000048.1 GCA_029210915.1 Patescibacteria group bacterium
CAAGGAATTTGAGAAAATAATCGGCGAAGCTGAAGTGGATGAAAGTTATTTCGGCGCCAAGAGAATTCGCGGAATCAGAGGTCGTCACAAACGAGGAAGAGGAACATGGAAACAACCGGTCTTTGGCATTTTCAAACGAGATGGAAGAGTTTATACAGAGATAGTTCCAAACTGCAGGAAGAAGGTTTTACAGGCTATAATAAAGGGCAAAATCGATCCTTCAACGGTTATCTACTCGGATAAATGGCGTGGTTATGACGGACTTGTCGATGTGGGTTATGACAAACATTTTCGTGTCAGTCATTCTCAAAACGAGTTCTCCAAGGGCAAGGGCATTCACATTAACGGCATTGAGAATTTCTGGAGTTTCACCAAAAGAAGATTGGCTAAATTCAATGGCGTTAAAAAGTATTTCGACTTGCATCTTAAAGAATGTGAATGGCGTTATGCTAAGGAGCCGAATGACTTAATGAAGGAGTTATGGCATATTATTAAATGGTACTTAAATCATTAGTTTGCTAGTCTAGAGCCTT
>JARGGJ010000049.1 GCA_029210915.1 Patescibacteria group bacterium
GGGTTTTCGGCGAGGGGGCCTCTCACCCCCTTTATCGTTACTCATGTCAGCATTCGCACTTCTGATACGTCCACCGCCCCTTACAGGACAGCTTCAACCGCTTACAGAACGCTCCTCTACCATGCTCCTAAGAGCATCCATAGCTTCGGTATATTGCTTAAGCCCCGGTACATCTTCCGCGCAGGCCGACTCGACTAGTGAGCTATTACGCTTTCTTTAAAGGATGGCTGCTTCTAAGCCAACCTCCTAGCTGTCTGGGCCTTCCCACTTCGTTTTCCACTGAGCAATATTTTGGGACCTTAGCTGATGGTCTGGGTTGTTTCCCTTTTCACGACGGACGTTATCACCCGCCGTGTGTCTCCCGTGATTGCACTTCTTGGTATTCGGAGTTTGCATCGGGTTGGTAAGTCGAGATGACCCCCTAGCCGAAACAGTGCTCTACCCCCAAGAGTGAGACACGAGGCGCTACCTAAATAGCTTTCGAGGAGAACCAGCTATCTCC
>JARGGJ010000004.1 GCA_029210915.1 Patescibacteria group bacterium
GCCGAATGACTTAATGAAGGAGTTATGGCATATTATTAAATGGTACTTAAATCATTAGTTTGCTAGTCTAGAGCCTTATTATTTGTTATTTATTTAGTAGGTTTCTTTAAAGTGGGCGCCGGCTTTTTTTGTGGGCGATGGTGCAACGGCGATGTTTTTTGCTTCGGCGGGGACAACCGTATCGGCGACCATGATTTTATCTTTATCCCATTCGATAACTTGGTGCCAGCTAATAATCAACTCCGACTCCAGCAAGCGAGGAATAACGTGCGAGCTGGCCACATGAAAAGAAGTGATTCTACCGGTGGCGGCATCTATTTCGATCGATGTAACTTTACCCAAATCTATGCCGGATTTTGTTATGGCACAAAGTTTGGATTTTGGGATGAAGGTATTCATAGCATGTTGTAATAACCAATAATCAATTTCACAATAACCAATTACAGAATCATCAATTAAGTCTTTGGTTATTGAATATTGATGATTTAACCCTCAACATATTCTAAAATATTATAAATATGCGGGATCACGTCTGAGGCGGTGATTGATTATTGGAACTTGGTAATTGGTTATTACTTGATGGTGATTGTGGCTCAGTGATTTCGGGAGGAGTGGGTTTGCGATTTTGAATGTATTGTTGAGCCACGGTTAGAGCGCTCATAACGAACCAGTAGAGAGTAAGACCGCCGGGGAGCTTGATACCTATGATAAGTGTGATGATGGGCATCATGTACATCATCTGTTTGTTGATCATGGCTGTCATGTCCTCATCTTTAGCGCCTTTATCGGCAGGCACTTCCGGGGGAGGACTCTTGGTTACTCCTGTCTTTTTAAACATTAGCCAAGACTGCCAAAATTGTACAGCGGCCGCGAGTACAGCCAAAACGTAACTTGGATTAGCGAGGTCTACAATACCTAAAAAAGTGGCGTTAATATGACCCGGGTTTGGTACAAAGTTATAAAGTTGAGTTAAAGTTTCGGATGAAAGGCCAACACCAAGTGCTTGATAGAGTGCGATAAAAACAGGGAGTTGAATCAAGAGCGGTAAACAAGATGAAGCCGGGTTTACTTTTTCTTTGCGATAAAGCTCCATCAACTCCTTGGCTTGTGCTTCTTTATCATCTTTTAAGCGTTTGCGTACCTCGGCAATTTTGGGCTGAATCGATTGCATAGCCTTTTGCTGTTTCAGTTGCTGGGCCGTGAGCGGGTAAAGAATCGCCTTAACGATAACCGTAAGTACGATAATCGCGATACCCAAATCAGCGCCCGGGATTACACCGTAGAGCCAGATGAGGATGTTTAATATGGGGCGAAATAAAATTTCTGTATATAGCCAAATCATAATTACTTTAGTTGCAAGTTTATAAAGTTTATAAAGTTCATAAAGTTGGTAAAGTTGGTAAAGTGTGGAGTGGATTCTGTTTTAGTTGAATTGTTGACTAATATCCAAAACTGTTAACACCACCTTATAAACTTTATGAACTTTTAACTTTATAAACTAGTTCGTTATTTTTTAACTTCTTCGAGTTCTTCTTCCGCTTCCGGTGCTTCTGATGCAGTTTCTTCGGCTTCGGGAAGTTCTTCGACTTTTTCTTCAGCTTCCTCGGCTGGTGATTCTTCGATTTTTTCATCCGATGCATCTTCTATTGCATTATCTTCTTTTGGTTCTTCTGAAGTTTCTTTGGAATCTTCTGTAGGAGTTACTACGTCTTCAGCAATAACACCTATATCTGAATCGGCAACTACTTCGTCGCTATCGGTGTTAATTACAGTGATCTTCCAACCGGTTAGCTTGGCTGCCAGGCGTACATTTTGACCGCCTTTTCCGATAGCAAGTGAAAGCTGATCGGATGTGACTTGAACAAGTGCCAAGTGCTCATCTTCGTTAATTTCGATACTAACAGCTTTGGCGGGGCTCAGTGAATTTAAAATATATTCCTGCGTGTCTTCACTCCAAAGAACAACGTCAACTTTTTCTCCACCAAGCTCGCGAATGATTGTTTGGATACGAGTACCACGCTGGCCGATGCAAGAACCGATTGGGTCTATCATGTCGTCATTTGTGGAAACGGCAATTTTTGTGCGGGAGCCGGCTTCGCGGGCGATGTCTTTTATTTCTACAACACCGTTGGCTATCTCGGGAATTTCTTGAGCTGCAAGCGCGGCAACCAAGCCCGGGCTCGAGCGGGAAAGGCGGATTTCGGGGCCTTTGTTTGTAAGGGTGACTTCGCGCAGAATCGCTTTGATGCGAGTGCCGGCATAGTAACGTTCGCCCTCAATTTGATCCTCCGGGAGGATGATGCCCGTTGCACGGCCGAGGTCGATTAGCACAATGCGCCCCTCACGACGTTGAATGGTAACATTCATAAGCTCGCCCTCGCGTTCTTTGAAATCTTGATAGATAACATTGCGCTCGGCTTCGCGGAGCTTTTGCATGATAACTTGTTTTGCGGTTTGCGCGGCCATGCGCCCAAACGCGGCAGGGATGTTTAACTCAACGCGGATCTCATCTTCGAGTTCTGCGTCGGGTTTTAAATCGCGGGCATCGGAAAGCATAATCATGGTTTTGGGGTTGAAAACGAATTCTTCCTCTTCTTCCCCTTCTGCAGACTCACCTTCTTTTGCTTCTTTGGATTCTTCTTTAGGCTCTTCCTTTATTTCTTCCTTTTTTTCTTCTTTCTTTTCACCCGGAGCACCTCTTAGTGTTTCGGGCTTTTTACCGCCATGAGCCGCGTCGAAACGCTCGAAGTAATCATCGGGAAGCTCCATGTCTTCGACAACGTTTTTAACATCAAAAATACGAATGCCGGCAGTTTCACCGTCATACTTTTCGGGATCAAATTCGCATTTGATATTTTGATTCTTATTGCCGAAGTCTTTACGATAAGCCGCCGCAAGCGAAGCTTCGACAGCTTCGAGAACAGCTTCTTCAGTTAGCAACTTTTCGTCGCAGATGGCTTTGATAGCCTGGGAAATTTGAGATGCCATAATACCTTGATTTACAGGATGGACAGGATTAGCAGGATTGTTAATACTGTTCACTTAGTTAGTTTAAGTTAAGTACCTCGATTTATAGGATTAATGGGATAGGGGGATTGTCTACCTTGATTTACAGGATTATCAGGATTAGCAAGATTGTTAATTCTGTACATTGTAATTATTTAGTGTATTTAGTTAATTATGTATAAAGTTTGTTGTTATAGATTCTTTTAAATTGGAGGCTTAGTCCGCCGAAGTTGATCAGGAGGCCGATTTTTATTCCATGTATTTCCAGATAATTTTTCGTTTGTACCAAGCATGTATCGTTTAGTTCATCCACGGCTTTTATTTCTAACATTATAGTATCTTCAACTAGAAAGTCTACTCTGCGTCGACCTATTCTGGTGCCTTTATAGCATATATCCATGGAATGCTCTTCTAGAAATTTTATCCAAACAGATTCAAGCTCCAGTGCCAGTGCTCTTTGATAAATTCTTTCAGGAAACCCTGTTCCCAATTCATGGTGAAAAGTCATAGCACGGCCAATGATCTTGTGAGTCAACTCTTCAAATTTCATAATATGCTATGCAACAATCATGGTAATCCTGAAAATCCCGCACATCAAGGTAAAAAGTAAGACTCGTTCATCCAGAACGAGTCAATGGGCTAAGAATACATGTTTTTCATAATATTGTCAATTGTTGACATTTTGGGCTTTTCCACATATACTTGCTCCGCAAAAAGATATGTTTCTCGAACTTTAAAAAAGAGGCGAGCATGACTCTAAAAAGGCTTTTGCGCCAATCCAGACCGCAAACAGACAGTGGCGTGGGTGATAAGCCCGCAATACAGATGCCGTTAACAGCAAAGAGCGAGGCGATGCAGGCCTTTATCGAGCACTGTAATCATAGGGCTCAGATGGGCTACTTTATCTTGATACATGGTCAGCCCGGTGATTTGATAGAAGCTCCGGCGTTGTTTCGCCATATGTTGGGAATGTTTAATCTGGAACGTCCGGTAATCTCCGCTTCCGGCAATGAGAGAACTTCTATTCACATCGCAGAAGATGTTGAAGTCGATTCTTTGTTTGTGCCTTGTGCGAATCAAATTCCTCAAGGAACGCAAGAATTTATGTCGGAGGGGCATCTTAGCCACCTTCGGCTTGTAATGCTTTGTTATCCGATGTTTAAAAATATCGATCTCGACAAAATAATAAGGCCGTCTCTACAAAGAAAATCAATCGGCATGTTACGGTACCCGGAATGGAAGATGCGGGGAGACGACCACGTTAGTTGCATCTTGGCGGCAGCAAACATTGCCGAGCAACATTACAGTTGCAGGCTTGGTATTAACGCTCAAAACCTTTGCGGTTTTCCGGAAAAAGATTGGCGCAGCACGGCACATATGTTGGCGGCTATGATGGATTTTGCCAAACAAGAGAGCCGACCCGGTCAAAAAACGGGTGTGAACATTATTCGAATGTGATTTACTACTCAAAAACAGGCATGAGCCTGTTTTTTTTATTTATTTTTATTGACACTGAGTGTAAACAAAAGACGAATCACAACTGTTGGGTATTGTTTGATTATAGATTGTGTCTACATAAGTTCTAAATACTGTATCTGTTTGAAAAGCGACCCAGGGCTGTAGAGTGCTGCATGTATTTTGCAAGCACATTTTACCATCTACCAAATTGCCGGTACCAACGCATTTTGCATAAGTGTTGCAAGTTGGGCACTCCGGGGAGCCGGATGTTCTTGTTTTATAAGAAACGCCTCTATAACAAGTTGCTATACCGTCAGGAGTACATGTGTTCCACCAGGTTCCGCTAGAGCAAGTATATGAACCCGTCCAACCTGATGGGCAAGATGGTTGTGCGCCGGAACAACATGTTTGGTATGTAATCGGTTCACCTCCTGCGCATCCATACGGTTCTCTGGTAAGAATCGTTCTGCCCTGAGACCCGTTTGAGCATTCGTTCCAGTCTGTATAGGTAAATGAAGTGCAAGTTTCTTGGAGGTTGATATAAACGTTGCATGGTCTCCAAACCCATTCGCCGGTTGTTTCGTTGCAATAATCCGTATATTCTCTGCCATAACGACCATCAGACATTATACAAACTCTCCAGTCCGTTTCTTGCGCGGGGCAAGTACTGCTTTGCTCACACTGGCTCACCCATGTACCGTTTTGACAGATGTAATTACCGTAGCTGCCAACCGGACACTGGGGTTGATTGGTATTACATTCCTGTTCTTGACATTGACTAATCCACTCGCCGCTACTGCAAATATAACTTCCTGTATATCCGAATGGACATGTTGGTTGAGATCCGAGACACTGTGAGATGGTAGGCGTTTCTATGATTTCGGAAAGGCAAGCGCCATAGTTCCACTCACCGATGGTTGTATTGCAACTCACGGCTATTTGAGTGCCGGGGAGGCCGGTTACCGTGTTGCACGTAATTTTTTCGGGGCCGGTGCATTGGATTGGTTCGGGTTCGGGTTCCGGTTGTTCAAGACTTATATTATTGTCGAATAAACCAAAACATTTAAGAGCAGGCGCTTCGCAAGAGTTCTGACACTGAATATTGGCTTTTTCCAATAGCTCAAAACCGGCCTGGTCGAATTGATCTATGGTTCCTTTGCAGGCATCAAATTCTTTTTGACATAATGTAACCGCTTCGCCACATTCTCCAAGATTTTTTCGGAAAATTGTAGGACTAAAACGTATATTTGCCAATTTGTTTGTAACAATCAAATCAGCAAATACCTGACTGAATTGAATTTTCTTTATAAGGCTAAAAGTGCTAGGTGGTGTTTTTAATATCATCACGGGTTTAAATGTAAAACTAAAAGTCAAAGCTGAAGCACTTTTAGCTCCCATAAAAATAGTTGAAGTAAGCAATGCCACACTCACTAAATACAGGATTACCTTACTTTTTGAGGTATTTTTCCACATAACAGTTAATCGACAAACGATTTGAAATAATTATTATGGTGTTTTTATTATCAAGCCACCACCAGGCGGATTCAATAATACGTTACTTGGTTTTAGTAATAAATTACTTTTTAGTGAAACTGTACCACCCTGTGAATATTCACGTGTGGAATCTTCCACTTCGATAGCTCCATCGTAGATAATCCATGGACGTAATATATCGTTGACAGGTGTCATAGAACATTCGTTTACTAAAGTCGATGGACTGTTTCCCCCCGTCATATTCATTACCTCTTCATTTATCTTAGTCTCTGATCCATCGTAGCAACCACCGTATGGATGCCTAATTAACGATTGTTTATTAGACGATGAGATTAGCGGACCTCCGGGATACGGTTCATTGTCCACGCTGCAGTTCCCGGTGCACCAGCCCCAACTATCTTTAACTTGAATACGAGGAGTGAATCTGCAGCGATATAAATCCTCGGCATAGCAACCATCTTGTGGCGCAAGATCGAAACGACAAGTTTCCTCCGGGCGAGGGCAATCCGTATTTACGTTACAGGTAAGACTAGGATCCATAGAACATCTTCCGGCTGTTCCACAGCTTGCATCATAAGCTTCAGCAGAATCGTCGTTACACCTATAGATGTGCTGGAACTCAAAGTAGCCTTGCCTGCAAGCCTCCGTACTATTACCAAAGAACATTCGAGCTTCACATGAATCATCCGGGCCACAATCTGAATCTTCCCGGCATTCCTTATATGATTGTTTTCTGCAATTACCAAGTTCTTTACATGCTCCAGCACCGGGTGGGCAATCCGAATCACTGCCACAAGCAAGGCCGGGCACAAATTCACACTCGCTCATTGTATTGCATACCGGTTTTGAGTTTTTCATCTGCGCGTCTGAGATATTTTGAACAGAACCATCACCCCAGTCTATGACAATAGATTCCAGCGGGCCTTGATTGTGCATAGCCCACGCATAAAAGCGGATGGTAGCCAGGCCCTGGCCACCTCCATAGTAAACTAAACCCGATGGCAAACCATCGACACTGAAGGCATCCATAATAACAACCGGTTGTGCGTTGGAGGAGGTGCCGGATTTTGTGCTATCCGGGGCGGCGATTTGCGGTGGGCGCGGGCGATACCATGCAGAATATTCTTTGTTTAATCTTTGTACCTTGCCACCGGTTAAGAACCAGTAAGTATCCAGGCCTGATGTGACATCGGTTGCCGATGGAGCCGCCAGTTTACTAGCTACTTTTGTTACATGATCTGTGGATACCGGGTCGGAAACATTATAAGTTACCAAACAGTTATCGCGGCCATCAGCACAAATATCACCACGGGGTACATAACCCGCTCTGTGTGTACACATATTATCATCCAAATCAGGATCTTCGTGATTTGGTATTCCTGTTGGCGCTTGGCACTCGGCAATTGGTACCCATTCGTTATTTATGTATGTAGCATTAGCCTTGCAGTAATCAGATGGCTCCGATCTTTCCGCGGCGGATAGATTATCGGGATTTAGGGCTTCGGGTAAGCCAATATTACAATCCGCTTCACCCTCTTGAACAGTTCCATTGCGCTTTCCACCTACACAGCGGCAAGTATTGCGGTAATCAGTAACAATGGGACAATCGTCACAAGTTATGGGTAGAGTAGATCCTTCTACACCAGATTTTGGTTGTACGTACGGCGCTGTCCAAATATATTTTTCAGGAACCGTACTTCCCCATTCACCCGCTTCAAGCTGATACTCTTCTTCGGCAAAATCGATAACACCTCCCCAAGGCATTAATAGTGATCTATTTTTTACACCTTGCCCGTCGTGATATTCCGCCTCATTGTCGGCGCCACTCCATACATCGGGGAAACCTGCCGCTACATGCTCTTCATGAGTAAAGAGGATTATACTTTCCGGTTCACCGTCTATGGAATCTGTATCCGTACCACCTATTGGAGGTTCACAATGACCCGGCACATAAACCGTGAGTTCTTTTTTGTCTGAATTTTTAGGTACGGCCGCAGGTATGGCTCCCGGGTATAATTGTAGTTTTTGATCTTGTGGGCTCATAAATGTTCCCCAGCCGGTTTCTTTAAAGAAGTTTTCCTGCATATCAATATCAGACTGCTCTTCCAGTGCTTCTTGGTTATCAGCTATTTCTTGCACATTTTGTAGGTCGAATGTCTTTTTAAAGAATTCAAACAAGTCACGTGACATGCCATAACCTTCCCAGTATTTATCAAAAAAGTAAATCGGAGAGTTAACTTTCGCATCAACATCTTCGGGTTGGCTGTACCGTCCATTATTTATTGCCAAGGGGAAAATTGTGGTAAAAAATAATTTATCGGCTCGCCACGGAAAACTGTCATTAGATTTTTTTATATAAGTACCATTTTTAAGATAATAGGCCACCGAATCAGCGTCATCTACTTCTGGAATATTATCGTAATTGCCATATATATATATATCACTATACCAGTTACCTCCATTTGGTTCTCCCATTATATAGTAATAGAATAATTTCATCCCTACATTATCATCGCCTTCAAAATCTATTGCTAAATGCCCTCTGGAAAGAGTGTTGCGAATAATTGGGTTAACAACAAAAGGTGCAACAGCCGCTGTACGTAATTTGACGCCATTCGTTTCATCAACAATTGAATCAAATGAGTTTGCATAACTATTAGGTATCATCTGGTAGGCATTGCCGCAAAAAGACTCACAAGCTGATATAGATGGAGGGCCTTCATCGTATTTCTGATCATCGTTCTTCATTTTACTATAATAGGTGTAGCAAATATTGTGCCAATAAATATCTTTACAAAACTTTACATTTGTTCCGTTTACGCCGTAGGTGTTCCATCCGGCGATAAAATATTCATCAAAATAATCATCATTGTTAAATCCTACTTGCTTATAGGTTGCGGGTTGTGAGTACGTAGCGGGCACATCGTTACTTCCCTCGAATAATGGCAGTGGCAGCTTGGATGGTTCGGGGATTACATCTTCCGGCCTAAAGCCGGGGTCATTAACTTTCCAGAAAATACCACCTTTTTCTCCGACACGTTCATAGTCAATACCCGAAGCGGAACCATCATCTCTAGTTCCCCAATACTCGAACTCGGTAAATGTACAATCCGCATTAGTGTGACAACGTGCTAATGGATTAAAACCTTCGCAATATCCGGTGTTGTCATCGTTAGGGTAATTTATGTTATATGGATCATCTGAATCTTTATTACAGTAACCACATGTTGGCACCGTTTGACCCTGGCTGGTTACCTTAGTTTTGTAGGAGCCACTGCAAGCAGAGACTTTGGTAGGGCAATAATCAGATTCATCCGCTTTACCAGGGCAGGCTAAACCCGCACGCACAGAATCCGACGCGCAGGTGAAATCGGTTAGTGCACCGACTACATTGCCATTCCATCTGCCCAGGTTATATCTAATTTGTGCATCATTAGCCTCCCAGCGATAGATCATGGATTCGAATTGTTCTATTATATGATCGTTATTTGTATATGCCGGCCAATCGTTCATTTCCACGATTTGACCTACTACCTGTTTGTAACCTTGTAATAAACTACCATCGCCATTTTTATAATTATCGATAATCACTTTTAGATCTTCCACTAAATTACTATCATCAGCAATGCCGTTAACATCCTCTTGGCATTGAGAATCATTAACCGCCATTTTAAGCAAACCATAAACAACGACGAGGGGGGTTGAGTAGCTATAACCAACAGAGGCGGTACTGAACGTTTGTTTACCTGGATTAATTGGATCAGCGATGTAATTGCCATCACCACAATCCTTAACAGAGAACCTGATCCTGATTGATGAGTTATCATCTCTCTCATACGGAGTTGCCATGTACCCGGCGCCACCAGTGCCACCTCCGTGCGTGTACCATTCGTCGCACCAAAGAGTATTTGGCGAAAGGTAGAATAATTGTTGATTTAATTGCTGAGACCCACCATCACACATACCAAACTGCGTTGTCGGTAAATAGAAATCCAGGATACCACCACCTTGACATGCGGAATATAGTGGCAACGTTTCTTCTTCAAGTTTTACCTCATTCCAACTCCAAGCTATTGCCGCATTGTGGCATATTACATCTGTGTTGCGAGCCGGATACGGATCATCACCACAATGGAGACCACGGTTAACACCTGAGAGGGTGTTACACCGCCAGTTTTGATTTTTAATATTTACATCTATATTGGTATCACAGGTGGCATAATCACCACAAACCTTTAACCCATCATATGCATTGGAGTTGGTATAACAAGACTTACCGATTTGTGAACCTTTAACACATGTCCAATCGCCCGATTCAACCGGATTTGGATCCCAGCGGTAGACTTTGTAAACACGGGCGAATAAGTTGGTAAGAGGTACCCAAGAGTTTTGTTGGCTTAAAACTGCCGAAGTTGTAAGACCGGAATCGATAAAGCCGGGAGCTTTGTTTAAAGCACCGGATGTTGGTACCGATGCACCTAAGAGCATCGGGTCGCTACCTATTTTATCCGTAGCTAATGCCGAACCATGCGGTTCGTTGCGTGATTCGTATTTAAGGCCAAGAACAGGCAATAAGAACTTACCCTGAGACCAAACTCGATCCGCAAAAGCTGCGTTTTCACGAGAGGTGGGAGCTATGACTTGACCGACTTCTTTGCAGACATCGGCGCTTACGGTATCCATCCGCATGTAGAGCCAACCCGGGTCGTTACGCCTATCGGTGGGTAAACATGTAGTAAACCAGAAACCGATAAATTGCCACGGACCCTCGAAGCCTACGTTGTTGGCTTCGTCCGTTTCGAGGCGGTTATCGCGTTTATTAACGTTTTGGAACATCGCACGAATACCAAAGTACGGCGAACCGGCACTGCACTCGTGGGAGTAGTAAGATTTGTATTGCTCTTTAAAGTTAAATGTTTCGAGTTTATCCGAGTATACTTTGAACGGCCACGCAAATTGCTCTTGTCCGTTATTTTCGTATCCGGTTTCCCAATACTTGTAGTAACATGATCCATCGGTGCCAATTGCACACTTTAGTTTTACAGGCGCACCTTGGTCGTCGCGTAATACTTTTTCACTGCTTCTATCTAAAACCCCGGGGAACTTGCTTTTAAATGTGGAAATGAATTGTTGCGAATTTTGTTGTGTTTGCTGAAGATACGCCTGACATGAAAAACTTGAAATTGGAACATCATCCTTCTTAGCCTGATCTACAGTTGGATAATCCATACCAACCCATTTAGGATTCCATTTACAAGCCGTACCTGCTGCATAAGGAGATAAACTAAACCTGAATAAGCCATATCTGTAATCGTAGTAGTTATCGTTAATCCAATCGATGCCCGGGCCGCTTGGGATGAAGTACTCCATGTAGGAGTTCGTAAGGCTGTCGCCCGTCATTATCCAACGACCTTCTTTGTCATTAAAATCCAAATCATCATTTGAATCAGGGCGCCCTTCACAAATAGTTGCACGTCGACATGCGAATCTGAGATTCTTGGTTTGTGAGCTAGGTATCGTAGGCTGAGTCGCAGGATCCGGATCACCTTTAGAATCGGTTTTTATTATTATGCGATCTAAAGTTTCTTCTTTTGTACTTCCGATAAATGTAATATTGTTTACACCGTCGATTGCAATGTTGGAAGCTGTACTTTCTTTTGGAACCCACCATACCTCGCTACGCGAAAAAGCAAATTCCCAAAGCTTGCCGGGCATCCAAAAATCTTCTTGCCAAGTATTGTCCACTTCCTCGTCGTGCCGGATCTTGGTTGATGGTGTTTCCAGCTTTTGTTCGTTACCACCGGTCATGCAGTAATACTCACCCGCACCCTGCGGTGGCAGGTAGCCTGCGGTTGGGGCGTAATGCGTTGTATCGTATTTACCACCTATAACTGAAACCGGGCTCCAAGTTAAACAAGGAGCGCTGTCTTGAGAAATGCCATTAGTTCTGGTTCTGTCGCGCTCTAAGCAATAGGCAAATAAACCATTTTGTATCACAACATCTTGAATTGAGGCGCAAACACCAGTTCCACCGCATTGGCTGGCTTGATTCCCTAAAAAGTTTTGAGAGGTATTTGCAATTACTTGATCAGAGGAGTTAACCGGTATAAATCCACCCGGTACACAAGACTCGCCTTCTTTATCACCGCCTACACAAATGCCAACAGACGGTGCCTTGCCATCGATGGAATAATATTGCTCCATACCGCTTTGATAGCGGACCTTGCGATATGAGCACGAACAGTCTTCACCATAAACACAGGCTTTAGCTGCCTCATAACCATCCGCCATTGTCTCGGGTACCGGTGGGGAGGCTTTTTCGTTCCACTTAACCACGTAAGAATTAGGAAGTGGTGAAGTTCTTTCGGGGTAAAGTTGACACTCTGGTGCCGGTAGAGCGCTTTGCAGTAATGTGTTTTGTCTTGAAACCGTACCTGCTGAAAATGATTTATAAATCTCTGTAATGTCTCGCGAGATATCTTTACTTGTTTGCCCGGCTATTAAAGAAAGAGCCTGCGGTTCGTTGATTGCGAAATGGCAATTACCATCAGTATTTAAGTAATACCCAATACGCCCCGTGCGTTCATCACGGCACAGTTTTAAACCTGGGTAGCTTGAATCATCGGGCAATAGCGTAATATCCGGAAGATTTATAGATACCGAGGCGACCAAACGATTATCATATTCATAAGCATCTTTGGTTGCTGTTGGTAATATATCGAATCCAACCGGTCTTGTTACGATATCGGGCAATGTGTACTGATTAGGGATAGAATAGCCTGAATAATCCAATTTTCCAAAACCAACACTTCGAGAACTATAGGAATCTAAAGAGATAAATTGACCCTCCTTTAAAAGCGGCTCAATTTTTCTATCGGTAAATCTGGAGCAGTAGATATCTTCATTACTGGAACCGCTTTGTTCACATAACTGAAGTTCGCTGCATTGTGTAACATATTTTTGCTGAGCCGGGTCGTAAACAGTTTCACCGGTTTCACATCCCATCCATCTGGCGCATTCACGATCTAGTTTTACTTTAATCACCACGTTGGAATCATTCTCGGCAGAGATGCATTCACCACTAAAAGTACCAACTTCGACATCACTATTTGGATAATCACGGAAAGGGAAGATGCAATCAGCGTCAGTTTGGCATGTAAAATCTTTAAGCTTAAGTTGCAATTCTTCATATCTTGGTTTAATGCTTGAATTGTAAATCGCTGAATTCTGAATACCTTGAGCTGATGGCGAGCTTGTTATATTCCCACATCTGGCAAAATTTAAACAATATGGATTGCCCGGGTCAGCAACGCAATCAATTGAGTTTTGTGGAGCTCCGTGCTCGTCTTCTATTTTTGAATATGTTGCTTTGCTGTTGGCGTATAACTCTGTAAAACTCTTGTTGTTGAATAAGACGCACCCAGCGAGCGGTTCAACCGAACCTCCGCACGAATTTGTATCTATGCGCTTACTGTTAATCATGAAATAAGAACGACCTGTTGGGTTGGATGGGTCTGAAGTATCATTTGGATCGACAAATTCGGTACATTCACTTTGATCTACCGGGCAACCGCTTACCCATCCCGAGTATTGATCTTCGCCGGTGAAATATGCACCAAAATTCACGCCATTTTTTAAATATGGGGTTTTATTTAACGCATCATCTCCAGGATAACAAGGGCTATCTGTGCCTGTTCTAAACCATCCTCCGTAATTTCCGTCGGTATAAATTCCGATATCCGGGTTGGCATCCAATTGTTTTGCATCGCGCCATTCGCAAGTGTGGTCGCCCGGGTTGCGGAAGTATTCGGTTACGTTTCCGCTTTGGAATTTATCGCAATGCAATTCGTCTTTACGGCAAGCAAGGCCGAGTGAACCATCAGAATTATAATACGCATCCCAATTATGTTTGAGGAGAACCGTTTCGAATTCGTAAATTGTATCTTGAATTGCGAGCAAATCCGTATCGGCCGGGTCGACAGCGTAATCCGTGGTTTTAAGGTTTAAGCGATCTTGAGCGAAACGCGGTTTACCAAAAGCACGGCAAGAGTTTTCACTTTCATCACAACGCGCGCGTGAATCATCGATGGCATAATAGTAACGCCAAGGTTGGCTGGTTATGGACCAGTCGCCAAGGTATTGCTCTTCGTAGGCGCGGGCGTCAGCGTCGTTTCTGGCGGATGGGCCCGGGGTGCCGGTTATAGTACGAGATTCGGGATATGGGTTTGCCACACTCCTGGTATCCACAAAAGCTTTACAACCTATACTATCGGCACGGCAAAGGTTAGAGAAATTGCGCGCGAATATTTGGTTGCCGTCGCGATCCACATACTCGTTACAACCAAGCATGGCGCGCGGTTCGGGTGTGCCCTCTACTGTTGCATCGCAAGTCGCCGGGATTACCCAACTGTTTTTGATGAGGAAACGAATGTCGTTGAGTTGGTCGAGTTTAATTGTATCAACAAAGAGAGATCCTAAAGCAGACGGTGCGGAGAAAGCCAGAGTTGATGTTGTATCCTCTACTTCGAACGGGCCTATTTCGAATCTCTGCCAAATTGTTGTTGGTGTAAATGAACCAATACCGTCGCCATCGATTGTAACCGCGACTTGGTCGGAAGCTAATGATTTTGCCCAGAAGGAAATTCTGTACAGGGTGGTTGTTGTGATAAGTGGAATATCTGTTTGGAATTGAATATTACTGCCACCAACCGCATCAATCTTAAGTGAGTAATCGCCAACTAAAACCGATTCCTCTGAACGGGCAATGGTTGAATTTAAACCTGACTCAAAACCAGATTCACTGCCATCATCCATGAAAGCTTGATAGTAAGTTTGAACCGCGTTTCTGCCTGTTGGGCCAAGGTAAGCACGGCAACCGCCGGCGGTTGCGGGGCAAACGCTGCTTTCGTTTGGAAGTGCGTAGTATAAACACGAGCCGGACTGCGGAACAAATTCATGTCCGCCGGTTTTGGAGCAGTCCACTTCGGAAGAATCATCTTTGCGGTAAAGAGTACAAGCCGAGTCTGAGCTGACGGTTTGTGAGTAGTAGGCGTAATAGACGGCGCCGGATTCATCGTAGAATTGACGGCAGTCTTGATCGATGCCCGCATCCCAGAGATCTTCGTTGCAGGAATCAGGGTCTTTGATATCACCAAAAGAGGCGCCTTTAAGAACAACTTTTGGTTTGTTGCTGGTATTTGATGATGCCACGAGCGCCCAAGTGCGCAGTACATAGCCCTCGTTGTCAGAACCCTCCCAAGTAAAGTATGTGCGTGATAAATCGTTTGGTTTTTCGCAAGTTCTGAGATTGTCGTAATAAGCCACTTGCTCACCTCCTTGGCTTGATGCCTCGAGGCTGGTGAAAGGCTCACAGCCTACATTTTGCAATGTGCAGGATTGTGAGGCGCTTGGTATTAAATATGCCTTGCCATCATCGGCCGGGTCGCTGTATTCGGGATAAACGGGGTTGTAAACCAAATCAAAGGATGAAGCGAGTTTGCGATATTCGCCATAGCTCGAGCAGACAGATGGGCAGTAATCTTTCGCTGTTAGAGTTGCGGGGATCTCGGGAGCGGTAGGATCGTTTACATCGGTGTAGCCCTGGCAACCCACTTCGGTCTGGCGGCAAACTCGGGCAAAGTTTTTACATGATGGATGATCTTCATCGTCATTACCCGTACATTCATATTCATCCGGGGCAATCTTAATATGGCTCTCATCAAGTTCGGCGAGTTCCTCGACGTAATCGGTAACATATTCACCTTCTTCCAATTCGATAGCGTCTATATATAGGAAGTCGGCAAGATTGATGTAGACGCGCGTTACCACAACATCAGCCGGAGATACGAACTGGCAGATTAAACGATGCCATTCTTGGTCGCCCGGAATTTCTTTAAAGGTTAATCTGTTACCACCGTCATCCCAATAACAATCTTCAAAGTTTGCAGGTTCGGTGGTTATGCGATTTTGCGAAGTTATTGCCGTATCATTAAAGAAATCCATGTTCACACGCCCAAATGTATCGCCGTAATTAATTTTTGATTTGAAATAAAACGAAAGTGTATAGTTGCGATTTGGTGTTAAGGGAACAACCTGATAAAGCATGTAGCCGGCAGCGGAATCCAAAGTTAGTGAACGAGTTCCATCGTATGCTTCTTCGGTTGTGTTTATGTTTTGATATACAGCATTAGCAGAACTCCAAGAATCGATACCTTGCAATGATAACGCACCGTTTTGTTCTACTTCCGTTACCTTTTCGAATGAACTGTTGTTGATTAGATTAAATGCCGATTCACCTGGTTTAAAATTATAAACTTTAGTACATCCTTCGGAAGAACAAGGCTCCGCACCGCCATCGAGGTAAACCCTTGAGCCTTCTGTCAGAGTACCTTCCCAAAGTCCATCCGGCGAGGCTGAACTGGTTACATAACGATTTGTAGCAAACCACATACAACCGATATTTTCAGCGGAACAAGCCCCGCGTTCTACGGTGTAGCGTAACGCGCTAAGAGGTTCACCTTTTGATGATTGGTATGTACGGCAAGAGGCGTATTGCTCTGAGCATTCGGGAGAGTCGAATTTATAAATCGGTCGCTCGGCTAAGCAATAACCGTAACCGTCTACACACTCACCTTTTTGATCCGTTCCTAGACAACTGACCATGTCACCACATTCTTCTTGGCGGATACCAAGCTCCGGCATTAATGTATCGCCATAGCCAACCGAACGGCATTGATAATTGGGAGCAGCTAAAATCCAGTTAGGATCAATGAGATGACACCATGGATGATCTTTATCGAGCTTGCCTTCATCGTTACAGTTGTAAAAACCACGGACAACCTCTCCCAAAGTTACATAGCTACCATTATGTTTAATATTATATGGCGAGTTGGCAGCCATCTCAAAACCGATAGGCAAAATACGCGCCAAACGCAGTTTCTTTAAATTACCGGCACAATACGCACGTTGATAGCAAGATGGGTCTGTATTGTTAGCAATATCACTTTCAGGGATTAATTCCCAATTGGGATTTAATCCATTCGTTCTTGGATTGCTGGATGAATTCTCGTTACCAATACCGGTTGCTTTGCCAACAGTTAACGCACCATCTCGTGAGCCCAAATTAATAGCTATAGCTAAAGCTTGATCCATTGCACAGTTCCACTTGGTTCGCATTGCCGAGCACGTTGATAATTCCGTTACTAAATCCTTATCTTCCTGAGAATAAAATGATGGGATGATAAAATCTCCCAGGGATTTGGCAAAAGCTTGTCGCTCGTAATAATTTTGTGTATCTCCTGACGCGTCTTCATTAACAAGAGAGTTAAAAATAACATTATATTTTTGTGTGTCACCGTAAAAGGTACCCTCAATATTATCCGAAGGAGTAAGAAGTTTTTGCAAAAAACCAAAAGCCAAACGATTTAAAAATGTTGATAAAGTTAAAAAGCCCAATCCCTCGAGTCCGGTTTCCCAAAAAGCCTGTACCATGTAAGCCTCTTGTTTATCATTTTGAACTTGCGCCATTGCGGTCGGCTCTATGTTGCGCATTCCCTCGTTTGCCATTAAACTTGGCCATTGAATGCGTTGCGTAATTTTATCGATAACCGGGACCATGCCTTCAGATTCTTGGCGAGAAAGTTTTGCGCGCCTATCTTCGCTTAAAATAGCATCAACATAATTTGATTGAATTTCCAAGCCCACATGCAAGTCATTACCGTATGGCTCGAAGGATGCTCTGTGAATATTTAATGCATCTCCTGAGTTTATCATGTCCGCAATCGCGTCAAAATTATCTACCATCGCGGAGAGTGTACAAGTGGCACCGTTAAGCGGTCCCATATCACTCATACCTAAACCCAGTCTAATGTCTAATGGGCTGGGTTTTTTACAAAGTGTAGTGAAACCAAATGAAGTTTGGTCGCCGCTGCCAAAATCCGCAGAGAATTGTCCTATCGCATCAAATCTTTCAAAGAAAACACCCGAAGCCTGATCTGCATGATATTCTAAATAATCTCCAAAATCAGCTTCATAAAAACTTGGTTTTCCATCGGGCCTGTCTACACCCAAAATCATGTTAGCCGTATCATAAGCAAAATTAGTTGTAAAATAAGCCATTGAATCCAATAGTGCGCCCATAGCAGCCAACTTAATCTTAAACTCAGTACCTTGCGCGATAGATTCTTGCCTGCGATACCACCAATCACCGGTACGTTCTTGCCACGCTGCGATTTCTTGATAATGCTCTGCAATACAATTATAAAATAGTGCCATTCTAGCCTCACCATTTGTTGCAGTACCTACGGGTGTCGCTGAAAGAATGGTCATGCAAGAAGCAAGTTCCGGAGTCATCGGCGGCGGAGATGCGTCATAAGGAACTGACGTTTCAGCGGATACGGAGTGTACGCTAAGCACAGATAAGACCAACATTGCGACAAAAGCAAAGCCTAAGCTTATGAGTTTAATTGTATTTTTTAAATTGAGTTTCCTCATAGTTTATTGATTTGCTTGTTTTTCGGTTTCCATTTCTGTTTCTAATTCTATTAGCGCGTCATTCATTAATTTCATTAAATCGTCATCTGAAATTTTTTCCAGATCTTCTTGGGTTATTTTTCCTGTTTGCAGTATTACACTTCTTAGAACTGCCGGATCTTTAGGTATTTGCTCTTTCATGGTTTCTATGTCGATTCCCATGTCTTCGACTGTTTCTTGATAGTTACTGGAGCCTGGGCCGGTACCCATTAAAACGTCATTGAGCCGAGTTGATGGGTCTTGCATGTCGGAAATATTGGTTGGCAGTGTTGTAGTTGGCAAATTAAACTTCATGGCGCCGATGTCGCAAGTTTCTCCGCTTTTACAAAGAGGGTTTTCGCCCATAGCGATTTTTACATTATCCGGAACATCATCGCCGGCGGTACTCCAAAGATAGGGTGATGTTTTGTAAATGTTTTCCTCGGCCCAATCGGAAAGGCCATCGCCATCGGTATCGGTACGTTTTTGTAATGACTCGTATTCGGCAATTGGATCTTGAATGAGTTCACGATTTTTTTCGAAATCATCGATGGATGCCAAGAACGGTGAGTAGATACCTTGACGAACACGAAGTGCGGAAAAAACAAAAATAAAACCCGCACCTATCACTAATGCGATAATTGCAAGTTTTTTCTCTGTGTTTAGCTTTTTCCATTGCATCCGGATCGAACCACTTTCTTGGGCGTTTTCCTCCTGCATAGATGCGTAGCTATCATATCATAATAGCAATCAAAAAAGAACGCGTTTTATACGTTCATTGTGCATAAAATTACCTGCCACGAACTACGAATTTCGAACTACGAACTACGAATTTTTTGATTAGTCATTTTGCATGGGACAACCAAACATCGACCCTTTCCATGAATCTTTTATGAGATTTACTAGGACTAGGACTAAGTACTATGACTTTAGTGTAAGTTTTAGGTTATTTCTCCCACTCTACCTTTACCTGTTTGCCATCTTTGCGGATGGGGATGCGGATTTCCAAGATACCGTTTTTGATTTTGGCTTCGGTGGCATCGGAGGCAACGTGGTATGGGAGTACGATAGAACGGCTAAAGGCTCCCCAGTAGCATTCCTCGTAAAACCAGTCTGTGGCTTGCTCTTTTTTTTCATGTTCGCGCTTGCCACGGATTGTGAGCAAATCGCCATGTACGGAAATGTCGAGATTGTCGGGCTCTACTCCGGCTACAAGTGAGCGAATAACAAGCATATCGCCATCGCGATAAACATCCACGGAAAGTTGACCCTCATCACCCGAGGGCATCCAATCTGAAAGTTGGTTCATACAAACTTATTATATCATAATGAAAGAATAACCAATAACCAAACTCCAATAACCAATCAATCACCAATAATCAAATTCCAATCACCAATTAATTTCCGATAAACAATTTAAAAAAACTCCAAAAACCACTATTACGACCCCCTTTAGCAAAGGGGGATAATTACACAAAGTGTAATTTGGGGGATTTCCGAAAGCCCCCTTTATGAAAGGGGGACGAAATAAAAAAAACACGATTCACCGTGATTTTTTTTATTTCCGGGGGAATGTTACTCCTCCACCGGAACCACCTCACTACCATCCCCTGCCTCCGTATCGGTTGCGGGTTTTTCTACGCCGATTAAGCAGACCGCTTGCCAGGGGCGGTAATGACTTAAAAAAGTCTCCTCGCGAACTTGGCCGTCGGCATATGTGATTGTTGTACTGAATTTTGCATCAGCGCCCGCATGGGCTGATTCGGTGCATTTCTTTTTACCAGGAGCCAAATCTGTGGTTTCGATAAGTTTGGTTGGAGGCGCGGCGGTAATGTTGTAGATGATTGGTTTGCCAACTTCCACATTGCGGCCATCGTTAGTACCCCAGAACTCGAAGATTATTTCCGTACCTACAATGTAGGCGTTAATGTATACGTGCTTTGACGTATCGTTAAGGAATCTGAAATCCGGGGCTGGGTCGTAGATGGTTGCGTCTGTACCTGCCGGTTCGTAGTAAGAAACGCGATACGAGTGATTACGGCGCTCGGTAATTTTTAAGCCCGTGTCTACAGCTCCGCGGAACATGGTTGTACCAATTTGGCATAATCCTCCGCCGTATTCAGGTTTGGTTTCGTTGCCTTTGATAACAAGTTCGGGAAGCCAGCCGTGGGCGCCGTCGATTTCACCCAAAGCCTTTAACATAGAGAACTCTTCACCCGGAGCCAGCAATGTGCCGTTAACGTGATCCTCTACGGCTTTGGTGATGTTGCGGGTGCGATTATAAGGTGAACCGCGGAAATTGGATTTACCAACTCCAATAAGCTCAACGATGCCCAGTTCTTCCAGATTGTTTCCCGTTATTTTTCCGTGTTCTTCTTCGACAACAAGAGGGAACGTGGAAGTTGGCGGCCAAGAAGTTAGAATGGGTTCTAAAGTTTTATCGATATTTACCACTCTTCCCAATGTACCCGCTTCAAAAGATACAATTTTACCATCTTTTACTTCCATTTTACCGGTTTTACTTTCCATCTCGATTTCTTTAGCCAGCATATGGACACTGGAGGCAAAAGCTGTTTTATCGATGGTGGCGTTTACACCGTCATCCGCGGAGACTATCCAACCGGCTAACATTTTAGGGTCGATTTTAAACTCCTCATCTTCATGGGTAAGTACGAGTTGAGGCCGAGATAATACTTCTTTTACACTATTGATAATGGCGCTTAATTCATCGGATTGCCTCTCCGCTTTCATGTCTTTAATATGAAGTGTAATGGTTTTGAAATCAAGTATTTGCGCTTGGGCTTTTAATTTATCAAATACACCTTGAGTATCCAAAGTTTTGCCATCTTTATCGGGGATGACTATGACCTCGGGCGGTTCATCTTGATATGTTGAAATTTCAAATGTCGCATCAACCGGATCGAATAATTTATCTTTATACTCGCTTAATAATGCCTCTTCCACTCTGCGCTCATCGATACTGATGTTTACGTCCAAATTATAAGCGCGTATTCGGGAACGGAGGATTTGGTATAAAACCTTTCTTAGTTCATCGGCACGGCCAATATTATAAGAATCGGATACGGCTTTATCTATGTCATATAAAACGATATCCGGCAGATCGCTATTGGCAGAGGCTTGCAGATTCACCTCTTGCCCATCTAACGAAAAATGCAAACCGCTTTTTAAGGCTGAATCAGTTGCCTTGATTAGAGTTTCACGAGCTTCGTTTGGAGTTTGACCATCAAGCCTTATATCCAATACTTTGACGCCCGGATATATCTTGCCCTCGTACATACGCATGTATGCAAAAGCTCCAAATGCAATTATGGTACTCAATAACAACAAAACGCCTAGGGTGATCCCGGTCCATAAGAGCACAGGTTTGGCGATATCTACTTTGCTCTTATTTTTTGCTGCCGGTTTATTTTCGAGTTTCTTGTTCTCCGAATTCTTGGGTTTGTCTGACATACAACATTAGTTAAAAGTCTATCAAGTTAAAAGTCTATCAAGCTGGCTCTCTGTGATCAATGAGAGATAAAAGTTTATAAAACTTAGAAGTTTTTTATTAATTGGTTTAAAAGGTTTTTAGCGAGTTCTTGGGAGGCTTGGGTTTCGAGGCCCGGGGATGCGAGTAGAAGGTTTACAGTATCGCCTTCTTTAACCTCTCCCACAACTTCGGATTCAGAAACAATAAAAGATTGTCCATCCGCTAGAGATAACGTAACTTTGCCATCTTTATTACTTACAACTTTTGCCTTAATCATAGATGCATACTACCTACTATTTTTGGTTTAAACAATATCCAATCGCATGACTTATTAATAACCAATAATCAATATTCCAATCATCAATAAATAACCAATAATCAATAACTTAATAATCAATTGGTGATTCATTGGTTATTGGGACTTGGATATTGGTATATTTCCACAATATGTGGAGGTAACAAATAAAGACCTCAAACAATCCGCACCCAAGAAATCTAGTTGTAGGATGATACGAGTCGTAAGACCAGTTTCAACCTACTATTAGATCCCATGCTTGTCGTGGACGCGGATTGTTTGAAGCCTCTCTTTATTTGTCGCTTCTTGATTGAATGTTCAGTTGATTATGTTTTATATCACGATTTAGTGTTTGTGTCAAGGGTTTGTGCTTGTATAACGTTGTTTAAAAGCCAACGATGACAAATGACGTCTTGCCGTATGCAAGACGTATTAAGGTACACCAAAAGTATCTCATGCGTTCAGGGGTGCGTCAAGACTCTAATATTGGCTTATTTTAGCTAAAAAACAAAATGGTTTGTAAAGTTAAAAGTTTATAAAGTTTGTAAAGTATAAGTGGACAGAACTTGTAGATTTTCAATTATGTCAATCAAGCCAAAAATAACTAATTCTTCAAGAGTGACTTCAAGCCTCTCTTTATGAACTTGTTACTTTATGAACTTTATAAACTTTATGAACTTGTTTACTTTTTAAGCATGTCTTGCATTTTTACGGACAAGAGCTGGGAAGTGCCGTTATCGCCCATACTGACACCGTAGAGGATGTGGGCTCGTTCCATGGTGGCTCTGTTGTGGGTTACAACAACAAACTGAGTTTGATCGGCCAGAGAGCTGATGATTTCGGCGAATTTTCGTGAGTTTGACTCATCGAGGGCGGCATCAACCTCATCGAGTACAACAAATGGAGATGGGTTAGTGGCCATGATTGCGCAAATGAGCGCGATGGAGCAAAGCGCGCGTTCACCGCCCGATAGGAGCGCGATGGCTTTAAGGCGTTTGCCCGGGGGTGTTGCCTGGATATCGATGCCGATTGGACCGGCAGAGGAATCGACGGGTTTAACAACTATCCCCTCTTCGTTAACTTCGGGTTCCGGAAAAACCTCGCTTAAGCCGGCCTCGCCTCCGCCAAAAAGCTTTTTAAAGTAAAGACCAAACTCGTGATTCAGTTTGCGAAAAGCCGTGCGGCTGCGCTCTGATATTGTTTGATCCAGTTCTTTGATAATGGTTTCGAGTGATGCCATGGCACCAACCAAATCCTCGGTTTGGGTGGTTAGCTCTTCATAGCGCTTTTTGGTTTCTTCGTATTCTTTCATGGTCTCGGGGTCGATTCCGCCGATCCATTCGAGCTGGGCACGAAGCTTGGTTAATTGCGGAGCAAGTGATTCCGGGTTTCTGATATCCGTAGCTTTGGAGGCCAGCGATGCCAAATCCGCTTCTTGCTCGGGAATGTGCATGCGAACATCTTCCATAAAAGCATCACGGCGGGTTTCTATGCGCGCCAGCTCTACCGATGCTTGGCTTTTACGACCTTCGGCGCGTGCGGCTTCGGAGCGTTTGGCGGATAATTGGCGTTGAACATCAAAAATATGCGAGCGATTCTTTTGTTCGTTGGCATTAAAATCTTCGAGTTCTTTTTGAACAGCCTGAATTTGGTGAGTAATATCATCCATGGCTGTTACCAGCTCTTCCATTTCTTTTTTGAGCTTGGGATCGGCATCCTTTTCTTGCTCGGGCTCGGGAGCCGGGCGCTGGAGTTTGGAGGTAAGATCGGTAATTTGCGCGCGGATGCTTGAGGCGAGTTGTTTGATTTTTTCTACGTCCATTTTATCGGATTCGATGGCTTGCAACAAAGTATCCTGGTCTTGACCGAGAGCTTCGATGGAACTGATGATTTTAGAGAGTGGCAACGGAGCCCAAGGTTTTTCGGAACGGACTTTGGCTATCTCAACCGATGTTTCGAGCTTAAATTGTTTTTCACGGAGCTTTGTGCGCTCTTCCATCAATCGATTCAAAGAGGCTCGCAGTTTGCCGAATTCTTCGGATGGCGGGTTGGCGCTTTCCATGGTACGCAGTTCGGCCTCGCTTTTTTCGGCCTCTGCACTCGCATCATCAGCTTCTTTAGCGGCTCTGTCGCGAGAGGCTTTTGCCGTACTTAAAGCGGATTCGAGATCGCGATACATGGCGCCATAATATTGTGTTTGCAGTAATGCCAGCTCTTGCTCGAGAGTTTCGCGTTTTTCCAAACGTTTTACCTGGCGTTCGAGCGAGTTTAAGCGTGGTTGAATTTCGCGGATTAAAAGCTCGGATTGCCGAAGATTATCGCGCGAGGCATCGAGCTTGTTCATGCTGGATTGGCGCTTGAGTTGGAATGGGCGCAAACCCGCGGCTTCATCAAAAAAAGCTTTGCGCTCTATTGGAGTTGCAGAGAGAACATCGTCTACCATGCCTTGGCCGATAACGCTGTAGGTGCGCTGGCCTATGCCTGCTTGAGCTAAAAGCATCACTACATCTGTAAGGCGGGCACCTTGTTTGTTTATTTCGTATTCCGATTGACCATCGCGATAAAGCCGGCGTGTTATGACAATTTCCGAATAATCCAGCTCGGGCTTATCATCGTTTTCCAATGTCATGGAAACCTCAGCGAACCCTGAGCGGGGCTTTTTCTCTGTACCGGAAAAAATTACATCTTCGGATTTTTTACAACGTAAAAGTTTTAGGCTTTGCTCGCCCATTACCCAACGCGCCGCATCGGCAATGTTTGACTTGCCGGATCCGTTGGGGCCAACAACACCGGTTACGCCCCTGCGGCCATCTTTATCGAGCTCATATTCCAAAACAGTTTTACTCGCGAAAGTTTTAAAACCCTGCAATTCCAAGCGTTTGAGATACATAATTTCAACACCACAAAGTCATAACGTCTATAACGGGAAACGTCTTAACGGTAATTCCTAAAAACTCCGTTAGGACGTTAAGACTTTATGACGTTTACCTAATAGTAATACGGATTGTATTTTAGGCTAGATAAAGCGAAACGTCAATTGACTAACCAACCCAATGTCTAATGTCTAAGGTCTAAGGTCAAGGGTTGATAATATGGTGGATATGTAGTAGTGTGGATTTGTTATGACAGATTATATACAACGCAAAGAACACTTTAAGGATTCAATGGCCGATATCTTGAGGCGCAAAGTGGAGTTTCCACTTGGGTCTTTGGTTACGGTTGTTGATGCTAAGCTTACAAATGATCTTAGATTCGCTAACACGGTTTTGAGTGTTTTGCCAATTTCGGCCGAGGAAGATGTGCTTAAAGCTTTGGATCAATTTAAACACGATATATTAAAAGAGATGGCCGATACATTGCATATGCGCCGTCTGCCAAAATTACATTGGAGTTTTGATAACTCGCAGCAGGTAGGCGCGGATATTAATGATTATATCAACGAGCTAAAGGAGCAAGGGAAACTTTAGCTCACAATTACCAATCACCAACAAAACAATAACCAATTAATAACCAAAATCCAATAACTCAATAACCAATAGTTCGAGGGTTGACTTTTGTTGCATTTGGGTTTAGTGTTGGTTATTGGTTTATTGGATATTTATTGATGATTGGAACTTGGTTATTGGTTATTTCAAGTGATATGAATTTCGAGAATCGCTTAAAGCAATTACACGACGCGCTCAAAAGTTCGGAGCGCGTGCTTTTGATTGGGCATCAAAAGCCGGATGGCGATGCTTTGGGATCTACGAGTGGATTTTATAGTTGGTTAAAACGTGAAGGAAAAAAGCCGACTTTGTATTGCAAGGATTTGCCGGCACAGCAGTATAAGTACTTAGATGCTTTTTTTGATTATAAAGATGATATCAAAGTCTTTGATATGAAGTATGACATGGTAATCATGTTTGATTCGGGAGATATGGTTTATGCTGGGGTTGATGCACTTATCCCAAAGCTCCCCAACTCCCCTACTTTGGTAAATATCGACCATCATAAAACAAATCAGTTTTATGGAGATGTAAATATTGTTAACGTGGAAGCGACCTCTACCTGCGAAGTTGTGGCGAGATTTTTTGAGGCGAATAATGTGCTGATAGATTCTACAATGGCGACTTCGCTGATGACCGGGATTCTAACAGACACATCGCACTTTAGTAATGCGGCAACTACAAGCCAAGGAATGGATGTGGCGGGGAGGTTGATTGCAAGCGGCGCGCGCATGAACGAGATTACAAAATATTTACTTAAGAATAAAGAGTTGCCAATTTTAAAAATTTGGGGCTTGGCACTATCGCGATTACACAAAAATGAAACTCAAGATATTGCGGTAACATTTGTAACCAATGAAGACTTTTTAAAATACGGAGTCTCGCCAAATGCCGTAGAGGGTATCTCTAATTTTTTACAAGGTGTAACCGGAAACGCGGAATCAATTTTGGTTTTGCATGACCGCGGTGATGGAACAATAAAGGGTTCAATGAGATCCGTAACCCGCGATGTCTCAGCAATAGCCAAACTTTTTGGTGGAGGTGGGCATAAGCTTGCGGCAGGGTTTGCCATCAAAGGTACCATCAAAGAGACGAAGGAGGGGTTTGAGATCAACTAATTAATGCATAATGTATAATGCATGATGCATAATGGATGAAAATATTTTATTATTCATTATGCATTATTAATTATGCATTGTGTTTTAGCACTCTTGGTATTTGACTGCTAAATCATTATCCCTTATACTGGATTTACGTTAAAAGATGAAAGTAACAAGTTCATCAAGATAAATGATTAATACAATTAATGAAATATTCGAAGTTCGTCGAGCTGAGCTCGATTCGTCGTTCGAAATTCGATGTTCGAAAGTATATGAATCCCTATCAAATTACATCACAAGCTCCAGCTAGCTATCTGATACCAACTGTTATTGAAAAAACTCATAATGGTGAGCGTGCATACGACATTTACTCGCGTTTGCTTAAAGATAGAATCATAATGCTGGGAACAGCCATTAATGATGATATTGCAAACATTGTAATTGCACAGTTATTGTTTTTGGAAAGCCAAGATAAAAGTAAAGATATTAAGTTATACGTTAACTCACCGGGCGGATCTGTGACTGCGGGGCTCGCGATTTATGACACGATGCAACATATTAGTTGTGACGTTTCAACGATTTGTACCGGCCTTGCGGCATCGATGGGAGCCGTATTACTTGCCGGCGGAGCTACGGGAAAACGTTTCGCGCTCCCCAACTCCGAGATTATGATTCACCAAGTTTTGGGTGGATTTGAGGGGCAAGCAACGGATATTAAGATTCACGCAGAAAGAATCTTGAAGACTAAGGAACAACTGAATAAAATTTTATCCAAGCACACCGGTAAACCGCTTAAACAATTAGAAAAGGATACGGATCGTGATTATTTTATGGATCCCAAGGAAGCTAAAGCTTATGGGTTGATTGATAAGGTGCTTGAGTAATTGTCTGAACCACGATTCGTAGGATTAATGGATTAACGTGATTATTCTTCTTATACTTCCAGAATATAAATGAGAGAATAATCTAGTTAATCCGTTAATCGAGTAAATCAAGGTTCAAGACAAAAAAATCCCTCGAGTTAATCGAGGGATTTTTTATTTCTATATAAATTGAATTACATCCTATAGAGATTTTGGTTAATTTGTTTTGATAATTAAGGTTAATCCGGGTCCTGGTAGTTTATCCGTTCAGCTTGTTTTCTTCATCTTTGCCTACGAATGTGACGGAGGAGACGCTGTCGCCGGCATCTTTGAAGCGCATTAGGCGGACTCCTTGAGTGTCGCGGCCGAGGAGCGGTACGTTGGAGTAGGCTTGGCGGATAACTATGCCGTGTTTGCTTATCATCATTAAATCGCGCTCTTCCTCGGATAGGGCGATGAAGGCGGCAACCACTTTGCCGGTTTTGGCAGTTACCTTCATGGCGCGGACTCCGGAGCCTCCGCGATTTTGGACTTTGAATTCCTTAATGTTTGTTTGTTTGCCAAGGCCAAGCGAGGATAAAGTAAAGAGGGTGAATTTACCTTTTTTGGCCAGTTCGGAATTGATTATATCCATACCCACAACCGAATCATCCTTTTTGAGTTTAATACCGCGAACCCCGGAAGCGGCACGGCCCATTGGGCGCACATCTTCCTCGTTGAAGCGGATTGATTGGCCGTTCTCCGTGACAATGGAAACCTCGTCTTTGCCTGTTGTTGGCTTGACCCATTCCAAATCATCACCTTCGTGCAAGTTTATGGCGATTAAACCGCTTCGGCGTACGTTTTTAAAATCTTCGAGAGCAACTTTTTTGATTGTGCCTTGGGAAGTTACCATCATCATATACTTCATGCCGTTCATATCGGCCAGAGGCAAGGCTTGAGCGGCGCGTTCACCCGGAGAAAGTTGAAGGAAATTAACTATGGCTTGGCCTTTGGATGTGCGTGAACCTTGTGGGATTTCGTAGGCTTTAAGTTGGAATACGCGACCGCGAGAGGTGAAGAAGAGGATGTCCGTATGAGTTCGTGTGGAGAACATTTGGAAGACTTCATCTTGCTCTTTGGTGCTTAAACCGGTTATACCTTTGCCCCCGCGCCCTTGGGTGCGGAATGTGTCGGGAGGCAGGCGCTTAATGTAGCCATCGCTTGTGAGCATTACGATTGCGGTTTCATCGGGAACCAAATCAACCATGGAGAATTCACCAACCGGATGCGGGATAACTTTTGTACGGCGGGCATCGCCAAAGCGTTCTTTTAGATCTAAAACTTCGCCTTTAATAATCTCTAACATCTTTTTAACTGATTTCAAAATTGCTTCGAGCTCTTTAATGAGTGCTAATTTTTCTTGATATTCCTGTTCAACCTTTAAACGCTCGAGGTTTGCTAATTGTTGCAAGCGCATCTCGAGAATTGCCGTCGATTGGATCTCGGAGAGCTTAAAGTTTTTCATGAGGTTTGCGCGTGCCTCATCTTTATCTTTGGATTTTTTGATTGTTTCGATGACTTTGTCGATCTTGAGCAGAGCGATACGTAAACCCTCCAAGATATGCGCGCGGTCTTTGGCTTTGTTTAAATCGAACTCGGTGCGACGCCTTACAACCTCTTTGCGGTGGTTGATGTACTCTGTGAGAATGTCTTTTAGGGTTAAAACACGGGGCTGCATTCCGCCTTCCGTGAGAGCTAGCATGTTTACATGAAAAGTCTCTTGCAAAGGAGTCATCTTAAAAAGCTGGTTCAAAACTTTTTTGGGATAAGAATCTTTTTTAAGATCGATAACTATACGGATTCCATCTTTATTTGATTCATCGCTTAAACCGCGGATACCCTCTATCTTTTTTTCTTGTACAAGGGTTGCAATCTTTTCGAGAAGTGTTGATTTATTAACCGCGTAGGGAATCTCGCTGACGAGAATGCGGAACTGGCCGGCTTTTTCCTCGATAATCTCGGTGGCCGCTCGCATAACTATTCCGCCTTTGCCGGTTGCGTAGGCTTGTTTGATCTCGTTTTTATCGTAGATGATACCGCCGGTTGGAAAGTCGGGACCGGGAATAAGTTTGATTAAATCATCAACTTCGATTTCGGGATCATCAATTATGGCCGTGATGCCATTGCAAAGCTCGGTAAGATTGTGCGGTGGGATGTTGGTGGCCATACCAACGGCTATACCAAGAGTTCCGTTTAAGAGAAGGTTGGGAAGTTTTGCCGGCAAAACGGTTGGTTCTTTTTTGGAGCCGTCGAAGTTTGGTGCAAAATCCACCGTTTGCTTTTCGATGTCGAATAAAAGCTCTTCGGCAATAGCAGAGAGTTTGGCCTCGGTATATCTGTATGCGGCAGCGCCATCGCCATCAACGGAGCCAAAGTTTCCTTGGCCTTTAACCAACATGTAGCGCAAGCTAAAATCTTGAGCCATGCGGACCATTGCATCATAAACCGCGGTATCGCCGTGAGGGTGAAAATCACCAAGCACACGACCAACAACAGTAGCCGATTTGCGAAATTTAGCCGTAGAACGCAAGCCCTCTTGCCACATGGCGTAGAGAATACGGCGATGCACCGGTTTCATGCCGTCGCGGACATCGGGAAGGGCGCGGGTTATAATGACAGACATCGCATAATCCAAATAGCATGTCCGCATTTCTTCGGAGAGAGATTGTGGAATCACGTGGCCGATTCCTTTGTGCTCTTTTGATTCTTGTTCGTCCATAACTTACTTTCAATAATTAATAATTTTACATTTAATGAATAATAAAGCTTTTCATGATGAATATCTTTATTATTTGTTATTTATTATTTGTTAATTGGCGTTTTGTGCATCGATTGTTACACCCGGTGGAATTTGGAAATCGTTTGATGAAGGAGTTTCGGAGGATTCATTTGAGGGTTGAAACAAATCACTGTGACCGGAAGACTCCATTTGTGCCGAAGTTGTTGCATTGTCTGCCGAAGTTGATGCGTTTATTTGATCTATTGTTTGCAATATGGCGGCCTGTTCTCTTAAATCCATTAAATGATCTTCTTGCAGTGAATCTATTTCTTCGACCATTACGTTGATGTTATCGTGAATAGTACTTTTTAGCTCCCCGTAATTTACCTCGCCCGTAGTACCGGTTTCGTTGGTTCCGATTGCTCCGGCAATGGTTTGGCGCATGGTATAAACCCAGCCAATAGCAATTGCCAAAACACAAACGATGACTCCGGTCCATAAAGAAAACCGTTGCACTGTGTCTACAGGTTGGCGCATTGCGGCATGAGCCAAAATCAGCTGGCGCTTTTCTTCGGAAGACATGATGCGCGGGCGCTCGGGAGCCGGAGTGCTTGCAGCTGAAGCAACACGCTTTGATGCGGTTCGGCGGGTACGCTTTGGCGCTGCGGTTATTACCTCATCTTCATTTGTAGCTTTTTTACGGGGCATATCCTCCTTTTAAGTAACAAGTATCAAGTAGCAAGTTCATCAAGAGATACCTAAGCAACTCTTGATGAACTTGTTACTTTTATCTTGATGAACAGTATTAAGTACGTTCCACTACCATAACAATAACATCTTCGACGGGTAGATCTTTTTTGGTTATTTTTAGTTTGTTTACGTTTTCGCGTTTACAGACACCGAGCGCGTTACAGAACTGATCAACCGTACCAAGATCTGTTTTAATGCCCGGTATTTGATAATTAATGGGCACTACAACGCGGGGTTCGATTTGTGACATGGCTTTTGATGCCGCTTTTGCATCCAGCGCATCGCCTCCGCCAACCGGTATAATTAAAATATCTATATTTCCCAAATGTTCGATTTCATCATTGGTGAGGGCGCGGTTTAGACCTCCTAAAAAAGCAATCGACATATCCTCGGCTTCGATGCGATAAATGATTGGGCGTTTTTTACCTTCATCGGCGGCAGGGTCTTGGATGCCGTAAACAAAAACACCGTGAACTTCGTATTCACCGGGATCGGAAACTATAAACGGAGAACCGGCCACTCCATCTATATTGAATAGTTTTGTATCTTGGTTGGAAAGCAGGAGAAGCTCCGGCTCCAGGGCGCGCGGTAGGCGCATGGCGGCCTCATTTTGAAATGGGTCGGTCATGAGCATGCAAGGCTCTTCCCCTTGCTTGGTTTCGATGCGTATTGATGAGTATCCTTGCCAATATATTTGCATAGTTTTTACCTGTTTTAACCCAGAAATTTTAACACAGCAGACCCAATTCGGCAAGGGTATTTTGAACCAGGATTGTCGATAAAATATGACCAAAAAATTAACAAATATTTACCAAAAATCAGTTCATAAAGTTTGTAAAGTTCATAAAGTTCATAAAGTTTGTAAAGTGGTTATGATGGGTTGATTGGCTTTATGAACTTTATGAACTTTTAACTTTACAAACTGATCTGGAAAGTTTGGAGGTACTTGTTTCTTGGTAAAGATTTGGTCAATATTTTAATTTGGATCCTTTTTATTGGTTATAATTGGTTATTTGATTGATTTGTGTCTTTTTTGGTTGGTTTGATAAGTGAGGCCTCCGGCGATAGCGATGGCCAGTGCGTCGGCGGCGTCGTCCGGTTTGGGCGTTTCTGTGAGACACAGCAGGCGCGTGACCATGTACTCGATTTGCTTTTTATCGGCAGCGCCATGGCCGGCAACCGTTTGTTTGATTTCGTTTGGGGTGAGCTCAACCGTTGGAAGATTGGCATCAGCCAAAGCAAGGAGAATGACACCGCGTGCCATGCCAACGTTTATTGCAGTTTTGACGTTGCTTTGAAAAAAGAGATGCTCTACGGACGCTACATCCGGATTAAACCTGCGGATAGCTTCCGTTAAATCATTGCGGACGGTTTGCAGACGCTCTGTAAATGGAGCGTCGGATGGTGTATCGATGCAAGAATGCCAAACGTGAGTTAATTTGGAATTTTTTATATCGATGATTCCAAGGCCGGTACGGCCAAAACCCGGGTCGATGCCGAGGATTCGGAAATCCCCCAATCCGACGCTTTGCGTCGAATGTCCCCCTTTGACGAGGGGGCTATTCATGCAATTGCACTTTGCGTGATTATCCCTCTTTGCTAAAGAGGGTAGCTTGTAGACTTGGTCTGTCGCGTGTGACTGAGCGTTACTCGGCATTTGTGTAGACGTTGGTTATATCATCGTGCTCTTCGAGTTTGGCGATGATTTCTGCGACTTTGGATGCGACATCTGAGTCGATTGGGATTGTGGATTTGGGGATCCATTCCAAGCCTGCGGATGTGATGTTTAGTTTGACTTTGGTTGCGGCATCGTTGATGCTTGAGAGATCAGCGGGAGTTGATACAATCACGCTCCCCTCCTCTTCGTGCGCAATATCCTCGGCACCGGATTCGATAAGCTCCATCTCAACATCATCGCGAGCAGACTCGGGGATTAAATTTGTTCTAATTATTCCTTTTTGATCGAATAGATAGGTAACCGCTCCTTGGCCAGCGAGAGAACCTCCGTTTTTACTTAAAATTAGTTTTACCTCGTTACCAGTGCGATTGCGATTATCGGAAACACATTCGATGATTAGCGCCGTGCCTCCGGGCGCGTATGCCTCGTAGACAAGCTCTTCTATGATGGATTCACCAGCTCCACCGGAACCGCGTGTAATTGCGCGTTCGATATTATCTTTGGGCATGTTACTGGCGCGAGCTCTATCGATTGCCAGGCGCAACTGAAAGTTCATATCCGGGTTGGGGCCTTTGCCTCGAGCCGCGACCTCGATTTCGCGTGCGAGGCGTGTAAAGTTTGCCGCGCGTTTGGCGTCGGCGGCGCCTTTCTTGTTTTTAATTGTAGACCATTTGCTGTGACCAGACATAAAATGTAAACATTACCAAATATTAAACAAATACTTACAAAGTTTTACAAAATAATCCTGTTATGACAACTAAGAATTAGGACTAAGTACTATGACTTGTGTTTGATTAAGTTACCCCAAAGTTTAATTGCGGGCAAGTTCTTGACTTGGGATTTCTTTTGATGCAATATTCTTTACTTCCGATGCACCTTTAATTTTACGGAGGAAACAATGGGGCTGGTGGCCATGATAATCCGATCGCACGCCGATGGAACCGTTAAGGTTGCGGTAAAACGAAGCTGTGTCAAAGAAACGCCTTGTGCGCACGGTATAGTTTTGGGTACTTTGACCAACGATTCGAGTGGTATAAGTACCATAATGAGTTTAGCCGGTATGGATAATGATATCGGCGAGAATGTAGCTACGGCGCTTGAAGAGTTGTTGGCGAAAGCTTTTGAGTTGGGAATGAACGAAGCTGAACAGATCGGCAAATTAACTTCTCCAACTTATCCCCCTCCGTAAGCTGATATCGCCAAAGGCGATCAAGAGCTGATGGTTGATGGCTTTTAGACGCAGACTCTGCGTCTTTTTTGTACTCAAAAACGCCCTGGTGGGCGTTTTTGAGGTGCAGTGGCGACTACCTTGGGTCGCCGCTACAGTTGTTTTATTCTGATTTTTCTGTTTTTTCTGATTCTAATGCTTCGGGTTTTACGTTGTCGATTTCTTCGGGGTCGTAATCGCCATCTTCAGTGTCCGCGTCTTCTTCATCATCTTCTTCTTGAAGCTCTGGGAAAAGTTCCGGGTGATGGTAGGAGAAGCCGGTTCCGGCTGGGACTAAGCGACCGATGATAACGTTTTCTTTTAAGCCTTCGAGCAAGTCGACTTTGCCGGTTATGGCAGCGTGTATTAGCACGCGAGCAGTCTCTTGGAAGGATGCGGATGAAAGGAAGGATTCGGTTGTGAGCGCGACTTTGGTAATACCCATGAAGAGTTCTTCGAGAACTGCCGGTTCGCCGCCGGTTTCCACGACTTTGCGATTAACATCCTCGGAACGAGCGCGTTCAACGATTTCGCCCGGTAAAAGCTCGGTATTGCCGGAATCGCGTACGTAGGCGCGCGAGAACATTTGGCGAATGATAACCTCTATATGTTTGGAGTTGATGCGTTGGCCTTGGGTTGCGTAGATAGAGAGAATCTCGCGGAGAACATAGTTCATAACTGCAGGGCGGCCCTTTGTTTTGTAAAGGAGGTGCAAATCCCAGTGACCCTCGGTGAGCACATCACCGGCCTGCACTTCATCGCCGTCTTTAACGAGAATCTTAAAGCCAACCGGAGTTTGATACTCGTGAGCGGATTTACCTTCCCAAACAATAAATATCTTGCGTTTGTCGAGGCGTACCGTACCTGTGTGCTCGGATACAATCTCTGTACCATCTTTGCGTACAATAATTACCTGGCCTTCTGTTACTTTGCCGCCATCTTCCACTTTAACTTCATCCTTAGCGGTAACTACAAATGCATCTTCACGCATTTCATCGGCAAGGATGCGGATAATTTTACCTGTTCTAGCTTGGTCTACAATACGTTGACCGCCAATGACTTGGATTTCGTGAGCTTCGGGTTCCGCAATTTCAATTTTACCGGAAACCTCGGCCATAACAGCTTTGTGTTTAGGGATGCGGGCCTCTACCAATTCTTCAACACGAGGAAGACCTTGGGTAATATCAACACCTGTTGCAACACCACCGGTGTGGAAGGTGCGCATGGTAAGCTGAGTACCAGGTTCACCAATGGATTGAGCGGCAACAACACCAACAGCGGCTCCAAGGTTTACGTGTTCGTTATATGCCAAGTCGTAACCATAACATCTGGCGCAAAGACCGCGGGCATTACGGCATTTCATAACGGAGCGCACATGAGCTTCGGCAAGCGGTTTCTCTGCGGCTTTCAAGATTTGAATGTGTTCATCTGTAATAAGTGTATCTTTGGCGACAATCACTTTCTTGGTATCCGGGTGTTTGATTTCTTTTACGGTGTAACGACCCAAAATACGGGTTAGCAAGCCTTCACCGATTTCTTCACACTCTTCGTGTGTTAAGAGGTGGCCATCATCATCTCCACAGTCTTCGCAGGTGATAATAACATCCTGGGCTACATCTACAAGACGGCGGGTTAAGTGGCCGGCGTTGGCGGTTTTAAGAGCCGTATCGGTTAAACCTTTTCTGGTACCGTGGGATGAGATGAAATATTCCAAAACGTCCAAGCCTTGGCGGAAAGAGGATTTGATGGGAAGCTCGATAATACCACCGGAAGGGTTGGTAACGAGGCCTTTCATACCCACAACTTGCATCAGCTGAACAATGGAACCGCGGGCGCCGGAATCAATCATAGCCGCAACGGATCCCTCTTTATTAAGTGCCGATTTGGAAAGATTTTTAATGCGATCCTGAATGTCAGACCAAACTTTAATAATTTGAGTATAACGTTCGCGTTTGGTGAGTAAACCATCTCTGTATTGTTCTTCGATAATCTTAACGCGGCCGGCGGCTTCTTCCATAATATCATCCTTTTCCACGATGGTTGGAAGGTCACCGACACCGTAAGAGAAACCGGATTTGGTAATATATTTGTAACCCAGCGCTTTGATTCTATCCAAAAGTTGAGCGGTTACCTCAAAACCAAATTGATCGATCGAGCTTTGCGTGATTTCGGCAAGTTGTTTTTTGCCAAGCAAGTCGTTTTTAAACGGCATACCTTCGGGCAAGATTCGATTAAACAAGACACGACCAACGGTAGTCTCTGTAGGTTTTTCACCGGGGTTTAAGCGAACATTGATTTTTTCACGAATTGGCAGATAACCGGCTTGATATGCGTAGACAGCCTCGTCTGTAGATGCGAAGTTACGTGTTTTATCACCCTCGGGTTCAAACATCGAGGTCATGTAATAGACTCCCCAAACAATATCTTGAGATGGAGTTGTAACAGGGGTTCCGGTGGCCGGTTTAAGCAAGTTCTTGGTAGACAACATTATATCGCGAGCCTCGGTGCGTGCTTCTTCGGTTAACGGGACGTGAACAGCCATTTGATCTCCATCGAAGTCGGCGTTAAAAGCGGAACAGACCAATGGATGAATTTGGATGGATTTGCCCTCGATAAGAACCGGTTGGAAACCTTGGATGCCCAAGCGGTGAAGAGTTGGAGCACGGTTTAGAAGAACGACAGCATCACGCGCTATGTTTTCCAGAATATCCCAAACCTCGGGATTATCGGATTCGATAAACCTGTTGGCACTGCGGATATTGTGAACGATCTCTTGTTTGATGAGCTGGGAAATGATGAATGGACGGAACAGCTCGAGAGCCATGGTTTTAGGCAATCCGCATTGATGCATTTTTAGATATGGACCAACAACGATAACGGAACGGCCGGAATAGTCTACGCGTTTACCAAGTAGGTTTTGGCGGAAACGGCCTTGCTTTCCTTTTAAGCCATCAGCTAAAGATTTTAGCTGGCGTTTTTTACCCGTTGAGGCTAATACGGTTTTTGAATGGCGAGCGCTGTTATCAATAAGTGCGTCTACAGCTTCTTGAAGCATGCGTTTTTCGTTTCTGGTAATAACCTCTGGGGCATGAAGTTCGATTAGACGCTTTAAGCGATTGTTGCGATTGATAACACGGCGATATAAATCGTTTAAATCGGAGGTGGCAAACCGGCCTCCATCCAAAGCAACCATCGGGCGCATATCCGGAGGAGTGACAGGCACAACTTTCAGTACCATCCAATTTGGTTCAATTTTTTGTTGATTGAATGATTTTAAGAGTTTTAGACGGCGAATGAGATGCTCGTATTTTGCACCGCCGGCTTTTAACAACTCTTCTTCCAAGACAGCAACCGTAGCGTCTACATCAATCTTTTTTAAGAGTTCATCCAAAGCCTCGGCTCCGATTTTGGCTTCAAAAATATGACCGAATTTTAGCGCGTACTCGTGGTATTCGTTCTCGGAAAGAATCTTAAGCGGTTGAAGAGTTTTTAATTCTTTCTCGGCTTCGCTGTTATCTTCGTCGAGTTCGGTGAGCTTGCGTTCTTTATCGCCATGAGCACGATCGAGTTCTTTGGTTTTTTCGGCCTCTTTCATGTCGGCCTTTTCATTTATACGCTGAACATTGCGCTCGTACTCGGATTCGATTTGTTTGCGTTTGCCTTTATACTCTGTACGCAATTGCTCGATAACTTGCTCACGAAGCTCGTCATCGACTTCGGTGACTATGAAGGATGCAAAGTAAACAACCTTTTCCAGATTCATAACCGAGAGGTCGAGCACGGTACCGATGCGCGATGGAACACCGCGCAAAAACCAGATATGTGTAACCGGCGCGGCAAGCTCAATGTGACCCATGCGTTCGCGGCGAACAAGTGAGTGAGTTACCTCCACTCCGCATTTGTCGCAGATGATTCCTTTGTAGCGAATCTTCTTATATTTTCCGCAATAACATTCCCAATCTTTTGATGGGCCAAAAATCTCTTCGGCAAATAAGCCGCTTTTCTCGGGTTTTTGTGTGCGGTAGTTGATTGTCTCAGGCTTTGTTACCTCGCCGTAAGACCAGTCGCGGATTGTTTCGGGCGAAGCAAGCTTGAGCCTAATGCCGTTAAAATCCGTGGTTTTGACGTTTTCTGTTTGAAAAAATGACATAAGCGAGGATTAAGATTTAGGAGATACTTCATTATTAGATTCCCAGGTGAACTCTTCCGTTGCCGAGGCTGTTTGTTTGATTACCGCGGGTTTTGTTTCTTCCAGACGTTTTCCGTTCTTTAACAGTTCAACCTCCAAACACAAACCTTTAAGCTCGCGCATAAGAACGTTGAATGATTCTGGAACGTTGACTTTGGAAATCGGCTCGCCTTTGATGATAGCCTCGTAAGCTTTAGAACGGCCAACAACATCATCAGATTTGATGGTAAGAATTTCTTGCAAAGTATGAGCAGCGCCGTAAGCTTCCAAAGACCAAACTTCCATTTCTCCAAAACGCTGACCACCTGATTGAGCCTTACCTCCCAATGGTTGTTGAGTGATAAGTGAGTAAGGGCCAATGGAGCGTTGGTGAATTTTATCTTCTACCATGTGAACCAGTTTCAAAATGTAGTTGTAGCCAACTGTTGGCGCGTGTTCGTAAGATTCACCGGTTCGGCCATCAAATAATTTAATCTTTCCGTCCTCGGGATAGTTGCCTTTGGCTAATTCTTCGTGAATTGTTTGTTCGGAGATACCATCAAAAACCGGAGTGGCTACATTATATCCACCGGCATTAGCCGCGAGACCCATATGCGTTTCCAAAATCTGACCCAAGTTCATACGAGAAACAACGCCAAGCGGGGAAAGAATGATATCGACCGGTGTTCCGTCTTCCAAGAAAGGAAGATCCTCTACGGGAACGATGCGGGATATAACACCCTTGTTACCGTGGCGGCCGGCGAGTTTATCGCCAACTTGGATTTTGCGAAGGTCGGCTACGGCTATAACGATGCGTTTTAATACACCGGGTTGAAGCTTATCGCCGTTTTCGCGTGTGAAGGTTGTGATGCCTACAATTTTACCGCGAGCACCGTGCTGAAGGTAAAGCGATGTATCGCGGACATCGCGGGCTTTTTCTCCAAAGATGGCACGCAGAAGTTTTTCTTCGGCGGATAAATCGGTCTCGCCTTTTGGTGTGATTTTACCAACTAAAATATCACCGGATTTTACTTCGGCACCAATACGGATTACACCGTTTTCATCCAGATTTTTGAGTTTTTCCTCGGATACATTTGGGATATCGTTGGTAACAACTTCGGGGCCAAGCTTGGTATCGCGGACATCCATGGCGAAGTGCTCGATATGCACAGAGGTGAAACGATCTTGATGAACCAAGCGTTCGGAAAGGATAATAGCATCTTCAAAGTTGTAGCCGTCCCAACAGAGATATGTGCAAAGCAAGTTTTGACCGAGAGCGAGTTCCCCGTTTTGGCAGGATGCTCCGTCAACTAAAACTTCGCCGGCATAAACTTTTTGATCTTTATCTACACGAACATGTTGGTTTAAACAGGTTGATTGGTTGGAGCGTTGGAATTTGATTAGCTCGTAGCGATGTATCTCGCCACGTTCCGTTGTTATTTCCACATGATTCGCGGCAAGTGATGTGATAGTGCCATCATCCGGAGCCAAGATGGCATGGCCGGAATCTACAGCCGCACGACGCTCTACACCCGTGCCGACAATCGGAGCATCGGGTTTGATGCATGGCACAGCCTGGCGTTGCATGTTGGAACCCATAAGCGCGCGCTGGCCATCATCGTGCTCAACGAAAGGAATGAGGGAAGTTGATATTGATAGAATTTGTTTTGAGGAAACATCCAGGTAATCTATTTCGTGAACATCGACAACCGTAGGCTCGCCGTTTTTACGAGCAGGTGTACGGTCTACCAAAAAGTTTCCTTGTCTATCGATTGGGGTTGTGGCCGGGGCCGTTGTTCCACGCTCTTCGGTGAAGGCGTTTAAGTAAACAATTTCACCTGTAACTTTTGGAATCAAAGGAATTTGAGTGAGTGGAAGATCGGTGAGTTTTTTGGCGATTTCTTTGGTTACTTCATTGCCGGCTTTGGCAATGGATTTTCCGGAACCGTCGTTAACATCTACACGCAAGATTCCACCAACAGCATCTTTGCCGTCGTTTTGCGCCCAGTTCTTGACCTTGCGATATGGAGTCTCGATAAATCCATACTCGTTGATACGAGCATAGCTACTCATGTGGCCAACAAGACCGATGCTTGGGCCTTCGGGAGATTGAATGGGGCAAATACGGCCATAGTGAGTGCGGTGCACATCGCGGACTTCGAAACCGGCACGCTCGCGGGTTAAACCTCCGGGGCCTGTGGCTGATAAACGACGTTTATGCTCGAGCTCTGAAAGCGGATTGGTTTGATCCATGAACTGCGAGAGTTGGGATGACATGAAGAACTCGCGCACAGCGGCAATAACCGGGCGGGCGTTGATAAGCCTGCCGGGAGTCAGCACGCTAATATCCTGGGTGCTCATGCGATCTTTGATGATGCGCTCCATGCGAGCCAAACCAATGCGGAAACGGCCTTTGATAAGCTCACCAATGGCGCGGACACGGCGATTACCCAAGTGGTCGACATCATCCGGTTCTTCTTGAGTATTGTTTAATCTGATTATTTCTTTAAGAATGGCTACCAAATCTTCTTTGGAAAGGATACGGTTCTCTTCGGCAAAAACCATTTCATGATCCCAAGGCATGCCAAAGCGTTGATTGAATTTATAACGACCAACCGGACCCAAGTCATAACGCTCGAACTTGAAGAACATGGAGTGAATAAGCGACTTGGCGTTATCGGCAGTGGCGAGATCACCCGGGCGTATGCGTTTGTAGACTTCGATATAACCTTCGTCTTCGGTTTTGGCGGAATCTTTGGCCAGAGTTGATTCGATGTATTTGTTCATCGGGTGAATATCAACATCTTCGAAGGCTTTCAAAATATCCTCATCTTCCGTTAAACCAAAAGTTCTAAGCAGTGAAGTTGCGGCCACTTTGCGTTTGCGGTCGATTTTGACGTAAATGACATGATTGGAATCGGTCTCAAACTCAAGCCAGGCACCGCGGTCGGGAATAACTTTAGCGCCATAGTAACGGCGGCCGCGCGCGCTTTCGGCGGTAAAGAATGCACCGGCGGAACGGACCAGCTGAGAAATAACAACACGCTCGACACCATTGATAACAAAAGTACCGCGGTCTGTCATGACGGGAAGATCGCCTAAATATATTTCTTGTTCTTTGGATTCACCGGAACGCTTGTTGACCAAACGAGTTTTTACGCGAAGAGGAGCCTCGTAAGTGATGCTCTTTTTCTTTGATGTCTTCTCGTCAAACTTTGGTTCGTCTAAAAAATAATCAACGAATGAAAGTTCGAGATCACGGCCAATAAAATCTCGGACCGGGGAAATCTCGTGAAACAGATCTTTGATACCTGTTTCGATGAACCAGCGATAGCTTTGCTTTTGAACCTCGATTAAATCGGGTAAAGCCATGGCATCGCGTGATGCGGTAAAATAACGACGCTCGCGATCTTTTACATCTTGGCGTCTGAAAACCATTTTACTCATGGTGTGACGTGTTTAATCCCGAGAAAAGCCTTAGCCGGACCAGAACTGCAGACATAAGAGCGGAGAGTCTGGCGACAGTAAGAATTTAAAGCGGGTTTTTTAGATAAGAAACAAAAAGCCTCCGAAAGTTCGGGGTTTTTGGATGGGTTTATTTTTAGACAGAAGTGATATGCATGAAATAATGTTGACTCCCTATTTTGGAGAGTTTTTTGCCGCTTAATGCAGCAGATAATTTTTCTGTCAAATTTTTGTTTACTCGCGCGATTATCACATTATTGAGCTTAGTTGTCAAGCTTTCTGTGGATGAATCTTATAATCATCTTTTGTAAACCTTGGCAATATTTGATACTTTTTAAGTTAACTCAGCAAAAAACAATAATAGAGCCACTTGACATATCCCCAAATTCCTGCTTAAATAAATAATCTTGCTTTTTATCTGGCAAAAAAACGTTCATTACAAGAATCGGAGGCGGTTATGCTTCAAACCTATCTACAAAAAAGAAGGGCGGTTGCGGAACTTTTGCACTGCGCTGAAAGATTGGCAAAGTGCATCGAGTGCAGACAAGTGGATGACCACTTGTTGGATATTGCGTGGAATCTCCTTCACAGACACGCCAAGTCACGCAGACTTTTGAAGGAATTCAACGCTCTTTTGCCGGAGGCACTGGAAAAAGCACCTCGCACATCCAAAGGTTACCGCCTCTGCGATGAGCAGGTGGAGCACCTTGCCCAGGCCAAGCAAACGTTTGAACTGCGGGCATACGCCTTAAGCGTTGAACTGGCGGAACTGGCGGAAAGCCGGCTAAAACGCGATCTTGAAGCCCTGAACGAGTGGTGGAAGCACTGCTCCGCCGAAGAACGAGACATCGCTTTTTCGGCGATTGCTTCGGCAACAGGTGCCAACAAGCCGGCACGATTGCTCTCGGCGGCAAAGGGCGAGAAGCGCATCATGCTTTTGGCTCTAGGCATGGAGGCTGTCGAGCTTGTCTACAAGCAAGCTCGAGTGCAAGCCGCGAAATGGAAAGCTTTGAATGACAAAGACCAAAGAAAGGTCATGAAAAGCATCCATACGCACACCGGAATGGATCCGAATGAATGGTGGAGCCGAGCCACCATCATTGAAAGGACAAAGGTTTTGAAAGAGCTTCTAGGCGTTCTGGAAGATGCGGAAGAGGCAAAAAAAGCTCTGAAAAAGAGCAAAACCGGTACCGCCTAACCTTGACCCGACTGTAAAGTCGGGTTTTCTTTTTATCTATTTTTAGCCTAATTTTGTAAATTTGGCTTAACTAAGGCAATATTTTTTTGGCTAAGTTCAGCTTAAAAAACATGCCAAGCACTCTTGACAAAATGCTCTTTTTGTGGTATAGTTATTTGTTCATTAAATGAGATACCGCCAATAATCATCTCGAAAGATATAGAGGAGGAAGGCAACTCTTGCAGATACCCAAACATGGGAATTCTGCGGAACGAGTAAGAACCTATGAAAATCCGGTTTCGACTGGAATTCCATAGTAGTACTGCTCACAGATATTCAGCGCTTCGGTGTTATGGATATCCGCCGTCTCCGCATTTACTTGCGGAGCCCTCTAGATCCTTCCAGATGATATTAAACAATAATGTCTCGAAAGACGTGGGGGAGAGAGATTCTCTCTGTGGGCGGGCGTTTTAACGTCATGTACCACAGGTGCTCCATAGACCTTAATGCAGTTTGGTTTTAGGACTGAACTAACATTTTGATGCTATGGTGCGGATTTACCGGTATTTTTAATACCAGGTAATCCCCTCCGCATCTATCGAGATATTTTGATACCTAAATTACAAATAATAAATAATAAATAATAAAGATTGTGTCACTTTGTGAATTTAATTATACTATCTATGTAATGTGATACTAATTGGTTATTGTTAATTGATTATTGATTATTGATTATTTCAAGTTTTATGCCCAAGCAAAAGAGTCATGAGGTTATGCCTCAAAAATCTGATGAGATAGTGATAACTATCAACCCTTTTGATATCGAAAAACGTGTCAGAAAACCTTTACCGCCTCCATCGCGGTTTCATAAGGACAAATCAAAATATTCTAGAAAACAAAAACATGGGCAGGATTTTGGAAAAAATGAATAAGTGGAAGGATGTTAGAAAAATGGCTTAAATAAAGCTTTTATTCTACGATCTTTACACCAAATAAAAATCGGGCATTTTGCCCGATTTTTATGTTTACAAAAAGCGGGCAGAGGCTTGACAATTACCCTGTTTTTTGCTAAGGTTTCAAATCTTCGAAATGGAAATCTTCATGGAGGGGAAAGCGATTAGCTTTTGTTTACATGACTCCGGCCGGCGCTGGACTCTATGTACACATGGGCACCCTTGGCTCGCATTATGCAAATGCAAAAACGTGAGTCGCCTCCATAAAGATTTCCGATTCCGGGAATTACATGATGGTAATTAGCATCATGTCAAAACACTCCTCTCCGGCTTACAACCAAAGAGGATAAAACTTAAACCGAACCTTACATTTTTTCTCAAGAAGTTTGTGAAAGGAAAAAGATCATGAGCGAAAATAAAGAAGAACAGATCATCGATCTCCACCTCCGATTCAACACAGTGATCTCAGTCCCCAAAAAAGCAGTTGCGATGGGCTCCGAACGGTATGCAAAATTCGCGTTGCGCAATGTTGAGGCAACCGTGCGGGTGAGTGTGCCCAAATGGGCGTTGGACTCGGGAGATATCAAGGTTCCCAAGGAAAGAAAGGGGATTTTGGGATCGTTCGAGATTCTGATGAACGCGTCTCTGCCCGACGAGACCCTTGCATTTGAGCTAACGCGTGAAGATTACGCGAGGCTGGATTTGCTGAAGGTGGAGTTCGACAGAGATTCCGTGCCGGGGATGGTGCTCGTTAAGATCGAGTTGCCATTGCCGGCAGCAATTGTTGAGAAGCAGATCAATGCGTCCAGAAAATACATGGGTACGGATTGTTCTCAATCGGCTGGCTGTGTTGTGGTGAACAACGTGGCAGGGGTGAAACCGCCGCACCAGGGTACGGGTCGAGGACGGTACCGAGGCAAGAACGTTGGAAACAGCCAACCGTTGAATCATGAGTTGAATACGATCAATGGTTACTGGTTCGACTACTGGGTGAACCGTCCGGAAGACCCGGAGGAGGCGGCGCCCGGAACGGTGGTGAAGTACACTGACACGTACTTCTGGCCTGCGGAGTGCAAGCTGTGTGTTCAGGTAAGCGACGAGATGCTCGCTGATCCCAAGGATCTGGTGATGGAAGAGCGAGGTCAGCTCACGCACAAGCACACGGCGCTTATGGGAGCGCACGCCAACTTGCTGCGAACCATTGCAGATGGATATTTCCGGATCTATATGGTGCCGGAGATCGTTCCGTTTGTCGTTGGCAAAGGCCAAAGGAACTTCTTCACACACAAGTTCCCAGAATTGGTCGCCGCGCTGGACAACAATAAAGTCTCGGCAATGCTGCAAGGCTCGGGGCATTTTCAGCCCCGAGACGAGGTAGCATATGACTTTTACTGTTGTAATGGGGCGAACGATCCGAACTCCGGTTCGGTGTTCATGACCTCGGCGTGCTTTGGGCGCACTCAACCCATTTACCACATGCAGTGGAAGGATGGGCGCAGGCAACCGGTGATTCGGGATGGAGAGAAAGTACTCAACAATCAAGTTGGGCACTTGGTCATTCTCTCCGACCTGACAGCTCATCAGCTGGAAGGAGCTGTGTTCGAAGCCATGGTCGATGGCACCATGGACAGGTTCTACGAGAAACACGGTTTGCTCTTTCCGGATGAAGCATTTGCAGGTGATGATTTTGTGGCGGCACAGAGCCACAAGAAAGCAAATCGCGAAGCCAAACAGGGCGACGGCAATGGTGTTCGGGAGAGCTCGAAGAAGAGCGTCAAGCCCGATCCCGAGCCCGAGCCTGAGCCTGAACCGAAGCCTGTTCAGTTTGGGAGCTTCGATGATGTGCTCCCTCCCCTGCCCGAAGAATCCGAACCCGAGGAGTCAGAAGATGATCCGGGTGAAGAATCCGATGGGGAGGATGAGCAGGAAAACGAGAAAACTCAAGACGACGACACCGGTGACGAACCCTCGGACTTCCCGGTCTGAGATATGAACCTTACTTAACTTGTTAGTGCGGCTGTAAGTTACAGCCGCCTTTTTCTCTCGTGCATTTGAATTCAAGTGCCCGGGAGCTGAAAGCTTTCATAGTTTGTTGACAGAAAGTGTTGCATTTAATAGCATAAAAAAACAATGCGGTTTGCAAGTTGCGAAACGAAGCGCGACCGGTAAAGAAATTCATGGTTACTCAATTTATTGAGTTCTCTCTCCTCCTATGAAATTCCATACCATCTTTGCGGCAACGTTTCGCAGCTTACAGACCACATAAAAAAACACCCTTTACCGGGTGTTTTTAGTTTATGGTTGAGGTGGCGAAAGATTCGGTTGTGGTAGAGTAATCCTGAAAATAGCGGATGGTTTCATTAGGTGGAGCCGGCCCTTGAATGGGGGCATATGTGATGTATCTGGTTAATTTTGACTCCAATCCATAACGTCGTTTGGCAATGATATCCAATTTGGTTAAACCCCGCGGAATATCCATGTTTAATGCAAATGAGCCATCTTCTTCCACAACTGCAAAAATACCATTAACAACTACCGAGGCCGTGGGATCGGTTTTTCCTTGGATTATTATGCGCGGGCCGGTGATTTGTTCGTTATCTGCCGGCGAGGTTACAGTGAGTGATGGGGACTCGCGAAAAATTTTTGCCTCGTTCCAAACGTAATACCCCAATAAAAAAAATATCGGAATAATTATTAAAAAAGGTAAATATTTTGTTGGAGTAAAAAATTCACTGCGTTTTATCTTATGCGTGAACGAATAATTTTTTGTAGTGTTTCTTATTTCAAAACCATCGCGAACCAAGGCGGCTCTGTACTTTCCAAGGATAAACGGGATTCTGCCATCCAATGCCTTGGTTAGCGCGCGAACATGCCTCTCGGAGTAATAGGGATCGTTTAATGAGGAGAAATTCTCGCTTTCTAAAGCTTCAATAATATATTCAGAGATACCTGATATTTTTGATAATTCTTTTACTGTCCAGCCTCGGAGCTCGCGAAGTTCTTTTAAATCTATTCCAAAACTCTGATCTGTTCCGATACTTTTTTTTATAAAACCCATAATACCTTAATACCTCCTTTCAGTCTCCTCGTCAACCTCATCATCTTCGTCACTCTCCTCCTCCTCTTCCTCGTCAGTATCTTCGTAATCATTATCCGGATTATTATTATTATCTTCTTCTTCCTCTTCTTCTTCGATTTCATCTTCCTCAACTTCTTCCGCTTCATACTCGTCCGCCGGGTCATTAGCGTTTGTAAAATCCGCTTTGAGGATTTCGCGAGGTTTAGCGCCATCGGCAGGGCCTATAAAACCTTCTTCTTCCAAAAGATCAAGGATGCGCGCAGCGCGAGCATAACCAACCTTAAGGCGCCTTTGGAGCAATGATGCACTGGCTTTACCGGCGCGGATTATTTCTTCTTTTGCTTCATGAAGCAAAGCATCACCACCCTCACCGCCACCGCCTCCTGATGAAAATATTGATTTAGATCTATCATGCTCTACAACTTCGGGGTCGTAATCCGCGGGTTCGTATTTGGATTTTAGATATTCAACTACGCGATTAATCTCGTCATCCGCCAGATAAACACCCTGAATACGTCGAGGTGATGAAAGCTCGGCAGTGGAGTAAAGCATATCGCCCCGGCCAATGAGTTTCTCGGCGCCGGATTGGTCGATGATGGTGCGCGAATCCATGAGTGATGCAACGGAGAAAGCGATACGCGCCGGGATGTTGGCTTTAATAAGACCGGTGATAACATCTACCGATGGGCGCTGGGTCGCAAGAATAAGGTGGATACCAACCGCACGCGACATTTGCGCCAAGCGGACAATTTGTGACTCAACCTCTTGCTTGGAGTTGACCATTAGATCGGCGAGCTCATCGACTATCATTACAATATAAGGAAGTTTTTCTTTACACCTGGCATTGTAAGTGGCTATATCACGGCACTGCATTTTGGAAAGCATGTCGAAGCGCTTGTTCATCTCCCTAACCGCCCATTTCATGGAGTTTATTGTTTTGTCGACATCTGTAATAACCGGAGTGATGAGATGCGGTATGCCGTTGTATATTGGGAATTCAACACGTTTCGGATCGACTAATATCAATTTGAGATCATCCGGGCCATTGGAGTAAAGAAGCGACATAATGATGCTGTTTAAACACACCGATTTACCGGAACCGGTTGCGCCGGCAACAAGCAAGTGAGGCATACGGCATACATCGGCATGCCAGGGTTTACCGGTTACATCACGTCCCAAAGAAAAAGTGAGTTGGCTTTTGCGGTCGCGCCATTCTTTGGTTTCGAAAAGCTCGCGCAGGCCAACAATGGCAACGCTTTGGTTGGGAACTTCGACGCCTACCATGGATTTGCCCGGGATTGGAGCTTCGATACGAATTGGGTGAGCAGCGAGCGCCATAGCCAAATCGTTGTGTAGTGCCGTAATTTTGTTTAGCTTGATTCCTTCGGCGGGTTTGAATGTAAATTGGGTTACAGTTGGGCCAACAGCGACCTCACCCATTTCGACAGGGATTCCAAAAGTTTCGAGTGTGCGTTGAATTAAGAGTTGACGGCTTTCGATATCACCCGAAGTTGGTTTTTGATCGTGAGTTGTTAGAAGCTCGAAAGGAATATCTATCTTGGGCCTGCGACGGCGGGGTTTTGGCTCTTTAACCTTTTTGGGTTTGGGAATGCCGGTTTCATTTTCCTCCTCTTCGATTTCTTCTTCGTCGGCTTCCTCCTCCTCTTCATCTTCTTCTTCATCCTCTTCGGTTTCAGTATCATCTATTTCGTTATTATTTGATGATTTTTTAAACTTACGATTTTTTAATGAAGTTGCGATGGCTACCAAAGGTTTAAAGATGATAGAGAAAATGCGAAGTACAAAATTGACTACACTCATTAACCAATCGCCAATAGTTGACAATGATGTGTTAAAGATTAAAACCAAAGAGGCGCCAAATATGGCGGCAAAAAATATTATTGCGCCGGCTACTCCAAAAAGCGGAATAAACGGTTCCGCTAAAATCATTCCCAGTTTACCGGCCGCGGCATCGATGGCTGTTGCTGTGGCTTTTGAATCTTTGAAAGTTAAAAGATGGATAAGCGGATTAAAACCAATGAAAAACAGTAAAAAACCAATGCCGTTTGATAGCTTTAAAGGTAAACGAGACGGTGAGTACAGAAAGATACCGACAGTAAAAATAAAGAATGGCAACACTATTTTATCCCAGCCAAAAACGTGCGCCATGGCAGAATCCAAACCTGTTCCGACCGCGCCGGCTAAATCAAAAAGGGATAAAAGCAAAAAGATTGCAACGGCAAATAAAATGACAGTCACAATTCCTTTTTGTGTTTGCGCATCTAAATTCAGACGAAAGCCATAGCTTTTTTTTCGGCGTCTTCCCATGGTTAAGGCTTATTTTACTTTAAAAATACAAAATAGTCTAACTGAATAAAAACGTTACTACCCTTGCTCATCCGCAATATCATCGTCTTTAGGATCTTCCGCTTTGCCTTTAGTATCGGATGCCAAATCAATTCCCTCTTTTACGCGCCATGACTCAACTATTTCTGCGCGAATTGTTTTCATTATTTCCGGTTCTTGCCTAAGCGCGGCTTTGGCGTTTTCACGGCCTACGCCGAGCTTGGTATCTTTATATGAATAACTGTTGCCGGCTTTTTTGATTGCATTCCATTCAACGCCAAGATCCAAGAGATCGCCGGCGATGGAGATGCCTTCGTTATACATTATATCAAACTCACAAGTACGGAACGGGGCGGCCATCTTGTTTTTAACAATCTTGGTTTTAACACGATTGCCAATGATGCGATCGCCCATTTTGATTTGGGCGCTGCGGCGAACCTCGATGCGAACCGATGAGTAGAATTTGAGAGCCATACCGCCGGTAGTAGTTTCCGGGTTGCCAAACATGACGCCGATTTTTTGACGAAGCTGGTTGATGAAAATTACCGAGGTTTTAGTACGTGAGACAATGGCTGTGAGTTTGCGAAGAGCTTGACTCATGAGGCGGGCTTGGAGACCCATGTGGGAATCGCCCATTTCGCCTTCGATTTCCGCTTTTGGAGTTAGTGCCGCGACAGAGTCGATGACTATTACGTCGACAGCGTTGGAGCGTACGAGTGTTTCCACAATATCCAATGCTTGCTCTCCGGTATCGGGCTGGGAGATAAGCATGTCGTTAATGTTGACTCCGATTTTTTTGGCGTAATCCGGATCCAGTGCGTGCTCTGCGTCTACAAAAGCGGCGAGACCGCCCATTTTTTGCACTTCGGCAATGATATGCTGGGCAAGTGTGGTTTTACCTGATGCCTCGGGTCCGTAGACCTCGATAATGCGGCCGCGCGGTACGCCCATGACACCGAGTGCGAGATCGAGTGACAGACAACCGGTTGGAACCGTGTCTACCTGCATTTTTTTAGCCTCGCCAAGGCGCATAATTGCACCCTCGCCAAAGCGTTCTTTAATTTGATCAATAGCTTCTTGAGCGGCCACCATACGAGCGCCGGCCTCATCTACAACTTTTTTAGCCATAAAAACTTTTTATAATTAATAAATAACAAATAATAAATAATAAAGCGAGCGGAGGTGATTAATCTTTATTATTTGTTATTTATTATTTGTTATTTACGGTACGTTGTTCTGTTTTTGTTCTATAACTGCAAGCTTAGCAAATTGGCGGGGAGTAGTCATTGGGGATAACTCTGTGCTGCGCTGGCGCTTCGCAAAATTACAAATAATAAATTAATAAATAATAAAGAAATCTGAAAGAGTAATCCTTGTTAATTAACATGAAGTACTGGTCAAACCCGGTTCGAGTTTAAAAAAGCCCCGAGTCATTGGGGCTTTGGTTTAGACTACGGATAAAGGCAGGCGTTCATCCAGGGGAACTGGCTTTCTCCGCAGATGTTGGAGTAATTGTTGTTTATTATGCCATTGGAGCAGAGGCCGAAATCGGTGGGAACGCCATCGAGTTCGAGCCAGACTGTGCCAATGACTGTGACACTGGTGCAATAGTAATTGGGCAGTTCTGAGGCGGGGATGCATGGTGCCGGGGCAAGGCCCGAGGTGTCTCCCCAGTAGCGATTATTGCCAAGTGAAACTTGCCACCTGAATGAATTGAGTGATGCAACAGGCAGGCTAAATGTACACTCGGCCGTTTGAGATGTTATGGCGGAGCAACCCGGGGCGGGCCCCCAATCATTTGAGCCGACTACGTATGTGAATTTTGGCATGGTCCAAGTTGGGCCTTGGTAACGCAGTTTGATACTTACGTAATCCAAACTTTGCGAGGTGCCACCGGAACCGGATGTTCCTGCGGTACCGCCAGTGCTGCTTGTTCCACCTGTGCCGGATGTACCACCGGTTCCACCGGTGTTGGTGGAATAGCAAGAGCACATACCGGACCAGAAACCGTTATCACACAACTCGTCACCGATGTAACCATCACCGCAGAGCGGTGAGCAATCGCGAGTTGTGCCGGTTGTACATTCGGCTTGTAGCGTACCACCTGACCCGGCTGTACCGCCTGTGCCGGATGTTCCACCTGTTCCTGTGCTTTCGGGATGGCAGGCACAAGTGCTCCATGAATCATCAACGCAAGGCTGGATGCCATAGTAACCACTGGGGCATTTGGAAGTACAATCTTGCGTTTGGCCGGAAACGCACTCGGGCTGAGGTGATCCACCTGCGCCTCCGGTGCCGGATGTTCCGCCCGCGCCACCGGTTCCCTCGGCGGGGCAGATGCACGCACTTAGCGTGTTATCAGTAAGGCATTCTTGAACTCCGCCTTCGCAGATATCATCGCAAGGCAAAGTTGCACCGGGCGGGTTGCATGGGTCGCCGGTTCCGCCGCCACCGGGGCCGGGCTCGCACATGCAGGGGCCGAATGACTTTCCGTCATCAAGACACGATTGTGTGCCGGACGTTGTACCGCATGAACAAGGAAGTACGCTTCCGGGTGTACAGATTGATTGCGAGGTTCCGGTTGGGCACTCAAGTGCTGATGATTCGGTGATGAGATCGTTTGATCTGGCACCGGCCACCACATCTAAAGTGCTTGGTTCAATTTCGTAGACACAGTTGGAGTTATAACCAAGGCTCTGGAACAGCTCCCAGCTAAGGATTGGTCGCCGTGTTCCGTGCTGATTGGCAACGGTTACTTCGCTATCGCCAAAGCCTTTTGCCAAAGCGCCGGGCATAAAGCCAACACCACCCTCGTTTTTTAGAGCGCTAACGAGCTCTTGTTTTTCCGTAGAGGGATAGTGCTGAATATCGGAATCAGTGTAACCCCAGGATAAGAAGGACTCGTAAGAAAGGAAGACTTGGTAACCCGTGGCCTCGAACCCGCCGCCGGGGTAAAGCCTGTAGACCTCGGATGAGCCATCGAATTTGATAACCTTGGCATCGAGGACTGTGCTCGTTTCGTGAAATGACGTTTCACGATAGCAACTCAACTCTTCGCGGGTTGTGGTAATACGGCAAGTACGAGGCAAAGTTTTGTAGTTTGTGACGTTAAGGATTTGATCATCCTCCACGACAAGCCAATCTTTGCCTGTCTCCTCATCAAACAGCAATGTACCGATGGGATGGTGAGTGATAGATTCGGCGACAACACCTTGCTCGAGCGAGACTCCGATGTGCTTTGCAAGAGCGGGTATAAAAGTACTTGGTTTTGTGTAGTACTTTTTGTAGTCCCCGTTCATGCTATCGTTTCCGCGGAGCCAAAACTTGGGCTCGGTAGCTTGAGCGTCTGCCAAGCTTTGGATTCTGACTCCAAGATGCAAATGCTCGGGGCCTTCGCCGTTTAAAGCGCTTGTTTGAATATACAAGATGACATCATTTGCATTGACAGTATCCCCCACTTTCCAATTCAATGCCGGGTTTTGGCCGGTTGGATCGGTTTTACTGCCATGGCCATAAATGGTGAGAAATTTATGGATTGAAACCGATTCGCCATCGCCATTTGTGACGGTGATAGGAACTTCCAACACATGTTCAATAACAGTCACCAAAGTTCCATATCCGTCCGCTTTGCCGTAAAAGACGATCTTACCATTGGCGATTGGATAGATTTCTTCGCCGGCAACGTAGATTAAATCACGGCCGAGATGAGGAATGCCTTTGTATTCGCTCAAGAAATCGCGATTGCCGTAGAGTAAGTTCGCATCTTGGAAATCTTCTGCATTTGTGGGATAGCGAACATCAATTACATAATAAGATGATGCGCTTTGACTCCCAATCTTTGAGCCGCTGACAGAGTTTCCCTGAACTTCTTCTCCGCCATCGCAGGCAATAATCGCAGAGAAAGCGGTTAATGCGGTTAAGAGTATTAATGATTTATTAAAATCGCGGAGCGTGCGTTCGTGGGATGTAATCTTCATGACACGAAGTCCTTTCCGTAAGTGAAGTGACGTTTGGGCGTTTCTTTCGATTGTCGATGTGCGTTTCATGTTCTCCTCCTAATCCACCGCTACTAGTTACGATGGATATTGGGGGGATCATGGATGACTTTTTCGTTTATAACCCCATTATTCAACGGGGCAGGCCGTTTGTAACGTTTATAACGAGTTTATAAAGTTTGTAAAGTTGAAAGTTTGTAAGGTTGAAAGTTTGTAAGGTTATTAAAGAGTGAATGAAGTGCAGGTATAACATTCGGAAGTATTTGGTATATACGTACTGACTTTGGATTTTTCGTGCTTTGCCCTTGGCCAATTGTGGCGGGGTTTTGCCGAGCGGAATGATTTATTTACATACATTCCGTTACGAATTTATCCATCGTTTATTTTTATTGCTTAATACTTGGCTAATGCTTAACGAGGTTTGATTTTATCAAAATGTGTATCATCTCCTCTTGATACGTAAGAGCGATAACAAGCCAGTTACCATACCAGCTTGTGGCCGCATCCAAGGCCCGTGATCTCCTTGGGACAGCCCGATCTTTTTTTTGCATTGCCAAGTTGTTATACCTGCACTTGCATTTGTTATGGTGCGGGGCGCGAAAGCCTTACTAATAGTGTCGGTTTAATATCGAATTTGGTCAATTCAAGTGATTGGTGACAAATGACAACCGCTAAAGCGAAATAATAAATAATAAATAATAAATAATAATTTTGCCGAAAAAAAACCAAATATTCTGTTTGTTGATTATGACAATTGTTGTTTTGTCAGGTGATCTCATTACAAAAAATGGATTGCTTTGTGTATAACTCGTTTTTTTGGCGCAACAAAAACCATAATCGGATGATTAAGACGTATGTTCCGACGCAAAAGAAAAAATTTGTGCCCGAAATGTGGATATCCATCCAAGGAAATACTTCGGCGATTCTTGCAGAGAGAAAAATAATTTTACTTAATCCCAAAGTCGGAAGATTTATAAAATGAATATGAGATCCAAACACAGCGGTAACAGCTCCAAAGAGCATGGCCCATGGCACAATGGGTACGGCTATTAGATTAGTAAAAAGCCCGGCAAGTGAAATACGTTCAAAAACCAAAGAGATGTAAGGCGTTGTCATGAGGGTAGCGGCAAAAGTTGTAGCGGCTGCCTCGCGCAGACCCCAAGTTGCGGGTAAATATTTAAACTTTTCGGTAAATATAGGTGTCCAGATAACCAAGCCGATGGTTGCCAAAAAAGATAAGGCGAATCCGGCATCAAAAGCAAACATCCACGGATCGTAAAGCGATAGAAGGGCGGCCGAGAGCAAACAAAGATGCCAAATGTTGGGTGAACGTCCAAGGTGACGCGCTAATAATAAAATCCAACCCATAATGGCGGCGCGCGCAACAGAGGCGGAGAAACCCACGAAGCCAAAAAAGAGAAGCATTGCGGCGGTTGTGATTGTAAATGCTTGGTGGCGCCAAAGGCCGATACCGAGCAGGATTGAGAATACGACGGTGACTATGATTGTAAAGTTGGATCCGGATACGGCGATGATGTGGGTGAGGCCGGCGCGTCGAAAAAGATCTTTTGCTTGCGGAGTTAAATTGCGCTCTCCGTAAAGCAGGCCCGCCACCAGCACACCTTCATCTCCCGGGATCGATGAGTTGATGCGTTTATTGGCAAGGTTGCGCCAACCGGCAAAAACATTGCGCAAATCGTACCAAGCAGGAGGTGAAACGATGTTAAGTTTGACGCTTTTGCAATAACCGTGCGAATAATATTGCCACATGTAAAATTTATATTTCGTATCTCCATCTTCTTGAATCCTGGGCTGCAAATCGCAAGTTATAAGCACTTTTGATCCTATCGCGATATCATTTTTAAGATCTATTTGAATTTTAGACGGCGCTTCCAAGAAATTGCCGGCTGGGATTTTAATGTTAGCTTTTTTGCCATATGTTCCCTGCCAGACGCTTTGTATTGTTGCGGGGGAGGAATCCAGTTTTAGGGGAAGTTTTGGCGGGACCGAGAGATCGAATCGGACAAGCCCCATGGCAAAACAAAAAATAATCAATGCGAAAAATTTAGTTCCGCCTCTTGTTAGAGAAAACGCCAAACATAAAGCCAATGATAAAATCACCCAAATATTTACCGAATATTTTAAAAGCGGGGTTATGGAGTGAATAATGATTCCAAATAAAAAAGCCCCAAGATAAAACATCCTCCGGCGCAATTCGAACCAGTGTAAAATTTTCTCTCTCCTCATGACTATTGTGACACGGAAATTGACAAGTTTGTCAAGGGGAAAACTTTACTAAATGACAAATTTTAAATATTAAATAACAAATAATAAAGAATAAAGAACTAAACTGATTAAAGAAAAAGTTCATCAAGATAAAGTTTATCAAGAGTAGATAATGTTTCTCTTGATGAACTTGCTACTTTAAGCTTGATGAACGATGAATCTAATAAAAAATAAAGTCTTAGTGCAGAGCGACGACTGAAACATTTACCTGATTGACAAGGATTGTTTGTGCGAGGATTGATTTTTTAGTGGTGCGGGTTAAATAACCAAATAGCATTTTCACTTTCGGCGTAATCTTTTGGGGAGATTTCTTCCATTTGAAGAAGAAAGTTTAATTGTTTGTTTTTTTTGCGCATTAATACCAAATCCCTTTTTTCTTTAGAAACCGCCAGGTAAAAAGCGCGTTGAGCAAAGGTGGTGCATACATACTGATCGATATCGATCACGTGTTTTGTGATCCAGTTTACTATTTCGGTTCCAAAAATCTTATTAACAAATTTTTTAGTAAAATATGAAAACAATCGAGAAAAATCGTATGGAGTGTCCACAGCGTCCAAAAAGAAACCTCTAAAACGTTCGCGTTCTTGATCGTTTAGAATCGGTATTCTTTTTATGCCTATGTCGTATTTTTTTGGATTCCTTAGGTAGTGTTCGATGCGATGAATCTCTATACCGCGGTCCAGAGCCTCTATTATTAAAACATCCGGATGATTTGTTGAGTTTGGGATTACATCAAAAACCAAGGCCACATGACTCCAATATGAAGATGTTGCCCGGCGGATTAATTTTGATAGCCAATAACCTTTTGTATGTACTAAAATTACATCCCCTATTTTTAGTTGGGGCAAGGCCGCTTGCATGGTTTTAAAGCGCGCCTTTTGCATATTTAGTGTTTATTCCAAATCCAATCGCATGCATCGCTTTCGGCGATGTCGGCTGGAGAGGTTGTTTCTTGGATTTCGATAGGTGTGTATCCGGGGCCTTTAAACACAATATCCGCACGATCCTTCCAATCTACAGCTTCATAAAAAGATTTTTGTACCAAACCGCTACAAGAATAACGCTGTCGCCTTAATAGATTCTTTTTATAGAAATCGGAAAATAATGCCAATAAAAATTTTGAGGTTGCCAAAGGATAATATGGCGTATCGATGTTCATTAGCATATACGAACGAACGCGGGATTTAATACTTGGGCTTAACCAAGAAAAGCGTTTTATGCCTATATCGTATCTAGCTGGATTGTTTAGGTATTTTTCCAGACGGTGAATCTCTACTCCGCGCTTGAGTGAGCTGTTTATTCCATATTGAATGGATTCTATGTAAATATTGTTAGAATAACCTTTTGTGGCATCAAAGGGGTAGATAATCATGGCCGTATGATCCCAATACGATTGGGTTACTCTTCGGAGCAATCGCCTCATGACTCCTTTTTTGTGCCTCACCAAAATAATGTCCGCGACCTCCAGTTTTGGCAAAGGCCCGTGAATTTTTTCCAGTTCAGATAAGTTGAGCCGCCCGCGCGGCGACTCGTTGCCCCTCTTTTTTATGCTCATAATCTGTTAGTATGATACAATATTTTTAATATGAAGACAAAAAAAGTTATCCCGAAAAAGTTAATAAAAAAGCAAAAAACAATAAAGCTCACTAAAAATGATAATATCAAGTGTTTTCCATCCGATTGGTTCGATAAGATGCCGGCACCAATTTTTATTTTGGATGAGAGCGGACAAATACTTTACGCGAATGATGCGTTTTGTGATTTAATAAATAAAAAGAAAAAAGCTTGCTTGGCCGTAAAGCCAATGGACATGATGATAGATCAGGCTGAAAATCGAAAATTTTTAAAGGATCTGTTGCAAGTTTACAGAGGCGTGGCAATTAAAAGGGGTATTTATACATTAAATATTTCGGGCAAAAGCTTTAAAACCCTTTTAGATATAGCGCCGGTTTATGATAACAAGAAAAAAATGGTGCAGTATGCAGTAGGCTTGATTTTGGATCACGACTCTAAAAAGGGGCTAAGGAGATTGAGGGATTTGTTTAAATAACAAATGGCAAATATCAAATAGCAAGAGTAAATTAAAAAATCAGAGCTTGAATTGCTCTGATTTTTTTCTAACTGTCGCTTCTCTTGCTATTTGCCATTTGTTATTTACTATTATTCTTGTTCCTCCAAAAATTTCTTTGCCTCCAGCGCGGCCATACAGCCGGTGCCTGCAGAGGTGATGGCTTGGCGGTAGACACGGTCCATTACGTCGCCTGCCGCATAGATGCCACCAACATTTGTTTTAACACCGTCGGTGACGATATAACCTTCGGTATCGCAGGTGATAAGATCTTTGCAGAAATCCGTGTTGGGGCGGTGGCCGATAGCAATAAAAACTCCGTCGATTGGCATTTCCGATGTTTCATTGGTTAGATTATTTTTAATGCGGATTTTTTCCAGTTTCATATCTCCCATAAATTCATCTATCTCCGTATTGAACACGAACTTGATTTTGGGATTGGCCTTGGCGCGCTCGAACATAATTTTGCTGGCACGGACAGCGTTTTCGCCTTTGCGAACGAGGACAGTTACAGATGCGGCGACCTTGGCCAGAGTTTGCGCGTCTTCCATGGCAACATCCCCGGCGCCTACTACAGCAACATTTTTATCGCGGAAGAAGAAGCCATCGCAAGTTGCGCAACCCGAGACTCCGCGGCCTTTAAACTTTTCCTCGGACTCCGTGCCAAGCCATTTAGCCACGGCTCCCGTGGCAATGATGACGGTTTTGACTTTTCCGGATGTTTTTTCGCCATGTAAAATAAAACCATCTTCAACTTTTTCGATTTTGGTAACTTTTCCATCCAAAAGATTCGTGCCGAAACGAGCAGCTTGTTGTTTGGAGCGTTCCATAAACTCAGGCCCCATAATGCCCTCGGGAAAGCCGATGAAGTTTTCGACTTCGTTGGTTGTTGTGAGCTGACCGCCCGGTTCGGGACCAAGCCAGAGCGCAACGGTAAAACCAGCACGAGCAGCGTAAACCGCGGCCGAGTATCCGGCAGGGCCGGCACCGATTATACCTATATCGTAGTTATTCATAATATATTTAGTAATTAATATACTTAGCACTCAAACTCGTACTTAGTCGTAATACTTCCTCTTAGCTATACGGGATAAATAGCCCTAGTCCTAGTCCTAGTCCTAGTCATAGTGGTAGTAGCTAATGAATTTGTAAGTCGAGTGGTATGTACTTTATTACTTGTACGATTATTTGGCAACACTCTGATGCTGGTCATAATTACAATGTTGGTTTAGTATAAATATAAATATGAATAACAAAAAATATTTTGGTTTAGCGAGTTTTATAATGTTTGCGGTTTTGGCTTTTAGTTTTGGATTTAACGCATTCGCACAAATCACTACCAATGCGGCAAACATAACATCAACCCCCGGATTAATTGAAGAGCCTATTACCAATCCGGAAAATATTACAAATAAAAACTCTAACACTAAACCTGTAGATGATTTATTTGAAGCTAAGGTGATTGAAATCTTGGAAGAGAGGCCGGTAAGCCAACCCGATGGATCCGTTGTTGTACAGCAGAAAGTTAAAATGCGAGGCTTAAAGAATATATGGAAAGATTTTGAATTTGAGTTTAATGGGATATCAGAGATAATCGCGGTTAGCGGTAATGTATATAAAAAAGGCGACCATGTACTTGTAAACCATCAAATTGATTCGGACGGAAACGACGTTTATTATATCGCGGATTACATAAGGCGTTGGCCGTTGTACTTTTTGGCTTTCTTATTTGCTCTCACTATAACGGTTGTTGGTAAAGCCAGAGGGTTTAGATCTTTAATAGCTCTTATTATCAGTTTCTTGATTATTCTTAAGGGCACGATCCCGCTTATTCTTGCGGGCTGGAATCCTCTTGCGGTTGGGATACTGACTTGTATCTTAATATTTATATTCCTTATCTACATAACGGATGGCTGGAACCATAAAAGTCATTTGGCCATATTGAGTTTGGCGGTGGCAATGGTTATTGTGGCTTTGCTTTCTTGGATTTTTACATATTTAACCCGGTTAACAGGAACCTCGAGCGAGGAAACATTGTTTTTAATCGGCATAGGTGAAAAAGCAATCGACTTTAAGGGTTTGTTTTTGGCCGGTGTGCTGATTGGTGCCTTGGGTGTGTTGGATGACATTGTGATTGGCCAAATAGAAGCCGTAGAACAAATAAAAAAAGCTAATCCCAAGTTGCCTGTAAAGCAAACTTTTAAATTAGCTCTTGATGTTGGCAATGCCCACATTGGCGCAATGGTTAATACTTTGTTTTTGGCTTACGCAGGCGCATCGTTGCCTCTATTAATCTTATTCTCGATAAATGAACCGCCGTTTCTTACATTTGGGCAAGTTATCAATAGCGAATTAATAGCCGGTGAAATTGTAAGAACATTGGTTGGCAGTTTAGGAATTGCTTTAGCCATGCCGCTTGCAACTTATTTAGCCGCAAGTTTTTACAAACCTAAAAATTCCAACTCTTCGAGTTAGTATTTTGTATCATTTACCCTTACAGTTTCCGCTTTGGAATCATCATCAACATCAAATTCAGATACCGAGCAAAGCTCGGGGGCAACCTTGCTATTGTGCCCCAATAAATCAAAAAGATTTTGTATAACATCGGAGTGCGAAACTATTATTATAGTTTCATGTTCATACTTTTGCCGTAATCCATTTAAAAAAGTCTCGACTCTATTTTTAAAAACCTCGGCTGATTCAGAAGGATCTATCATGCGCAAATCTTTGGTTAGCATAACGGTAACATCTGGCATACCATCGGAAATTACGTAAGCTGTAGCAGCAGCTCGTAAAATATCACTGCTGTAAATATAGCCAACTTTATAAGTGCTTAAATGTTTAGCCAGTAATTCGGCTTGGGCTTTACCGCTTTCCGATAAAGCGCCTATAACACCCTCATTGTGGTGAAACCCGTTACCATCCGGGTTAGATTCCGCGTGTCTTACGATTAATAACTTCATATTATTTTCTACCTATGGATAAATATTGCCAGCCCGCTTCTTTGGCGCGAGCCGGATCAAAAAGATTACGTGTATCAACAAGCAAATCACCTGCCGATGATTTGCGTAGTTTTAAAAGATCGATTGTGCGGAATTGCTCCCATTCAGTAGCAACGATTACGGCATGCGCGCCCTCGGATGCTTTGTAAGGGCAATCGATATGCGCGAGCTCATAACCATCCAAATCATTTGGCGCGACAACAGCGACTGGATCATGAGCAATAACCGTTGCACCGTGATTTAAGAGATATTTAATGATCTCGATCGAGGCCGATTCGCGAGTATCATCCGTATTTCCTTTAAAAGCCAAGCCGAGAATGGCTATCTTTTTTTGATCCAAACTGCCGAGCTTTTCTTCGAGACGCTTGGCCATGCGAATTCGCGCTTGTTCATTAAGTTCGTGTGCGGCGTTGACAACGGGTAGCGGAACTCCTTTTTGTTTGGCCAGATGGCGCATCGCGCGAACATCCTTAGGGAAACAGCTCCCACCCCAACCCGGGCCGGCCTTTAGAAAGTCTTTGCCGATACGCGGGTCGGAGCCGATACCGAGCGCGACGTCTGAAATATCCGCGCCGACTTCTTCGGCCAAAACAGCCATCTCGTTGATAAAACTAATCTTGGTGGCCAAAAAAGAATTAGCCGCGTATTTTGTGAGTTCTGCACTGCGGCGATCCATAACAAGTTTGGGGCAATCTACATGTTCGTAAGCTTGGAGCATGCGATCTTTAGCATCATCGGCTGTAGTGCCGATGATGATGCGGGCAGGATGCAGAAAATCGTAAACCGCGTGACCTTCGCGCAAAAACTCGGGATTAGATATAACATCAACTTGGACACCCGAGACTTCGCGGATTATTGCTTCAACTTTTTCCGCAGTACCAACAGGGACGGTGCTTTTGTCGGCGATGACGGTGTACTCGGTTATATGAGCGCCAATGTCTCGAGCCGCGGCTTCAATATATTGCATATCTACGGATCCATCATCGGCAGATGGCGTACCGACGGCAATAGAGATCAGTTCGGCGCCGAGGATGGCATCTTCGTAAGAATCGGTAAAAAATAAACGACCGGCTTGGACGTTTCGTAGAACCACGGAGTCTAAACCGGGCTCATATATGGGCATTATCCCCTCTTTAAGTTTTGCTATTTTTTCGGATTGAACATCCAGGCAAGTTACAATGTTACCGAGTTCCGCGAGGCACGCACCCGAGACTAAACCCACATAGCCTGTACCGATTACTGTGATTTTCATATCTATATTAAATCATTTTAAATTCAAATAGCCCAGATAATGTCAACCATAAAACCGCCCTAAGGCGGTTTTTGTTAAATTACAATGTTTAGAATTCTGCCGGGAACATAGATAACTTTTTTCGGCTCAGTACCATCTAAATACTTTTTCACATTCTCATCTTGCATAGCTGCTTCCATAGCCTCGGACTCTTTAGCATCGGGCGCGATTGTGATTTCACCGCGGACTTTGCCGTTAATTTGGACGCCGAGGGTAATTGTATCTTCGATGAGCAAATCCGGATTGTAAGTTGGCCAAGCTTCCAAGTGGATTGATGATTCGTTGCCAAAATTGTGCCAGATTTGTTCGGCGATATGTGGAGCGAAAGGCGCTATCAATTTAAGATACGTTTTATAATCATCATCCGTGACTGATTCGGATTCGAGGAGAGTGTTAGTTAAGATCATGAGTTGCGAAATAGCTGTGTTGAAGCGCATCGCATCGATATCGTCGCCGACTTTTTTGATGGACTTGTGTAAGATTGATTCGTATTTCGTATTTCGTATTTCGAATTTCGCGTCCGAAGGATTCGTTGTTCGTAATTCGTCGTTCGTAGTTCGAGTTTGATGGAGTGACCAGATTTTATCCAGGAAGCGTTTGATGCCTTGGATGCCGTGGGTATCCCAAGGAGCGTCCGTATCAAATGGACCCATAAACATTTCGTAGCAACGAAAAACATCGGATCCGTATTCGGAGATGACATCATCCGGATTAACAACGTTACCTTTGGACTTAGACATCTTTATTCCACCCTCACCCAAGATCATGCCGTGAGCTGTGCGCTTGGCATAAGGCTCGACTCCGCAAGACTCGGGGATGTGGCCCAAATCGTGTAAAACTTTGTACCAAAAGCGAGAGTATAGAAGGTGAAGAGTGGTGTGTTCCATGCCACCGTCGTAAAGATCAACGGGCATCCAATACTTGAGAGCTTCGGGTGACGCGAAGACTTGATCGTTTTCCGCATCACAATAGCGCAAGAAATACCAAGATGAGCCCGCCCAGTTGGGCATGGTATCGGTTTCGCGCTTGGCATTGCCTCCGCAAGCCGGGCAAGTAGTGTTTACCCAATCAATGATGACTGAAAGTGGTGATTCGCCGCTGTCGGTTGGTTCGTAGTTTTCGACATCCGGAAGAAGAATCGGAAGTTCCGACTCTGCGACAGGTTGCCAACCGCATTTTTCACAATGAATCATCGGAATCGGCTCGCCCCAATAACGCTGGCGAGAAAAAACCCAATCACGTTGTTTGTAATTTGTGCAACCATGGCCGGCGCCATGCTCTTCGAGCCAAGCAACTATTTTTTCTTGAGATTTATCAGTTGTGAGATCGTTTAAAAATTCGGAGTTAATGGAAATGCCCTCACCTATCCAGCATTCTGATTCGACTCTAACATCTTCTTGAGAGACCGGCGTAATATTGGCCGGAGGATGAGAAAGTTCAGCTAGAGCCGGAGGCACTACCACCTTAATAATGGGTAACTCGAATTTTTTGGCGAATTCATAATCCCGTTCATCGTGAGCGGGAACGGCCATGATGGCACCCGTGCCGTAGCCCGCCAAGACATAGTCGGCGATCCATACGGGCACTTCTTTGCCGGTTGCTGGGTTCACGGCTTTTAGACCATGGATCTCTACTCCGGTTTTTTCTTTATTTTCCTGGCGTTCACGATCTGATTTTTTGCGAGTTGTTTCTTGATAATCTTTTACTTCTTTTATATTTTCTATTGCATCATGATCGATCCACGAGGTTAAAAGTGGATGCTCGGGTGAGAGAACCAAGTATGTTGCACCAAAAAGGGTATCGGGGCGGGTTGTAAAAACTTCTATCTCGTCTATGGTCCTATGTACATGGTCCTGGCTTTGGTTTTGAGTAATTGCAAATTTTATGAGAGCTCCTTCGGAGCGGCCGATCCAGTTGATTTGCTGGGTTTTTATCTTATCGAGATAATTAACATCTGAGAGTTCATCGATAAGGCGGTTGGCGTATTTGGTTATACGCATCATCCATTGTTCTTTTTCGCGCTTTTCAACCTCACCTCCACAACGCTCGCAAACTCCGCCTTGCGCTTCTTCGTTTGATAAACCGATTTTGCAGGCCGGGCACCAGTTGATTGTTGTGGTGGTTTTATATACGATGCGTTTTGAATCTCTATAATTGCGAATTGCCAAGTCACCATCTTTTTGAATTTCGGCGGGGATCTCGAGTTCGGTTATAGGACGAGCCTTCTGCAATGATTCATCAAAATAGGCATTGTAGAATTGAATGAACATCCATTGAGTCCATTTGTAATATTTGGGATCTGTTGTGTTGATTTCGCGCGACCAATCAAAACCGGTTCCGAGCGATTGGGTTTGACGTTTAAAAGTTGCGACGTTCTTCTCGGTGATTATGGCCGGTTGCATCTTTTTCTTGATAGCAGCGTTTTCCGTTGGTAAACCAAAAGCATCCCAACCGATGGGGTACATTACATTTAAACCCTCCATGCGTTTTTTACGGGAGACTATATCCAGAGCCGTGTAAGATCGCGGATGGCCAACATGCAGGCCATCGCCCGATGGATATGGGAACTCGACCAGAGTGTAAAACTTTTTATCTTTGGTATCTGATGGTTGTTTTGCGTGATAAATTCCATTATCTTCCCACCATTTTTGCCATTTTTGTTCGATATCTTGAAAAGGGTATTTGTTTGCCATAATGGGAATACTATAAACTGAGCTTGCGATAAACTCAAGTCCTCCATAGTATTGCGTTAATAACGTTTATAACCCCGTTATGCAACGGGGCAGGCTGTTTATAACGAGTTAATGTGGTTATCTGTAAATACAAAAATCCCCCATTGTGAAATGGAGGATTTGTTTTTTTGGTTGGTACTTAGCGAGCTTCGGCAGGACGAGCCATATTGACTACGATCTGACGACCACCCATGTCAGTCTCATTCAACATCTCGATAGCTTTCTCAGCGGCTGCTTCGTCTGTCATTTCGACGAAAGCGAATCCACGAGGACGGCGAGTTTCGCGATCTAATGGGATGAACACGGATACTACATCACCAGCTGCGGAGAACATCTCTTCGAGTTCTGCATCAGTTGTGCGATAAGGAATACCACCTACAAATAATTTTACAGGCATGCGTATAACATGAATAATTAAACTGGACTTCTTTGCGCACACCAGACGTAAAACTACATCCTACTCCTTCGACCCTGACAGGGATGGCCCCTATTAGGATGGCATTCGCACGAACATTCCAAGTAGGAGGATAGCACAAATAGTGAAAAAATGCAAGCCCAATCCTCTATTTAGCATGACTGTTTGCACCAATATACCCCAAAATGCTATCTTAAATGGGTATAAATATGAAAAAAATACACTTTTTAACGGTTTTCTTACTTTTTGTGGCTTTTGTAAAGGCCGGCTGTCAGCAAGAACCTCCCCGAGAGAATGCACCGATAATTTCACAGACACCGGCCTTGGTTTCCTTGGAGGAAGCAAACCAAGCGGAAGATGAAATTTACGAAAATAAATTAGGCGCCATGCCATGCTTACAATTTAAATATAGCGAGGGATTTTTAAAATGGCTCGAGGCTTACAGAACAGCCGATTCGGAAGCTGCATTAAAAATGGCTCGAGGCATAAGCTTGCCCGATAATCCGGAACCGCAAATGGTAGAAGCTCTAAAAATGTCACAGACCGAGGGTGCCCTGCAAACCAGTTTGTGCAATGTTCATAAAGGATTGGGTATTTTTACTTGGGCTGTGGAGTTTGCGGATGAAACGAACATCTATACATATAGAAAGCCGGATTATAAAAAATTGAACGTAGCAATAAAAGCTAATACAGATGCATCACAGATATATTCGAGTTCTACGGATTTAACACAATTGGCACTACCCTCGTGCTTGCCAAAAACGATAACCCCTTCGGAGTTAATTTGGTTTTGCGGTACACCTTATGAAAACTGGAAAGAGGTTCATGTAAACAGGAAGCTGGGAAACATGAAACAAATATCTTGCGAGATCAAAAAAGGAGATGAAACCGTGAAGCCGGGCTTGGGATGTTTAGACCCGAGTGCAGCGAACTAATCAAAGCCGATATCGCCAAAGGCCGATTAAGAGCTGATGGCGGATTAGATCCTGTGGACTGGATCCTGAAATGAATTCCGGATGGTTGCAAACAAAATGCATAGATCAGTTGCCGGAGACTTGGACATCGACACCTTCGGTTTTGCGGAAGCCGATGCGGTCGGGGGCGTAATCGGAGCTTAAGCCCATCATGGAGGCAAAGATGATGGATTCCTCGCCGTGGCGGTCGCGGATGGCGTCGATACAATCCCCCAATTCGAGACCATGTCTCGAATATCCCCCTTTGACAAGGGGGCTTTTAAGAGAATATTTGAGTTGGAGTTGATGATTGGGTGGGACCAAGTCGGACAGAGTTATGGCGAGGAAGGTTACTTGTTCGCCCTGCCAGATTTGTTCCAGCACTTGCGTAGCCGCATGAACCAAACTGAAAGGATCGTTGGCAGGGTCGACAAACTTAACCGTTTGGCTCAAACCCACCCCAAACCCCTCCCTTGTCAAGGAGGGACTTGTTTCACTGCTTCCCCCTGACAAGGGGGAGTGAGGGGGTTTGAACGAAGCTTGGATGGTCATGGTGCGGGCGTAATGACCGAAGCTTCTAAGGCGGCGGCCGGCGCGTTCGGTGAGGCGGATTAGGATTGGCAGAATCAGGTTTTGTTCATTAGCGCGTTTGGGGACGCAGAAGGAGTGACCGACGGACTTAGGGATCGAACTACGAACCTCGAACGACGAACTACGATTTTCGGAGTCGAAGTTCTGAGTGTCGTCGCTCGTCGCTCGTCCCACGTCGCTCGCCAGAGGAGATTGTTCGAAGCGGTCGATTTCTTGGCCGCTTAGGCGCTCGTGCCAGTAGTAGCCGGCAACTCCCAAGGCGCGGATTAGGTTGCCTACTGGATAGTTTTTTAAGTCGAGGAGATTATAGATGCCAAGAAGGTTTAAGCGGCGGCGGATGCGTTTGCCGATTCCGCAGGCGTCCTCGAGGTCGCGGGTGGCGAGTGTAGCATCTAAATTTTCGCGGTTGATGATTGTAAGGCCGTTGGGTTTTTTTATTTCTGAAGCGAGTTTTGCGAGGAACTTGCTGGGCGCGATACCAACAGAGCATGTGAGCCACTCGCCCACTTCGGATTGAATGCGCATGCGCGCACGGCAAAGTGCCCAAGAAGCCTCGGCTTCGTCGCGGTACCAGCCGGTTAGATCTAAAAAGACTTCGTCTATAGAGTAGTGCTCCACCTTGTCTGTAAGTTCGTGGAAAAGGGAAAAGACACGCGAGCTGACGGCGCGATATTTAGCCGGATCGTTTTGGATAAATTTCATTTGCGGGCAAACTTTTTTTGCGATTTCCATACTCATACCAACTTTGACTCCGCACTTTTTAGCTTCGACAGAGGCGGCAATGACACAGCCGGCTTTGTGCAGATAAGCGCAGACACCCAAAGGACGCCCGCGAAGCTGGGGGTTTGCCTGCTGTTCAACGCTGGCGAAGTAGGAGTTCATGTCGATGTGACTGTATAACTTTCGTCGCACGTCACTCGTCCTACGTCCCACGTTGGGTGATTTGAGTGTTATCGGCATAGATTTGGAGAGCTTTAAAATGTGGCATTTAAAAATGTTGATTACGCTTTTTTAATTCACTATTTGTTACTCTAATTCCTTTAAATTCGATCTTCTTATGAACAAGGCGTTCTTAGAAGAAACCACAGCCTCACCCGTTTGCTCTTCGATTTCTTTGCGTGCATTACCGGCAATTTGACCACCGCTTTTTGCGACTGTTTTATTTTCATTAAGATCTTTTGGTAATTTACTTTTGGAGATTGCTGTTGTGGAGGCTTCGGCGAGCAGGTTTAAAACCAGTTCCAGATTAGTCATATTATCCCGCAAGTTTTCTTTTTTGAGGCCTTTGAAATTTTTGTAATCCCGAACGCTCTTGCCTGACCAGGCTTTTGTAATCTCGTTTGTTAGGATGGCGAATTCCAAACCCTCTTTCATTCCCCTTTCTTGCCACTCATCAGTGAGATCTTTTCTGACTTCGATGGTTTTAAGTCGTTGGTTAATCCATTCTTTGGAATAGCCTTTTTGCAAGTAAGTGCGCATAGCACGGTTAAAAGCCAATTCCGGATCTTCGGTTTCTTCGATGCGTTCGTAGCCAACTTGAGCAAGCCAGAGTTTTAAAGGCTCGGCTTTTGGAGAAGGGATAGATTGAATTACGCGCAATAGATCTTGAGTGGAGAAACAATCTGTGGCGTACTTTTTTCCGTCAGAGGCTAATAATTTCAGTTGTACGATTTTTTCGTACACCTCACTTCCTTCATTTCTTAGCTTGTTTTTAAGATCACTCCAATATCTTTTGGGTATGGTTGAATCAGTTAGAACTTCGATAATGTCGATGATCGAAAAATACCAAAGCTCCCGACCACTATCCCAGTGACGGCGGACCTGTTTTTCGTGAAAGAGGATGATCGAGCCATGCTTGGGAGCTTGACCATCTTTATTTTGTCGTTTGTCGAATGTCATATTTTGTTACATGCTACAAGTTACATGCTACATGATTACAGTATCGCCATTTCTTCCAACTCCCACTTTAGTGTTTCGGTATAAAAACGCAGACGAAAAGCATTTGCCTTATCGGTGACGGAATAGATGTACATTTTGTTGCGGCCTTGGCGCTCGGTGTGGACGAGGTTGACCGAGGTGATGCGGTAGTAGCGATTGTTCCACTTAAAAATCACAGGCTCTGCTCGATCCTGCCTAAACGTAGCTATAACGTCTACGGGTTCTCCAATGTGGCTATACATATTGGTACATGGTCCTGGGTACATGGTCCTGGCTTTGGCTTGAGTTGCCCTAGTTGTTCTCTTGTTCTTAGGGAGGTGATGAATCCTGCTAGAACTTTATTTATTCTTAATGATAAATTGCGCAATTCCTCAGCCAGCTCTTTGCTAATGTATTCGCGATCTTCCCCAAGATAAAGCAACGATCTAACTTCTGCACATGAACCTTTTGAAATTATTAAAAATCTTGCAAATTCCTTATCCCCCTTACGATCAAATCCTTCTGCAATATTGTTCATTATAGACATGCACGCTCTTTCTATCTGGTCTTTGTATGACCAATCCCGGCAATTTTTAATCTCGCTATGTATGCGATTTGATAATTCACGTGCTAGTTGCCAGGCGATGATATCTTCGAATTTTTCTATGCTCATATACTTAAAGTCCTGGGTACATGGTCCTGAGTCCTGGCTCCGATCGAAGCCAGGACCATGTACCCAGGACCATGTACGATTAAGTCTATCCGAATTTACGTATGACAGCCTTAACAGTCCCTTGAATCACCGGGTCGTAACAGTAAATTGGTTTCATGGTGGAGTTTGCCGGTTGGAGGCGGATGCGGTCGCGCTCGCGGTAGAAGCGTTTTAGGGTGGCGTAGGCGTTATCGAGAAGCGCGACGACCACATCGCCGTTTTTGGGTGATGGATTGCGCTCGACTACGACGTAATCGCCGTCGAAGATGCCATCTTCGATCATGGATTGGCCTTTGACGCGGAGTACGTAGGAGTTGGCGGAGTTGGGCGCGAGATCTACGGGGATGGCGATTGTTTCGTGCTCCTCGACAGCCTCGATTGGTACGCCGGCAGTGATTAAGCCGGCTAAAGGGAGCATAATGCTTTTACCCCAGCGCACCGCTTTATCGGTAGGCTCGAGCTCGCGCGCGGCACCGCCGGCTTTTAAGAAGCCGCGCGAACGCAAAGCTTGAATGTGCACGTGCACAGTTGAGGGAGAAGCGAGGTTTAGGCCATCTGCGATTTCGCGAAATGATGGAGCGTATCCGCGATCGTTAATGAAGTCGATGATGAAATCGAGGACTTCTTTTTGCTTGGGAGTTAATGGCTGCAACATATAAATATTTGTGAGAGGGTTATAGAACAAAAATAGAACGAATGCAGCCTTGGGTCAAGGGATGAGGGTTGAGCCAAAAATTAGACATTTCCACATAGGTTGTTCCATAGTTGTTCGAATATTGTCTGAACCTTGATTCACTTATTGTCTGAACCACGATTCACTCGATTAACGGATTAGCTTGATTATTAATTTATACGGACATCCGAAATATGATGAATAATCGAGTTAATCGAAATAATCCTGTAAATCCCACTTCGCCAAGGCTGCGAGGGACACGGTCAAGGTTCAGACAGTCATCTTGCCACACCTCTGACCTGGGCTTATGATTAAAACTTAATCACTAGGACCGAGTCTTAACGTCATAAAGTCATAACGGAGCTCCGTTAAGACGTTATGACGTTATGACGTTTAACTTTTAAACAATATGAAAGAAGACGCATTAAATTATCATGAGTTTAAAAAACCCGGAAAGATTGGGTTGGCAATTACAAAGCCTTGCGCGACTGCCGCGGAGTTATCACTCGCCTATTCGCCGGGTGTGGCTTATCCGTGTTTAGAAATTAAAGATAATCCCGAGGATGCATATCGCTATACATCAAAAGGGAATTTGGTTGGTGTTGTTAGCAATGGTACGGCGGTTTTGGGTTTGGGGAATATTGGTGCGCTGGCCGGGAAGCCCGTGATGGAAGGTAAGGGAGTTTTGTTTAAAAGATTTGCAGGTGTTGATGTGTTTGATATCGAAGTTGATGAGCAGGATCCGCAAAAGTTTATTGAGACGGTTGCAAGGCTCGAGCCAACTTTTGGCGGGATTAATTTAGAAGATATAAAAGCGCCCGAGTGTTTTGTTATAGAGAAAGCCTTGAAGGAGAAGATGAATATACCGGTTTTTCATGATGATCAGCATGGGACGGCGATCATTGTTGCGGCAGGTTTAAAAAATGCTTTGCAGATAGTTGAGAAAAAAATTGATCAAGTTAAAATCGTGGTGAATGGTGCGGGTGCGGCGGCGATTGCCATCTCTCATCTTTTGATTGATGTGGGAGTGAAAAAAGAAAATATCTTTATGCTGGATAGCAAGGGATTAATCTCGCAAAATAGAGAAGATTTGAATGAGTACAAATTGTTTTTTGCGCAGAAAAACCCCTCCCCATCCCTCCCCTTGTCAGGGGAAGGCGACGGCGATAAGAGTCATTTTAGCTTAGCTGATGTGATGGTGGGTGCGGATGTGTTTGTTGGGGTTTCGACAGGGAATATTTTAACCGCCGAGATGGTAAAGACTATGAACGAAAAGCCAATTATTTTTGCGCTGGCTAACCCAACTCCGGAGATAGATCCAAAACTTGCCCGCGAGGCTTCCCCGGGCGCAATCATCGCCACGGGCAGGAGCGATAATGCCAACCAAGTAAATAATGTTTTGGGATTCCCTTACATATTTCGTGCGGCGCTGGATGTGCGGGCAAAAGAAATCAATAAAGAAATGAAGTTGGCTGCGGTAGATGCCATTGCGAGTTTGGCGCAAAAGCCGGTTCCGCAAAGTGTGGTTGATGCCTACGGGCAAGAGTTTACTTTTGGCCCGGATTACATCATCCCCAAACCGTTTGACCCAAGATTGCTCGTGGAGATCCCACCGGTTATTGCGCAAGCGGCAATGGATACGGGAGTTGCGACTAAACCAATAGATGACATGGATGCGTATAAAGCTCGGCTTACGGAAATTTCCGAGGCCTTGGGGCGTGGGGAGTTTTCGTTGTAAATGTACAGTGAGAGAAAAAATTAAGAATTAAGAATTAAGAATTTTGGAGGCCTGCGGCATTAATATTAAACTTAGTTTAAGAAAGCCTCGTGCATTGTGCGGGGTTTTTGACTGATAAACTGTTTTAATGGTTAAATAAAAAGGTTAGGTTGCACAATCAGCCAAGGCTTAATTTAATAGATAAAATTATATATATGAATAATTACGGAATATCAAAAGAAGTCGCGATGGGATTTAACGCGGCAGTAGAGAGAGTTAATGAAGTACTTAAGCGGCACGGATTTGGCGTGCTAACAAAGATAGACGTTGCAGAGCAGATGAAGGAAAAACTCGAAAAAGAGATGGGGCGTTACATAATTTTAGGCGCATGCAATCCGCCCTCGGCATATGAAGCGATACAAAATGATGTTGAAATTGGTCTACTTCTACCATGTAATGTGATTGTTTACGAAAAAGAGGGTGGAGTTTTTGTATCCGCAATAAAGCCGACAGTAGCAATGGGTTTTGTAAATAATGAACAGATCCAGGATATAGCAAAAAAAATTGAGAAGATGCTTAATGAAGCAATGGAGGAACTTTAGTTTTGGTTCAGATCATATGGCCGGTGTAGTAAGTGCGGAGTTTATTAATAAAGATATAATTCGTTGCAACTAACTCAAAATATTACGATATCAAAACTATGAACAAACTATACCTAATACCTCTAATCGCGTTTGCATTTATTTCTGCAGGTTGTTCGAGTTCAACAGTTGGTAAAATTGTACAGCCGGATGAATATTTTGATTTGGAGAATCCTGCGCAAGGTTGCGCGATTAAGGAAACTTGCGGTGATTTGGTTAGCGTGGATTGTGGGATTGCCGCAGATGGGCCGTTTTATTATGTAGAAAAATCTACAAATAAAATCGTAAGTGATTGTGGTGGTTTTCGTATGGCAGGCGAAAATACCGATGTTTGCCCTCCGGAAGAGTGGACTTGTGAGTAGAAAAATTGCAATTAAAAAAATCCCGTACGTTTGTGCGGGGTTTTTTAATTTACAAAGATGTAGTTGTTGGATAAGATGATTCAATAAATATGCTATCTACAAATAAAATGACCGGGGATGACGTTAAGTATGTTTCATCTGTGGCTCAAAAAATTATAGACGAAACAACTTATTATTCAGCCGAAGCGCGTAGCACGGAGTGTGCTAAGTTTAGCGTAGAAAATTTACAAAAGATTTTAGATAACGACCAGGCAATATTACTTACAGCTAAAGACGGAGATGATATAGTGGGATTTTGCTATGGTTTTTTTGATTGTGGAACTTTCTGGGCGGATTGGATTGGTGTTTTGGCGGAATATAGGGGAAAGGGTGTAGCGATGAATCTGATGAAGGAGTTAGGTGAATTATTAACATTTACCAATGCTCATAAAATATGGTGTGATACAAGGTGCGCCAATACAGAATCCAATAATCTACTGAAAAAAAATGGGTTTGAACAAGTAGCTCAACTTAAAAATCATTGGTACGGGCAAGATTATTATATTTGGGAAAAGTTTTTAAAGTAAAAATCAAATATTATGAAAATCTTTCTTCGGTTTACTCTATTTCTGCTTTTTATTGTAGGATTCGGATTTAAAGCTGAAAACGCTTATGCAAGAATGCCCGATGTGTATCCGGTTTGGGGTTATAATGCGCAGGATCATATTTGCCAGATAAAGCAAGAATCGGAACAGGGTTTGGTAAATGAAAATTTATTGGGAGATTACTGGAATATAAGAGAATGCCGATCTAACCATCCGGAGATAATTTTTTATTCCGGCGGTGGAATCTTGATTTGGTTTTGTCTTTTGATTTTTGTATTCGCCCTCCATTATCTCATCTTCCCAAAATTAGACAAACGAAATAAAGCGGAGAAGGCCATATTTTTTGTTCAAGATATAATTATTCTGGCGATAGTAATGTTTTTTATCGTTTTATTGCAACACTACTTTGATATTCCCATGGCTGTATATAATTACCAATCTGATGCGGATCATATAATCTATTCCACGTTTATTAAAAACCGGATTCCACTTTTTATTGCCGGAGTTTATATATTGATCTCATCACTAAGATTGTTTTTTGCATATCAAAAGAATAGATAATAGAAGATGTATAAGATGTGTTTTATCCTCGTGCTCATTGCGCGGGGTTTTTGATTTGACTTAAAAATTAGCTTATGGTGATATTGTGCTTGGAGATTTTAAGGTGACCAACAAATTCGGTGATCATTAAGGAGATGCTCTTATGACGATCCACCTGCTCAGAACGCAACGAGGAGTTGTTATTGCACGTACTTCATTAATGGAGTTGCTTGATGGAGAAGAAGACAGCTATGAAATAGTAGCTGTGCTCAACATCGATGACGAAAGCTGTTTAACAGCCGACCATCCGGATTTGCAAAAACTTTTGAATGACGCTTTTGTGAGCGGAGCAAAGTGGGGGCAAAAGAATCCCCAAAAGTACATTTCACATTCATAAAAGCATTTGCTCTTTTATACTAACCCTGCGCGATGCGCGGGTTTTTTGTTTTACAAAAAATTAAACTCTGGATATGATGAATATACCCTGACAATTAAGAAAAAGTTATGACCTCGACCAAGCAAAACAGCAAACTTATAGATGAATATATAGCGCAATTCCCACAAGAAGTGCAGGTGATTTTGGTTAAAATTAGAAAAGTGATTAAGAAATCCGCACCGGGTGCGATAGAGGTTATGAGCTATGGAGTTCCTACATTCGATTTGGACTTGGAGCATTTGATTCATTATGCGGCATTTAAAAAACATATCGGGATCTACCCTACTCCTTCAGCGATTGTAAAATTTAAAAAAGAATTGGAAGGTTATGAAACGTCAAAGGGAACAATTCAGTTTCCGCTTGATGAACCGATTCCGTATGAATTGATACAGAAGATTGTGGAGTTTAGAGTCGATAGTTGTACGGATTAATTTGGAAGAATATTTTCCTACATAAAAGTGTTGATGATTGTATGAAAAAATTCGCGCTATACAAAATATTTGGGATAGTTGGCGGAGTTGCAATTATAGTTTTGCTGATTTTTGGATTTATCAAAGTAATCGACGAAGAAAAACAGGCCTCGTTAAGAACCGCCGAAGTTTCGGCTCCGGGAGAAATAATTAACGACACACAAACATCAATCGCCGAGGTTGAACTTGCTGAAGTTTTGCATCCGATGGCAATCGAGAGTTTGCGGAGAGGTAGCTATCCCGGAGGGGATTTTGTGATAGAGGAAAAACTTGTGAATGGCTCGAACTATGAGCAATATATTGTTTCGTATAAATCGGAAGGATTAAAGATATATGGATTGTTGACCGTGCCTTTGGCAAAAATGCCCAACGAGGGGTATCCGGCGATAATTTTTGTTCATGGTTACATTCCTCCCAAGCAATACTCTACAACGGGGAACTACCCAACTTACCAAGCAACTTTGGCGCGCGCGGGGTTTGTAACTTTTAAGCCGGATTTGCGCGGGCATGGCAACTCGGAGGGCGAGGCAGTTGGCGCGCATTATTCGGAAAAATATGTTATCGACACTTTAAATGCAATTGCTTATTTGAAAGATTACAAAGATGTTGATGCCGAGCGGATCGGTTATTGGGGGCACTCTAACGGCGGAGAGATCGGGCTTCGGGTTTTGGTTGTTTCGGATGACATTAAGGCGGCGTCTTTGTGGGCGGGGGTTGTGGGAAGTTACGAAACAATGTTTGAGACGTTAAATTATCAAATTGATTTTTTACGGAACGTTACATCCACATCATTGGTTCAAGAGAATGGGTTACCAAGCGAGAATCCGGATTTTTGGAACAAGCTGGATCCTTACAATTATTTAGATGATGTTGGCGCGCCGGTTCAGTTGCAACATGCAACAGGTGACGAGAGCGTGCCATTCCAGCTTTCGCTAGAATTAAAACAGGCGCTGGAAGAAGCCGGGAAGAATGTGGAATATTTTGAGTACAAGGGTGATGACCATAACATTGGCGCGAACTCGGGTTTGGCTTGGAGGCGGGCTATAGAGTTTTTTAATAAGAATTTATAAAAGCAAAAAACCTCACGAAGAGTCATGAGGCGTGAGATGTTGGAACGAGAAAATATTTTGTAGCTAAATACGTTATTTTATAATTTAGTTTTTATGACTGCCCAACAGCGATTGCTTCTTGATTACTTGTAGTGCGTTCGCGCAGGCGGAGCTCGAGGCTTGCTGTGTCGCGGTGTGGCGCGACAAGCGAATCGGACGATCTCTCGTTTACCGAGGCCTTGGTGACTACACTGAGACCGCATCCCTCGATTGCCAATTTGAGGCACGTCCAACCAAAGCGCCGATCCCAAACGTAGCAAATATTATTACTACGCTCGAGAGCCGCCAAATCCACCTCGTACTCGTGGCCGTTGTAGAAAAACGTATCCACTCTTGATCCCCCTTCCTTCAAGTTAAGTTTTCGTCAAATGAATTTAACATTTTTTGGGGTTTTAGTCAACGGTACAGCCAGAACTTACGGATAAAGTAGATACTTATTTTGTATTTTTGCACCTAAATAAGCACTGTGTTAAACTAAAAATAGCTCTTTTTAACGGGGGGGTAAAAATGGAAGCACGGTGCCGTGAAGATAAAAACAGGCCCAGCGAGCCTCCGTATGCCCGAAAGACTTTGGAAGAAGGAAAGATTGCAACCGGCTTATTTAAAGGCCAAGCACTGATTTTTATTCCGCGATATGTATGTTGCAAACTTGGCAAAGAACGTATTCACGCTCTTGCTCGCCGTGTATACGGGCAACTCAGGCTAAATGTTTTTAGAGCCGATAATTTTGAATATAGAAATTCGTATTGTTTGGAATTGCCACCAAGCACAACTCTTGCCTACATGTTCATTACAATGTTGCACGAAGAACTCAAAAAATCCCCTTGATATAACCGGTTAATTTTGCCGGTTTTTTATTTTTCTACAAAGCGGTCAATATTTAAAGCTATACATCTTTAAGTGATTTTTTTACTTTACTTTGTGCCTAAGATATACTCATAAAATTAATTTTAACGATAACTATGAACAAAAACATCGTTTCATTTGTCAGTTTGAGTTTGATGGCAGTATTTTTATTCGGTGGATGCGGGCAAAAGCAAGCTCAACCCCAAGAGCAGGTTGTTCTGGAGCAGACTTATAACATCTCGAGGGAATATGTGGCCTTGCGATATGAAACTGATAATGTTTTGATAAATGCGGAAGAATATAAGGATTACGGCACTTGGGATAAAGCGATGAGTGAGATTATTAAAAGATGGGAACAAATGGAAAAAGATGCGCAAGAGTTGGAGGGCATGGCAGACGAAATGAGTAAGGCTGAAACAAGTTTAAAATTAATTCCTACAGCTTTGGCTTATGATAAGCAAGAGATATCGAATGTTTTTGACAAAGCTCCGGCCGGAAAAAAGATAGCGACTTTAGCAAAATGCTTGGGCGTTGACGCCAAGCGAGCATATGCGATTTTGACTCAAGATCAGGCGCAGGTAGAGGCGGATGCGTGGAATCAAGCCGGTGACACGTTCCAAAAGTTGGAATCTTCGGCGGTTGTGATTAAAGACGGTTGTAAAGTAGCGGGTTTTGTAGGCGGTGTTGTTTTGAGCGGAGGAACATCCGCAATAGCAGCCGGTTCAACATTGACTAAAGCGGCGGTAGTTATCAGCGGAGCGGATTTGACTTTAGAGGTTACATCGGACGGAGCGAGTATTGCGCTTGGCAACAATAATAAAATCTCGGCTATTGCCAACGAGGCGCGTAAAGCAACGGAACCGATTGCCACTATTCTGACCATTACGGATATTCCCAATAACTTGAACAAAGGAATTGATAAATTCAATGCGGTAATGGTTGGTTTGGAGCAGTTTAGAGGAGCGGCACAAGAAGGAAAAGTTTTAACTATTGCTTTGCCAACCTATACGGGTGAAAAAGAAACAAAACCGATTACCCTGGCAACTTTGGAGCCTGCCGAGGTGGAAGATTGGCTAAAAGAAAATGGCACTGCATATAAAGCGGAGACTGTTGCTGAGGTGGAACAGACTTTAGGAATAAATCAAAAGGACGTCACGGATGGTTCCGGCGAAGATGATGAAGAAGAGGAATCCACCGGAGTTAATCAGCCGGAGGAGACTGAATCTTCGAATAGTGAACAACCGCAAGATTCTGCAGAGAGCACCAATTCAGCACAGACAATAGCCGGCAGTTATAGTGGGAGCGCGATTCTGCAACACGTTGAAGAAGACGTTGAGTCTCCTGATAGCCTGCCCGTAACACTACAACTCAACGAGAACGGTACGGGCACGGTAAATGTGAATGGTTTTGGCGGTGATGCATATTACGCCGGTAACAAGGTTAATTTTTCCGTGACGATGAAGGAGGATGGTGCGGTGGTAAAGTGCACGTTCGATGGAATAGTAACCCGATACGGCAGTCAGATTAGTATTAGTGGCAATATGAGCTTTTCCATGATGGGTGTTGCTTTTGCCTCTTACAGTTGGAGTGCGCAAAAGTAAGCTTCACCTCAATAAAAACCTCCTAATATATAAAAGGTTAAAAAACTCAAGCATTTTAATAGTCCATTACCGAGCACAACAAAATTCACACATTCGCAAAAAGCCAACTTAAATTGGCTTTTTTGTTTGTTGTGAGCTAGGATTGAATTACTAAAAGCAACAATAAGAACAATTGCAATGAAAGATTTACAACTTCTGTATTTAATTGATCGTGCACAGCGTCTTAAACATAAACTTGAGATAATTGGAGACCTCAAATCCGGTAAAGAGGCAACAGTTTATAGGGTTATGCTGGATGGTGATTTGGTTGCCATGAAGGTTTATGAAGATCCGGAAAAACGAGCGTTTCAAAATACCGGTAAATATTTGGCGGGTAAAACTTACAAAAAAGAATCCGAGAGAAGGGCTGTGGCAAAAGGAAATAGATTTGCAAAAAAAATGCAACAAGATAATTGGATAAAACGAGAGTTTTCCATATTGAATAAATTGTACAAATTGGGTGCAAAAATACCAAAGCCGATATTACAAATTGAAAATGCTGTTTTTATGGAGCTATTGGGAGATATGGAAATTGCAGCTCCCAGATTGTGCAATGTTGAATTATCTGTCGATCAAGCTCAAAAGGCTTACAAGCAGATTATGGAAAATATTTTAATTTTTTGGAGTGTTGGAATAATCCACGCAGATTTGTCGGAATACAACATTCTTTGGTGGAATAATGAAGCTTACATAATAGATTTTCCTCAATGTATAGATTTAAGGACTAATCCGAACTACAAAGAAATTTTAGAAAAGGATATCCAAAATATTGTAAGATTTTTTAGCAAATACTTTAAAATTGATTTCAATGAAGTGATGAGTGGGTTTGTTTAGAACTATTTATCCAAAAAAGCCAATTATATTGGCTTTTTCAAGTTTTAAGAGCTACCGAAGGTTTGATAAATGTAACGAAATAGTGTATGAATACGTTCCAATGGCTACGTATGAACAAACCCATAAACAGATCTAAAGTAAGATTGCTGGCAGGCCGGTTTTTTTACACTTTAAAAAAGTATTGTTATTGGCATTTTTCGAATACTGATTTCGCAAGCAAAAGAGATGATAAATTGCCGATTGAGATCTTTCAGCATCAAACAATATTACGGAGAAAGTTACAGGGAGTTGATATGGAGATGCAGGAGAATAAAATTACCAACTTAAAAATCGCTGCGGCAAAATTGGACGGGGTTGTGATAGAGCCGGGGCAGACTCTCTCGTTTTGGAAAATGGTTGGTAAACCGATGAAGAGTAAAGGATATCTTGACGGCATGGTTTTGCAAAACGGAAAAGTTACAGCCGGTATTGGCGGGGGTTTGTGCCAATTAACCAATTTGATATTTTGGATGAGCCTGCACACTCCCCTATCCGTAATAGAGAGATGGCGGCATGGTTATGATGTTTTTCCGGATGTTAAACGCGATCAGCCTTTTGGCAGTGGAGCGACATGTGCTTATCCAAATATTGATTTACAGATAAAAAACAATACGTCGCAAAAGTTTCAGTTAAAGCTCACGGTGACGGATGAATATTTGATTGGCGAGTGGGTGTCAGATAAAGAGGTGGAGTTTCGTTATGAGGTTTATGAGCGTAGCCATGAGATAAAACATGAG
>JARGGJ010000005.1 GCA_029210915.1 Patescibacteria group bacterium
AAAAAGCCAATAAATTTATCATTGGAGTAACTGGATGTGAAAGAATAAGTACCAGTAATGTAAATAAAAATAACACCTCATGCCGAATTGATTTTTGCATAATTTTTGTTTTTAAAAATATTTTTCTATTTTGTTTTTTTTATCAAAAAAAAATTTATCCACAAACGAAAATATTTTTTACAAAAAAAAGAATATTTTTTTAATATTCTTTTTATGTTGATTAATATCAAAAAAACTATTTTTGGAACTCAAAAGTTTGTAAAATTTCTTTGATGGAAATGTTTTGTTCTTTTTGCCACGATTTTATTTTAAATGGTGGTGGTTCTTGCATCCAAATAAGTTGCGTACTGGAACCGTTTGTATAAACTTTAAATAATCCGGTTTCCGCGTCTGTATTTTTGTTGTAACCTAAAATCCCGGCAACGACTTTACCATCTATAAAATATGAAATGTTTGTAGAGCTGGTAATGGAGTTTTCAAGAGATGTGTTTAGAGTTTCCGAGTAAGGTATTATTTTTAGCCAAGTGTTTTCCGGTTCAGAATCCGTTTCTTCGATTATAGAAAGTTCGGTATCATCGTTTATGTTTGTAACGGAGCCGGGTGGATGTATTAAAGAAACTCCTTGAGCGGTTGAGATAGCGGTTACCCATCCATCCAAAGTTTTTCCTGTTGGTTTTAAGAGAGGTTCGGCTTTTTTTAATAGTGCTTGTTCTTTTTGTATAGCCTCTAGCGCCAATTGCGCGTTTGTAACTTGCTCGTTGGCTTCGGAAAGTTTTTTGTTAGCTTCCTCGATAGCTTTTTGGCTGTTGTTTAAAGCTTCTTGAGCTTCGAGTTTGGCTTGGTTTGCCTCTTGTGCCAGAGCTTGCCTGTCTTTATTGGCTAAATATAAAAAATAGCCTGTGCCTATGCCAACTACAAAAGCCCCTAATAGTATTGAAAGCAAAACAGACCATATCTTTTTCATATCTTAGCAAGTATAGATAAAGGGCACGGAAGAGGCAACTTATACAATGCCGGGACAAAACATTAGATGGTTTGAGAGTAGCGCTAAAATTGATGTTTGCTTTTACGACATTTTAATAAGCGATTTTTCTGCATTGTAATTGTTTATGACGAGAATCGAGGATCTTGACGTTTTTTGGTGGATTTTGTATTATACGGGCACCGCAAAACGAACCTGTACCTTGTACTTCATCGAGTTAACTCGATTTTACATCGTACAACGATCGTAGGAAAGATTGGCGATTATGATTTAATCATTGGTAATTCGTAATTGTTGATTGGTAATTGATTTTAGGGCCTTTAGCTCAGCTGGCTAGAGCACCTGCTTTGCAAGCAGGGGGTCAAGGGTTCGAATCCCTTAAGGTCCACCACGTAAAAAGCCGCTTAGAATAATAGGCGGCTTTTTACGTGCCCCGTGGTCCGATGAATATCGGACTTTACGGGGCAAAGTAACTTTAGCGCGCGGTTCACGTGGCACAGCCGTGATTATGAAAAAACGTGGATTTGATGGATATCAGATTTACGGGGCTTAATCGCTAGATAGCGATTTCATGTGGTACAACCTCTTTAAAAATCGCCCGAGTTAATTGGGGGATTTTTTTATCTTAGATAGTATCTAGTATACCAGCGTTATAATTATGACGAATGAGGTGTTATTTTGGTATATATCGGAATGAGCTTGCTTTATTTTGGGACATGTTATAGTATACCTATACCTGGGGTGGGGGTATCAATCAATTAACAATTAACAATTACGAATTACCAATTAACCCACTACGTACTACTGAACTTTACTCTGCGCGTAATGCTATGAGCGATGCGTCGAGGGGCGGGATCATTACGAATTAATAATTATTGATGAAATATGACTAAAGGGACGCATGTTTGCCAGAGTGAGAAGACGCTTATAAATTTAAAAAAGGCGAGGAGTCATTTGGATAAGATTATAAAAATGAAAGAGGATGGGGAGTATTGTATCGATATAATGCAGCAGAATTTGGCGGTTATTGGTTTGCTTAAAGCAGCTAATCAATCGCTTATGCAGGGGCATTTGAATACTTGTTTTGCGAGCGCGGTTAAGGCTAAAAATGCAGAGAAACAAGATGAAATGGTAAAAGAAATAATTAGGGTAACTCAAATGTCGACCAAGTGATATGTCTAAAAATAATCCAAAATGCAAAACATTATATATACAAGGAATGCATTGCGTTTCTTGTGAAGCCATTATTTCCGATGAGCTTAAAGGGATTGACGGAGTTACTGTTCACGAGGTTAGTTCTAAAAAGCAGACTGCGATTTTGAGTTCGGATAAAGAGATTGATGTAAAACAGGTGGAGGCAAAGCTTGAGAAGTTGGGTTATAAAGCTTCGTTCGAATCTAAACCCGAGGTAAAAAAACAAAAAGCCAATGCAGAGCAGTGGTTTTGGTCTTTAGCTGTAGTTGGCGGGTTGTATCTTTTATATAAAATATTCAGTTTTATGGATTTTGGGTTTGGTGCGATCGATATGTCTAACGTTACATATGGCGTCGCCTTCATGATTGGGGTCGTGGCCTCAATGTCGACTTGTCTTGCTGTTGTGGGAGCCGTAGTTGTTTCATTTGCGGCCAAGTTTGAATCAAAAGGATCTTTTTATAATGCAAATGTTAAACCGCACATTTTATTTCATGCGGGAAGGATGCTAACTTTTTTTGTGCTCGGAGCTTTTCTTGGTTATGTTGGGAGCTGGTTTAGTTTGTCCGGTTCATTTATGGGTTGGTTCACAATCGCGATAGCTGTAATACTGGGTTGGTTGGGTTTGCAGATTCTTGGGTTTGCGCCATCCTTAACATCTGTTGGTATCCATATGCCCAAGGGGGTGATGAAATACTGGAATAAACTGAAAGATTCGGACCATCCGCTTTCGCCCATGTTGCTTGGAGGTATAACTTTCTTTTTACCGTGTGGTTTTACGCAAAGCATGCAATTATTCGCGGTTGCCTCGGGCAGTGCATTGGTTGGTGGTTTGACTTTATTGTTTTTTGCTCTGGGAACCGCGCCGATTTTGCTTGGGATTGGAATCGCGACAACGCGGTTTAAGAATAAAAAGTCGGTGATATTTACCAATGTAATCGGGATTGTTGTTATGGTTTTTGCCTTTTACACATTAACATCAGGCTTGGCCGTGGCTGGCGTGAATATCGATTTTTCCAGTAAAGCCAACGCAACTCAAGCGATTACTGCGCCAAACAACGCCAATGTACAGATTGTTAATATGGCAGTAGATTTGAAAGGTTATACACCAAGTGTTATAAAATTGAAAAAAGATGTGCCTGTAAGATGGATTATAGAAGGCAAACAGATATCCGGGTGCACGAATGAGATAATCGTGCCGGACTTGGGAATAAGTAAGAAGTTGGTGAAAGGTCAAAATATAGTTGAGTTTACTCCCACTAAAGTTGGAACTTTGGGATTTAGTTGTTGGATGGGGATGGTGAGAGGGCAGTTCATCGTCGAGTCGTAACTCGAAATTAAGAATTATTTATAGGGAAAAGTCATAACGTCATAAGGTCATAACGGTGGTAATTATGTAACCCCGTTAAGACGTTACGACGTTAAGACGTTAAGACCAGTTTATATGGCTACTAAAGATATAAAAATTGCGGGGATGGATTGCGCGTCTTGTGCTGTAAGTATTGAGAAGACGCTTAAGAAGACTGAAGGGGTTAAAGATGCGAATGTTAATTATGCGCTTGGAAGCGCCAGAGTTGAGTTTGATGAAAATCGGGTCAGTGATCAAAAGATTGAACAAGCCGTCTCAAGCGCCGGGCATTATAGCGTTGTGCATGAGGATGATGTTGCTGTGAAAAAAGATGAGAAGACTCAAAAAGCCTGGAAAAAGTTTATTTATGCTCTTGTGATAACCATTCCTGTGGCGATGACAATGTTTTTTGAGTTTAAACTTGAAATTGCAATAGCGGGAGTAGATTTGGGGATGTGGATTTTAGCGGGATTAACATTTATTGCGGTATTTGTGTTTGGATGGCAATTTCATCAGGGGATGGTGAGGCAGTTAAAGAATTTTAAAGCTAATATGGACACGTTAGTGTCTGTGGGAACGGGAATAGCCTTTGTTTACAGTATTTGGGCGATGTTTAGCGGAGGGCATGTTTATTTTGAGACAGCGGCAATAATTGTTACGCTTATTTTGTTGGGAAAATATTTAGAAGTCAAAAGTAAGGGGAGAGCTTCATCCGCGATAGAAAAGTTATTATCGCTGGGAGTTAAAACCGCACACTTGGTAACCGAGGACGGCGAGCGGGAAGTTGCAATCGACTCTGTGCAAGTTGGCGACATTTTGATTATAAAGCCGGGAGAGAAGATTCCGCTTGATGGGAAGATTGTTGAAGGAGCAACTTCTATAGATGAATCAATGTTAACCGGTGAGAGTATACCGGTTGAGAAGAAAGAAGGGTCGGATGTTTTTGGAGCTACTGTAAACCAAACAGGCGTGATACGAGTTCGGGTGACGAAAGTTAGTAAAGATACTGTTTTGGCACAAATTATCAAACTTGTTGAAACAGCGCAGATGACAAAAGCTCCGATTCAAAAATTAGTGGATAAAGTTGCAGGGGTTTTTGTTCCGGCGGTGCTTATCATCGCGTTAATCACATTTGTTGCTTGGATGATAAGCGGAGCAGGGTTGGAATCGGCGCTTGTTGCAGGAGTCGCGGTACTAATTATTGCATGTCCTTGCGCACTTGGCCTTGCTACACCGACGGCGATTATGGTTGGGAGTGGGAAAGGGGCAGAGAGGGGAGTGTTTATTAAAAAACCGCAGAATTTGGAGATGGCGCATAAAATTAATGCAGTTGTTTTTGATAAAACTGGTACTTTAACCAAAGGGACCCCGGAAATTGCGGATGTGCGTGTCTTTGGAACAAATAATGTTGAAGATGTGATGCAAAAAGCTGCGTCTCTTGAGAAAGATAGTGAACATTCTTTGGCTAAAGCTTTTATCGCTTACGCGGATGAGCGTCATATAGAGTTGTCGCACGCATTGGGAGTTGAAGCTATCAAAGGAAAAGGAGTTAGAGGGAAAGTTGATGGAGAGGAATTGTATTTGGGTAGTGCGAGATTGCTTGAGGAGTTTAACTCGCCGATGGCGGACAATGTAAAATTGGAGTTTGAGTCTATGACCAACTCGGGTTATACGCCGGTATTTATCATTAAAGCGAATGAAGTGATGGCGTTGGTTGGCGTTGCTGATAAAATCAGAGAAACGTCAAAAGCTGTAGTCGCAGAGCTGGGGAAGAGGGGGATTAATGTTTACATGATAACCGGAGATCATAAAAATACCGCGAATGCCATTGCGAAGCAGTTAAATATCACTAATGTGATTGCTGAGGTTTTGCCGGAGCAGAAAGCGGAGGAAGTTAAGAAGTTACAAAAAGAGGGAAAGTTAGTTGCATTTGTTGGTGATGGTATTAATGACGCGCCTGCCCTTGCGCAAGCTGACTTGGGTATGGCGGTTGGAACCGGTACGGATGTGGCGATTGAAACGGGGGATATAGTTCTCATGAGTGGAGATCCGCAAAAAGTTGTTGAAGCGATTGATGTATCAAAGCAGACGTACTCAGCTATCAAACAAAATCTTTTCTTTGCATTTATTTACAATGTAATCGCCATCCCGCTTGCGGCACTTGGGTTGTTAAGCCCAATGATTGCGGCCGCGGCGATGAGTTTGAGTTCGGTTTCGGTTGTGACTAATAGTTTGAGGATAAGAAGCAAGAGGTAGAAGCGCCATGGCGCGTCTGTACTGGATAAGATATAAAAAAAACACCAACCTTGATCGGGTTGGTTTTTTAATCGTCTAATAATAGATTTTTGAGTTCGGGGAGTGTGGAAAGGTCGTGGCCTGCCATGTGGGCCATTAGAGCCATTTGGGAGCGAAAATGTTTGCTCAATTCTTGGTCACGCATCCTTGCGGTGATGGAGTTGAGCCATTCCATCAGCTCTTGATCGCCGATTAAGAGGTGAACTTTTGCATTTTGTTTTTCGAGGGATTGGCCGGCTCGTGAAATATCTCGAATCTCCAAAAGTGAAGAAAGTTGCTTTGCTGATAGCTTTAGAACATCATCAATAGAGTTAAAGATGCCTCCTTCGATTGAATATTGGTAATCAACCATTTGCATTTTACGAGTTGGAAAAATCAGTTCACCTTGGAAATTAAAATCTAAATCAGCGCCGATTAGTTTATTGTATCTAAATAAGTAAGCCGATGATTCAGCTGAATTTTTTTTGCCTGCTTCTTCGGTTTCGTCGATGCAGATAACCACTTGCCCGGTTTTACCTTGCAGGCGCGATTCGATGTTGCGGAGCTTTGGTTCCACTTCGAAATTTCCGGAGAAACAACAGATAATAAAGTCTGTAAGTTTGTCTCCGGTGGTTTTGCCGGATTTGATTCTTTCTTGGAGTGAAGCTAGTTGGTTGTTTGCTTTTGTGCTTTGTTTGTCGGCTTCTGTTTTAGCCTCGCGCCAAAGCTGTAGATCCTCTTGAATGCTCATAGTTTAGCTCCATGGATGTAAAGGTTCTTTTTGAAACTTAAATGTTTTTTAACTAAAAGTCAAAAAAATACCAACCCGTTTTGGGTTGGTTTTAGGTTAACGAAGACCGATCACAGCGAGATGCCGGCGAACGTCTTTACCGGCACTGGCGTGGTTGGAGAAGTATTCGCCGTTTGAGTTTGCAGTGCATACGGAGCTTAGCTCGATGTTTGCTTCGGAGATTCCGGCCAAGAGAAGGTCTTGCCGAATTTTTTCTTTTGGGTCGTATGTTGAAGCTTCTTCGGCGGTCATGAGATTGTGCAGGGTTCTCTTATAGAGGCCGGTTGTGCAGAGCTCGTAGGCCGAAACGCTGATGCAAGGTCCGATATAGCAGTGGATGTCGGTTGCTTGACTGCCAAAGTAGCCGCGCATCATATTGATGGTTCGTCCGACTACTCCGGAGAAAAGGCTGGCTGTACTGGCGTGCATCAAACCAAAAACTTTTTTGATTGGGTCGTAGATGAAGACAGGGCCGCAATCCGCGGGGCGGATGGTGATTAGGCATTTTCGTCTTTGGCTCACACAAGCGTCAATTCCAAGATAAGCGGTTTTGCATGAGGTGAAAGTCAGCGGGCCTTTTTCGAAAGCAATTACCTCGTTGCTATATTTGTCGATTTCCGAATAACCTCTTTTAAAGATATTCGGTTTTACTACCGCTACACTGCTTCCGTGGCGCAATTCCGGATTAAGGATTTGATAGCCATCGGGGTTCACACCAAGTTTTGCATAGAAAGCACGGTTATTTTTATCCGCGTCTGGGTCGCCTTTTTTGTAAGACATGTTACCGTCGGTGGCCGTAGAAAATCCGTAAACGAGTTCTGAAAATTGTGAAAGGAGCCGGGAATTCGTTGTCATTTCTCTCCCTTTCTGTGCTTGTTTTGTAGCAAAAAATACCTTTAATGTCAAGGAGTCTTAGTGGAGTTAAATTGTTTTGGGTGAATATCTACTGACTATCAGTCAGTGGGTTTGCTATAAGTTGAGTATGCCTTTGGAAGAAAGGAGAATGGCAATTGGGCGGGTGGAATCAAATTTGGCTAAAATTATATTGATAATAACCATAATGGGTACACAGAGGAACATGCCTACTATACCCCAAATAGAGCCCCAGATAACCAGAGAGATAATGATAACAAGAGGGCTTAAGTTTAGGGATTTGCCCATAAGGCGCGGTTCCAGGAAATTGCCGATGCTTATTTGTGTTGCAACAAGCAATATTGCCAAGAGAAGCGCGTGACTAAGATCGAACTGTATTATCGAAAATAATACAGGAAGCGCAACCGCAACAAGAGATCCAACATTGGGAATAAAGTTTAAAACAAATATCAGAACCGCCCAGAATCCGGCGAATTGAATACCCATGGCCAAAAGAATTATATAGCAGACAATGGCGGTTAAGGCGCTAACAAATGTTTTTATTTTTATATATGTATTAATATCTGTTGCGATTTTATCGATAAGGTTTTCGGTTGATTCACGGCGTTTTTTTTCGGGAAATAAAGCTTTAATCTTCCAATCAAAAGTATGATATTCGAGTAAAAGAAAAAGTACATACAGAATAATCATGCTCATGAAGCCGGCAATGGTTGTAATGATGCCCGCGGCTGTTGTGGCAAGTGTGCCAACGTTGATCCATTCCGATATTTGGCTGAAGGTGATTTTTTCTTCTAGGTTAAAGCGATTGTTTAGATCGTTTATGAAAGATTGGAATTTTGCCTGATATTTTGGAGCGGCTTCGATAACTTCGCTGATATTGCTGTTTACGAATCCTACAAATAACCACGCCAGAAACAGGAAAGATAAAAGAGACATTATAAGTGCAAGCCAGTGTGGAATGTGCCAAGAACCGATTCTTATTTTTTTATATGCACCTGTTAATGCGATAATGATGTACCAAATTATGATGGCGATAACGAGGGGGATTATAATGGCTTTGCCAATAAACAGGATGTAAAAGGTTAACACCAATCCTATGAAGCCAAGGATAAAAGTATGAATATTCATATATGAATTATTTTGCTAAGTTTAGATAAGAATTTGCTTTAAAAAATGAGATATACACTTGACATTTAATGAGTATTGTGATAAAAATGCATTTCTCAAATTTATGAAAGTGATGGAGAGAAAATACCGTAAAAAAATATTATGAAGAATCATTATAGAGCGATTTTAATATCGGTACTGGCAATAAGTATTGTTGGTGTTATTTTTGTTGTTTACACCGGTCAAGGCAAAGAGCAGGTGGCGGAGGTGGAGCCAGAGATTTTTGCTTATCCGGTAAAAACTTTAGCTATTCAAAATGGCCTTGATTATAGTTTTACTATAACAGGAAACGTGAATGTGGGACAGTCTGCAACCATGCCCGCCGAGTCACGCGCCAGCGTTGTTGAAATATTGGTTAAGCCGGGTGACACAGTGAATCAAGGTGATGTTTTACTGCGTCTGAATTCGGATTCGTTGGATACAAGCTATCAAAATACGGCAATTATGCTTGCAAATGCCCAGCTTAGTTTTGCGACGACCCAATCTGTATCGGGAAATTCATCGGAGATAGAGAGGTTGCGTATGGAGACTGCGGAAATGAATCTAAAAAATACTTTGATGCAGAATGAGATTTTAAAATCTCAATCGGAGCAAGCTTTGGAATCCGCGAAACTCAATGTTGATTTGTCGACCGATTCGGCTGCGAGCGGACTTGAATCTGCTAAAAATAATCTTGAAAAGACTAAGAATCTTAACGCTGCGAATGAGCAGGTCGCTCGTACGGGTTTGGCTAACGCGATGCGATCTTTAAAGACGGATATGTTTAATGGCTTGAATACCGCCAATGAGCTTTTAGAAGTATCATCTTTGTTCCGAGGAAGCGCGGGATTGTATAAAGATGCCATTGGGCGCAGAGGCGAGACAGAGAAAAGGGAGGCGGAAGCATCACTCAAAGTAGCTATAGATGCTTATATCGCCATGGATGACAGCTATGAATCTGTTCATGATACGGCCAAGAAAGTCGAGACGGCATTGGATGATACTTTAGCGGTATTAAATTATACGGATGCATCTTACTCAATGTCGCAACAAATTTTATCAGGATACATACAATCAATCTCACAAAGTTTGGCTATGGTTCGCGGTGGAATATCGGGAATTGAATCCGCTAATCAATCGCTGAAAACTACGATAGCTGCAAATGCCGCAACTTTGGCGGGCGCGCAGGCTCAAGTTACGGCCGCGGAAAAGGCTTTGGCGTCAACAAAACAGCAACAGGGAGATAAATCGCAGACGGTTATTAATGCAGAGAAACAATATGAGGCTACATTGGCTCAGCTTAAGAATGCGGAGGATAATGCACGAGCCTCTGTGAATACTGCTAAGCTTTCTTATGAAAATTCTAAAAAATCCAGCAACCTTTCTGTAATATCCGCAAAGAATGCTTTATTGACAACGCAAGATGCGATGGATCAAATCACTCTCCAGCGTGAAAAACTTATTGTTCGCGCTCCTTTTTCGGGTGTGGTTTCGGCTTTACCGGTAAATTTGGGCGATGAGGTGAACCCGGGTACGCCATTGGTTGTAATTGAAAATCCGGATACGCTTAAGGTTGTTGTTATGATTACCGAATCGGATGTAAATCGTATTGCTGTTGGAGATAAGGTGGCTATAGGTAGTGCAAATGGTACTGTGGTGTCGATTGCTCCAAGTGCTGATGCGCAAACAAAGAAATTCGCAATTGAAATTTTGCCTGAGTCTAAGGATCTGAAACCGGGGCAGTTTGTTAAAGTTGATTTTAAAGAATCCAATCCAAAGAATGATGAAAAATTATTTATTCCAATTTCTGCTGTACATTTAGTTGGCGATCAGAGTTTTGTTTGGGGATTAAATGAAAACAAAACCCAGAAGATAGTTGTAAACCTGGGAGAATTGCAGGGCGACAGGGTTGAGGTTTTAGATGGTTTGATTGCTGGAACCGAAATAATTGCTCAAGGTGGAAGAATTATTGAGGATGAGGGTGTGCTTGTTCAGCCGATTGAGTGGTAAACACCAGTTCATAAAGTTCATAAAGTTTGTAAAGTAGTTAATTTAGTTCAACAACTTTATAAACCTTTAACTTTATAAACTAAAATTTATACCGTTATAGATTTGATAAATAAATTTGTTAAGAAATATGGTTTCAAGAGATACTTTGGTTTCGCAGGCAGAGGAGTTCGGTAAAACCGCGTGGACTTTTTTTGTTAATCGTTGGAGATTGACGATTTTGGTTTTGCTGGCTCTTGTTATTTGGGGAGTTATTGGGCTTGTATCATTGCCTAAGGAAGCCGATCCTGAGGTCGTTATTCCAATTGCTGTTGTTTCCACCGTTTACCCGGGAGCCTCTCCGGCCGATATGGAGAAATTGGTTACCGATAAAATAGAGGAGAGAATAGACAGGGTTTCGGATGTAAAACAAATTACATCAGCTTCGAGAGAAGGCGTTTCATCGATTACCGTAGAGTTTGAAGCCAGCGCTGATTTGGAAACTTCCATAAGAAAGCTTAAAGAAGAAGTAGATAATGTTAAAACCGATTTACCCGAAGATGCTACGGACCCGATAGTGACAGAGATACGCATGGATGACCAGGCAATTGTTACAATTTCGCTCTTGGGAGATCTTGCGCCCGATGATTTGCAAAGTTATGGAGAGGATCTGCAATCGCTTTTAGAGCAGACGCCCAAGGTTTCTAAGGTTAACCTGTATGGAATCGAAGAAAAACAAATGCAGGTTTTTGTTAATATTTCGGCAATGGAAGGTTACGGATTGTCGATAGGGCAAATAGTATCGCAGATAAACGCCAATAACTCGGACATGCCAATCGGCTCTTTGGTTTTGGATGATTATTACTATCAAGCCAGTCTGAAAGGGCAATTAACCAATACGGAGGATTTATTAAATCTGCCGATAGCCACGATTAACGGACAAAATTTGTTTTTACGCGATGTTGCCGAGGTTAGAGAGTATTTTGCACCGGCTACCAGCGAAGCCTCGGTTTATCTGGCGGAGGATGGTTTGGAGAAACGATCGGTGACACTCGAGATCTATAAACAGGCGGGAGGTAATGTTTTGGATATGGTTGATGAGACCAAAGTAAAGATAGAGCAATTTAAAAAAGATACGTTACCGCCCGGAGTTGATGTATTTGTTGCTAATGATTACTCCGAGTTTATCCGCGATGACATAAATACTTTAGGTAAAAGTGCGGTACAGACGATAATTATTATTTTTATCGTGCTGTTTATTGCGCTGGGATTTAGGGAAGCTTTTTTAACCAGTTTGTCGGTACCTTTGATTTTTGCTATTGGCTTTGGAACATTGTTTTTAATAGGAGAGACTCTAAACTCGTTGACATTGTTCGCTTTGATTTTGTCTTTGGGACTTATTGTGGATACATCGATTGTTATAATGGAGGGAATCCACGAAAATATTTACGAGCATAAGCTATCGCCAAAGCAAGCGGCATATTTGGCGGTAAAAATGTACAAATCTCCGCTTATCGCAAGTACTCTTACAACAATTTCCGTGTTTGTGCCCATGGCAATGATGACGGGAATCATGGGTGAGTATATTAAACATTTACCGATAACAATTACAGCAGTTTTGATTGCGTCTTTGTTTGTGGCAATTTTTATTTTGCCGGCGATTGCTGTTTTCTTTTTTACCGTTTTTAAGCAAAAGAAGATTAGGAAGCCATTGCTAAGTTATATCGTCGAGCCGTTATCGCGTTGGCATCAAAAAATATTAAAAAAGATTTTGCCATCACGCAAACGCAGATGGAGTTGGGTTGTTGGTATGATAGGATTGATGATTTTGGCATTCTCGTTTATCCCGATAGGTTTGTTAAAGGTGGAGATGTTTCCATCGATTGATGTGGATTTTATTTTTGTAAATATTACAGCCCCGGTTGGGACTACGCTGGAAGAGACGGCAAAAATTACCAAAGAAGTGGAAGCCTATATTCGTGAAATTGATGAGGTGGATAATTACATTACTGTTTTGGGAAGCGGGGGAGTTAGTTTTGGTTTGGGTGGAGGCGGTTCGGGCGGGTCCAATAAATCTGCGATAACAGTTAACCTTGTTAAGTCTGATGATGGCAGAGAGAAAAAATCTTATGTTATATCCGAGGAACTGCGTAATAAGATAAAAAGTATAACTTCGGCTGAAGTGGAAATTCAAGAGGCATCGGCAGGGCCTCCATCGGGTGCTCCGATTGAGGTTAGGATTTATGGTGAAAATATTGAAGACGCGAATAATACGGCAAAAAATATCGTCACTTTTCTTGAAGATATTGATGGAGCGGAAGAGATTACGACTGATATAGAAACGGGAACCGGAGAGTTTTACTTTAAATTAAAACGTGAAAAGCTGGCTTATTACGGCCTATCGGCCGGGCAAGTTGCGGGTGAACTTAGAACCGCGGTTTTTGGCAATGACTCTGTAAAAATTTTAAAAGATGGAGATGAAACGCCAATAGTTGTTCAGCTGGATTTTCGCAATGAGGATTGTTTAAATGATAAGGCTATACAGTTGGTGGAACGAAGAGATAAAGTTACATTATGCAGATCCAACCCGGAAAATATTACAGATATTCAAAACCTGATGATAGCTTCACCAAAAGGCATGGTGATGCTTGGAGAATTGGCGGATTTGGAATTGCATTCAACGGTAACATCTATTCGGCATCAAGATCGCGAGCGTATTGTGCGTGTGCAGGCTTATAACCGCGAGGATGTTCCGATTGTAGATATTGTTACACAACTGCAAGAAAAAGTTGCGGAGATAGAGTTACCTTCAGGTGTTAGGGTTGCTTATGGCGGTGAGATGGAAGATATTACAGAATCCTACGTAAGTTTGGGTTATGCGATGATTGTGGGATTTTTGTTGATTGTATTTTTGTTGGTTTTGCAATTTCGGTCTTTTAAACAACCGTTTATTATCATGTTTATATTACCACTATCTTTAATTGGTGTTTTTGCGGGATTAGCTTTATTGGGACGTAATTTTTCTTTCCCCGGTTTTATTGGAATAGTGGCACTGCTTGGGGTGGTGGTAAATGATTCCATTGTTTTGATAGATAGAATCAACTACCATATTAATACCGGAAGGGAACAGATAGATGCGATTATAACCGCAGCCGGCGAGCGTTTACAGCCAATTATTTTGACATCTGTTACAACGGCAATGGGTGTATTGCCTTTGGCTTTTGCCAACGAACTATGGGGAGATTTGGCGTGGGCAATTGTATTTGGAATTACCAGTTCAACGGTTTTGACGCTGATTATGGTGCCGATATTTTATACGATGATGATAAGGCCGAAAAAGTTGATACTGCCAAAGGCGGTCGAGAGCTGATAGCTGATAGCAGAAACTGTAGGGACGACCTTGTTTGGTAGTCAGTGGAAATAAAAAAAACCTCGGATATAGTTCTGAGGTTTTTTGATTAGTAGGGGATGCGGTTCATGTATTTGGGCCACCAGCCACGAGCATTGAAGACGAAAAGGCTTACGGAGCAGTTATCTATGACAATACGCCAGATAAGATGATCATCAAAATTCATGATGTAGTTGAGCAGGCATTTGATGGTGAGGCCATGAGAGAAAACTGCGATGGATGCAGATTTACCGGATTCGATGATTTCTTGATTATCCAAAATCGCTTCATGCAACCAAGATGATACACGCATGATAACTTGACGCTGACTCTCGCCGCCGGGAGGGCAAAAATCGATACCCATCTCAGACATTTGACGCAAGATATCCGGCGTTTGTACTTCGTTACGATCTTTACCTTCCCATTCACCGGCAGAGTATTCCATTAATCTATCATCGATTATTAAAGGGATTTCTTGTCCCAATGCAATGTTTGCAGTCATTTTTGCTCTATCCAAAGGGCTGCAATAGACACAATCGAATCTGATGCCACTTTTTCGAAAGTGTTTGAAGAGTGAAGTCGCTTGATCCTCTCCTTGTTGGCTAAGCAGTGTGTCTTTACTTCGTCCACCCACAAGATCCGGATTAAGATTCATGAGCGATTGACCATGGCGGATAAGATAGAGGTGGATTTCGGTATTTGGATGAATCATTCGGCCTCCAATTGTGAAAGTGCTTGAGTGTTTATTAACAAAAAAAAGCAGGAATGTCAATCTGAGTTAGTATTTAGTATAAGGTATTTTGTATTTAGTTAACCAACTGCAAAATACCAAATACAAGATACCAAATACTGGTTAGTTATAGTTGTATGGCTTCCATCTCTTTTTTGCGCATGTGGCGTATACCATTTTCGAGATTTTTACTTGTAATCATGTGGCCAAGGATTTGCCCGGCGGTGAGATGAGGCAATAAAACATAATCCGCGCCATTGTCGTATAATATTTCCAGTTCTTCTTTACTTTGAGCGCGTACGATTATGGTTGGGCGCTTGGATTTTTGTTTATACATTTCCAATACAGATAAATTATCTTGAATATCGGGGCTGGTAATGATAAGAACATCCGCATTTGTTACCAACATATCATCTAAAATATCAGGATCCGTTATATCTCCAAAGAGAACATTGTAGCCCTGTTTGTTTAATTTATGCACCATATCCGGGTCGAATTCTATAATGAGCAGTTGGTTTTTTGGCAAGAGACTCGCGATACCCATACCCGTGCGATGGCATCCTATGAGAACGTATTTTCTTTTGCGTTGTTTTTTTAATACCGGTTCTTTAATTCTGCGAGTTTCAAAAATACTTAGCAGGTTGGCTAAAAACTTGTAAAGTTTATCGGCATTAATTATAAGGTACGTTGAGATTGTTATTGTGATTATTCCCACACCCGTGATTAAAGTTACTGTTGAATTATCGATATGGCCAAGTTTTAAACCAACCGCAGCAACAATAAGGCTGAATTCTGATATTTGAGCAACTGTTAAACCGGTCAGTAAGCCGGTGCGTTTGCGGTATCCTAAAAATCCGAGTATTGATAAAACAATTATTGGATTGCCGATTAATACGAATAATGAAAAAACAATTATTGGTAAAGTTAAACCGGAGAGATCGGAAAGCGCCATAGAGGCTCCAAGCAGTACAAAAAACAGAACTATAAAAAAATCACGTAAAGAGCGAATCTTGTTGCTGATTTGCAAACGTTCCAATGAGTTTGATAACGCCAGACCGGCTAAGAAACCGGCGATTTCAATTGAAAAACCCATATAACTCACGATAACCGCCATGCCTAAAACCCACGCCAAGCTGGCTATAAATAGCAGTTCTTGGGATTTGGCTAAGCGGTCGAAAATAGCGGGAATGATTCGTTTGCCAACCCAAAGTGTAACAAAGACCAGTATGGTGCCTTTTAATAAGGTTAGAATAATTTCCGCTAAGCCGGCGTTGTTACCATCGGTTAAACCTGAGAGAAGAACTAAAATTATTACAGCAACAGCGTCTTGGACCAAGAGCATTCCAACACTGATTTTTCCATGTAGACTGCGAAGTTCTTTTTTATCGGAGAGTAATTTTACGATTATGATTGTACTGGAAAAAGTAAGTGCTACGGCTATATATAGTGAGGCTAACCAATCGTATCCAAATATGGATGCTATTATGTATCCAAAAAGGCTGGTAAAGATTATTTGGCCAAGCCCCAAAATTATGGAAACTTTGCCCACTAATTTTAATGATGAATAATTTATCTCTAACCCAACCAAAAAGAGCAGGAACATGATTCCAAGGTCGGAGAAGAGTTTGAAAGTTTCATGATCCGTTAAATTAAAAAAGCCGAAAGATGCAATTAAAACCCCGGCGGCAAGATATGCCAAAATAAATGGCTGTTTCAGCATCCTTGCAAAGATACTTAAAATTGTTACTAAAACTACCGTTGCGGCTAGTTCTAAAATAATACCCTCCATGTTCCTTATTATACCATAAACTTGTAATAACCAATGTCTAAACTTGTAATAATCAATAACCAAGCTCCAATAACCAATAAATAATCAATAATCAATAATCAATGACCAAGCTCCAATAACCAATAAATAATCAATAATCAATAATCAATGACCAAGCTCCAATAACCAATAAATAATCAATAATCAAACTTGTAATAACCAATCATCAATATAACAATCACCAAATCTAGCACCTGGTATCTAGTACCCGGTACGAGTTTTTGGTGAGGAATTAGGTATTTATTAATGAAAGGTTTAAATTTCAGGATAAAAAAACGAGCCATGTTTTGGCTCGGGGGTAGTATTAATCCCAATCGGAGATAGGTTTTTTTCTTTTAATGGGATTGGGGATGGCTAAAATTGTGCCCGTTTCTTCGAATATATCAATGTTGTGAGAAGAGTTCATGCGCAAGGTGCGTTCGATGCTTTCCGGTGGCTTATTGGTTACGATTGGAGTTACCTGATTTTTTAGGGTGTTTTTTTTGAATGCGAAGCGTAATAGAAAATATGATAATGGAGTGCAGATAAGAATTGTTGAAATACAAATAATTTCGGTTGCATCCATTTATCTTTCCTTAGTGTTTGAATGTGCTAGATTTGTTTTGTAGTTGCATAAAATGCTAACAGAAGACAAAAATGGCGTCAATATAATAAACTGTAGATATTTAATGCTTATGAGTAACCGGCATGTGTATTGGGTTTTTTATGTTATAATGCCATTAATATGGGAATAACTTTAATTTTATTGGCTTTGGGATTTGTTTTGTTGGTTAAAGGTGCTGATATGTTGGTGGATGGTTCGGTTGAATTGGCAAAAAGATTAAGAATATCAAACTTATTAATTGGGTTAACTATTGTTTCGTTTGGCACATCATTACCGGAAATGGTTGTAAATTTGTTTGCGAGCGCGGGGGGTAATACGGAGCTGGCCATAGCAAATATTATCGGAAGTAATATCGCAAATATATTTTTAATTTTGGGTACCGCAGCTTTAATTATGCCCTTATGCGTGCCCAAAGGGACAGTGTGGCGCGAAGTACCGTTTAGTTTATTGGCAATTATAGTTTTGGCTATACTGGCGAATGATGGCTTATTAAATGGATTTGGTGTTGATTTAATATCCAGAAGTGATGGAATGGTTATGATGTTGTTTTTGGTGTTGTTTATGTATTACATTTATCATGTTGCTAAGAATGACAGAAAGAAAAAGTTTGTAAATATCGAAGAGGGGATATCCATTCCAAGATCATTGCTGTATTTAGGCTTGGGTTTAGCTGGTTTGGTAGTTGGTGGAAACTGGGTTGTAAACGGCGCGGTTAGTGTTGCCGAGGCTTTGGGAATCAGTACAACTTTAATAGGTTTAACCGTTGTGGCTATTGGAACTTCTTTGCCGGAATTGGTTACGTCGGTAGTCGCGGCTTATAAAAAGAATACAGAGTTGGCTGTTGGTAATGCCGTAGGGTCAAATATATTTAACATTTTGTGGATATTGGGTTTAAGCGCAATAATCAGGCCATTGCCATTTGCCTCATCTTCAAATTTTGATGTTTTGATGGTTGTTTTGGCAACTTTTTTATTGTTTACCTGGATGTTTGTTGGCAAAAAACATACTCTACAGCGTTGGCAAGGCGTGCTATTTCTTTTTTTATACGCGGGATATATCATGCTCGTAATTAATCGAGGGTAAAACTTAGCTGTTAGCGGATACCACCAAAGGCGGTCAAGAGCTGATAGCTGATAGCTAAATATGAGTGAAAAAATAAAATTTGAAAGTAACATTGATCATGAAGCTGAAAAGGCTCCGTTTCGGAGGATGATAGAGAAAGAGCAAGAAGAAATCGCGAAGCTTAAAACAGGTCCTGCCAGATGGGTCGGTTTAGCTGCAAGAAATTTATCTGAATCGGCAATAGAGGATTAGTATGAGGATTGAACTAGTTTACAAAGCCATACCGGTGCCGGAGCCGGTCTTTATTGCGGAGATGATGCAAATGCCGGATCCCAAGCCGGAGGATGAAGAAAAAATATTAACCGCACTGCCTAAACTGCAGACTTTTTTTATTAAAAAACGAGAGGCGTATCGGAAGCGCGATCTAACAGCTTTTCAAAGAGTATTGGATGAGGAGATTAAATTTTTACAAGATTTGGATGAGATGGCTTTACATTACTAACTTGGAACTCCCCCCCCCTCGACTGCGCTCGGGATCTGCGAGAATTATGGGACTTAAATAACAAATCACAACCCACTACGCTCTACGAGCTTCGAGGGTCAAGAATAATAAATAATAAAGCGAGCGGTACTTATAAATTTACAAATAACAACCCACTACGCTAACCCACTACGAAAGCTATGTGGGTCAAGAAGCTACGAGGGTCCTGAAGCTATGTGGACGCGTCTGGAATCTGAAAATCTAAGCAGATTGAACTGCCAAATACAAGATACCAGATACTAGATACAAGATGTTGAAATGATTGACATTTTAGTGTTTTTTTAGTTAGATGAGCTTGAAAGGAGGTACCATGCCGAACGCAGAAGCTGAGCGTTATAAGATAGAATGGTTCTACGGTATTGATTTGTTCCTTAAAAGCAAAGAAGGTGAAAGTTATTTAAACGATCTTTTGGGTGCAGAGGCGGATCGTGATGAAGTTGAGTATAAAGTATTTTTGATGTTGCTTGAAACGGAAATTAGGTTTGAATCCGGTTTAATCTGGGAAACAGAGAAATCGTTAACTCGTTGGTGCAGTATCCACCGTGAAAGCGCAAGGAATAATTTTTTGGCAGGAAAGTTTGCCAGAAATGATTTATGGGATCAAAGAAAATGGGATGCTCGTTTTGAGGAACTGCGTCTTAGCGCAAAAAACGCAGCATTTGTTATTAATCAAATAATAGAGGATGCGAAAGCAGAACTAGAAGACGATATAAAATATGAGCGCCAAACGCCTATTGTGCCGGTAGCGGAAATGGATAGGCTGCGCTGTGCCAAGCCAAGCGATATGGTAACACTGCAATGCGAAAAAGACCCTGAGGCTATGGCCAGAGTGCAGAGATATTTGGAAGAGGTTGGCTCTAATCCAACGTTTTTGGCGACTAAACAGGATGCTTTTTATCCTGAATCCACACCTAAAAAAACTCAAACCATTTTTCCTCCGCCTTCCGTACCACCGGGAAGCCCGGACGCTGAATTGGTTTTACCGCAAAATAATGCACCTTCAATTATTCCTTCGGAAAAGAACAAACCGGAAGATCCGGAAATTTCTATCTCTTACGAGAATTCTGATGAAGACTAAAAACCCTGCAATGAAGCGGGGTCTTTTTTTGCTGAAATAAATTCAGCAAATTGTTTATTTTGCAGGTGTTAGGGGTTTTTTACCTTTAAGAACTGCAATTATGTTTTTAGCGGCTATTTCGCTCATGTCTTGGCGGGCTTCTTCTGTGGCGCTCGCTATGTGTGGAGTGAGGATTACGTTATCGTGAGATTTAAGTTCCATGTTATCGCGGAGGTCGCAGTCTATAGCCGGTTCACATTCAAATACATCCAAGCCTGCTCCAGCTATGCGTTTGGTTTTTAAAGCTCTGAGTAGGGCTTTTTCATCAATAACAGGGCCTCGTGCCGTGTTAACTATGTAAGCCGTAGGTTTCATTAATTTAAATTCTTTGTCAGAAATCAGATGGCGAGTGGAAGGGAGAAGCGGTACGTGAAGAGAAATGAAATCGGCTTTTTTGAGAAGCTCGGTTTGGCTGACTTTTTTGGCGCCAAGCTCTTTTTCGATGCTTTCATTGCGATGAAGATCGCTGTAAATCAACTTCATACCGAAGCCTTTTACTCCACAGCGTGCCGCCATGGAGCCAATACGCCCGGCGCCAATTAGGCCAATGGTTTTGCCGTGCATGTCCGTACCTGTTAAAAGCGTTGGCGACCAGCCCTTGTATAATCCACGTTTGGCAAAATGATCGGCCTCGGGGATGCGCCTGGCCAACGATAGCATGAGCGCGAATGTGTGCTCGGCTACAGATTCGTTGACTTTTTCGCTTGGCGTGTTGGTGATAATGATGCCGTGTTTTTTTGCGGAATCAAGGTCGATATTATCAAAACCGACTGCAAAATTTGCTACGATTTTTAGCTTTGAACCAGCGGCTGTAAAAAATTCGTCGTTAATTTTGTCGGTTAAAAGAGATAAGACCGCGTCGCATCCTTTTACGCTTTTTAAGAGTTTTGCGCGAGGAATTATTTCATCTTTAGAATAAACTGTGACTGTGTGGCCGGCTTTCTTTAGCATTTTTAAACCGGATTCGTGGATTTTGTGTGTGACGAAAATTTTCATATATCAATTACAAATAGCGAATAACAAATAGCAAGAGTTAAATTTTGTGTAGATTGTACATGGTCGAGTTAATCTCGACAACTTGTAAAATAAAAAAGTCGAGCTAAGTTTGATAACAAATTAGAATAAGAATCGAGCTGACCAGATCAGCTGGTACCGCTCGATTTATCCTTATTTAATCCTGCGACTTTTGGTTTTGGTTTTTCTTTTGTCGAGTTCAACGGCATGAGCGGCTATCCAGCGGAATGGGGGGAGTAGGAAGTTGATGACAAGGAGGAGGATGACGAGTTGGGTCATGAGCCGGGCATCGGGGAAGAATTTGTTGGCGATATAAAGCGAGAGCGTGTTGTTTAAATAAACGATGCAAAGCGCGATTGTGGCTTTTTCGGAATTTGTACGCCACCAGCTCATGAAGTAAGAGATGGTTACGAGCGCCGACATGTAGATGAGCATTACAGTCACAAGCCCGGCATCGCGGTATGAAAGTGATATTGCGCCTTCTGAGCCAACGGTATCGGCAACTATTGTTGCAATTAAAATACCAAAAGTGATGATAGAGATTTCGCGCCACCAGAAATCGTACTTAATAACAAATTTTGGCCTTTTTTGTTTTACGTAAGTTGCGACAATAAAAGGCAGTACGATTGTTATGAAAAGATTGGTAAAAAGAGATACAACAGGAATTGGAACAGCCTGGCCAATTGTTAACCAAAATACAAATGGAACAGTTAATGGCGCAAGAAGTGATGTTGTTGCGGTGATAACCAGGGCGAGGGTTGTTTTGCCTCCAAAGAGATCGGCGATAAGAGCGATTGTCATGCCGGTTGGCATTGCTCCGAGTATCAAGAATGCCATTGCCCAATCGGGCGCGAACAACGCCAAAGGAAGCCACATTAGAATTGGTAAAAATATCAGCATGAAACCATTTACCATGCTTAGCATTTTCCAATCTTTGGCGTAAGCGATTATTTCTTTTAACTCAAGCCTTAAGCTGGAGCAAAAGAAGATCAGGATCAGCATTTGGGTGGTGTAGGGAGCAAGCGAATCAAAGAGTCGCGGAAAAACCAACCCGGCAATAATACCAAAAAGAACAACCATGATTTGGTTTTCGGAAAATATCTGCTTAAACTTGGTTAAGAGATTCATAGTTTGATCTGTTTGATTTTGCAACGTTTCATTTTTTGTGAACCGGGGAAACTTTCCAATATTCCAACTTTGGCGCCCATAGTGGTAATAACTCCTATGCTGTTGTATGAGCCCACGCAAAGAGCTTTGCGAATATCGCCATCTTTAATGAAAGATGCTGTAAAACCACTGCCAAACGCATCGCCCGCACCGGTTGTGTTGATGCGTTTGCCGGGGATTGCCTTGGCGTGGAGAAGTGATTTGTCTTTGGGATTGTATGCGTAGGCTCCATTGGGGCCATCGGTGATAACTAATGCTTGTTTGGGCAAATGGCCAAGTTGTTTGATTATCTCGATAAGATGGCGCGGAGGTTTTTCGGTAAGTAAAGCAGATTCCTCGCGATTTAAAAAGAGGAGATCTGTATTTTGGATATGAGTTTGTAGTTTTTTAAGGCCAAGTTTGAGCTCGCTGTTGCCGGGATTCCAGGCTACTTTGATATTATCGGATTTTACTTTGCTGAAAATAGTTTTAATTTGAGGTAATTTACCTCCAAGAGAAGTCAGATAAAACCAAGAAGGATTGATTTTGTTCCAATCGCACTCATTAGTATCTAAAAAATTTGATGCACCACGATAAACCAAGATACTGCGTTGGCCTGAGCCCGCAAGTATTATTACGGCATAGCTGGTTTGATGCTTGCTATCGGTTTGGATGAACTTTGTATTTATGCCCCGCGCGCTAAGAGCTTCTTTGACTGCGTTTCCGTTGCTATCGGCGCCAACCCGGCACATGCAAGCGGTTTTAAAACCGAGTTGCCTAAAAGTAACCGCCGCATTTGTAGCTCCACCGCCTGTTTCCAGGTAGATATCATCTAACGGAATTTTAGACCCCATGGGAAAGCACGCATCGAAACCGGCCGGAGCTTTGGGATCGGATTTTTTTTCGAAATGTTTGCTTTTAATAAAGACGTCGCGCGTACCCGCGCCGATTGTTAAAACGTCTAACCCTCCTAACCAGGACATGCAACTATTATAACATGCAACATCTTATAAATGAAATAATTAAAAAATGAAAAAATGAAAAATATTTTTATAGGGACGATCCCCATGTGGTCGTACTGACTAAATTTTTTTACATGTGAAAACAAATGCGGGGGGCAGGTTCCAGGGGGTGAAATTTGTTTGTAAGTTGCCAAAGATATTGCGAAGCTCTTTGCGAGTATATAGTGAATATTGGTACATGATGAACGAGCCGCCCGGATTTAAGTTTTTTTTAATTAAATTGAAATTTTGTTGTCTTCGGTTTTTTTGCATTGGTACAAATGGTACGCCCGAAAGTATGAAATCATAAGATTCATCCCGGCTTAGTATTTCTTGAATGTCTTTATTGATAAAATTTACTTCAGGAAACTTTTTTTTGCAGAAATTGCAGAGTTCATCATCTATTTCGACCGAAGTTAGCAATGATGGGTTATCAAGCTTGTTTAGGATGCATTCGGTTATAGCTCCGGAGCCGGAACCAAGTTCCAAAACACGGGCATTTGATGGCAGATTTTTTGTCATGAGATGCCCAAGGCTTTTGGAGCTGGGGGCGATTGAGCTGATACTGCGGGGGTTTTTAGCAAATTTGATTAGCCAATTCATAATTAGTACATCGTACATCTTACATTGTACATCGTACAAGTGCCGTTAATTGGTTTAGATCTTGACAACGCTTATAAGCTTCTTTTGTTTGTGCTACTCTTTATTTTATATGAAAAAGATAATTATTACTTTTTTCAGCTTGGCTCTGGGATTTTTGTTTTTAACAAATACTGCTATTGCCCAAGTTCCAAACAATACCAGGACAGAAGTTGAAATGCCGCCAAAGCGAGCTTCGCAACAAATAACTTCTTTTAATGTTACCGCAACTTTGGGAGCTGACCGCAGGTTGATAATCAGGGAAGAAATAACTTACGATTTTGGAGATTTGCAAAAACATGGAATTTTCAGGAATATCCCGGAATCTTATTTAAGAGACGGAATGAAATATGATCTGCGGTATCGTTTAAGAGAGGTTTTAAGGGATGGTGAAAAAGAGGAATACTCACAATCTCATTCGGGTGATGTTTGGACGCTGAAAATCGGTAAAGCGGATGTTACGATTACCGGTGAACATGTATATGTAATTGAATATGAAACCAATAAAGCTATTAATTTTTTTGAAGGTAATACGGAATTGTATTGGAATATAACAGGTAACGACTGGCCAATTCCAATCGAAACTACTTCGTTTAGATTATATTCACCGGTTGATGAGGCAAACACGGCAGTGGCATTTGCTTGTTTTACGGGAATACCGGGTTCGGTAGAGGAATCTTGTGAAATGATAAATGAGGAGGATTCGTTTTTGGTAAAATCCACAAGATCTTTTGAGGAGGGAGAGGGTATGAGTGTTGTTTTTGGATTCGCAGAAGGCGTGATAAGGCAACCAACACAATCGGAGCTTTTTTGGGAAGCGATAAGAGATAATTGGATAATGATAATACCAATTATTGCCCTGTTTGGTATGTTGTACTTATGGTGGACAAGAGGAAAAGATCCTGAACCGGAAACAGTGATACCGCAATATGAGATTCCCGAGGATATGGCTCCGATAGTTCTTTCCGGGGCTTTGGGGCAAGGTATGATTCCACAACGCGGAATAACGGCAACAATTATTGATATGGCGCGCAAGGGTTATTTGCATATTGAATACGGAACCGAGAAAAAACTTTTTGGTGAAAAACAGACTTATACATTTATCAAAAAGAATACACCGCCAAAATCAGCATCAAAATGGGATTTGGATTTATGGAATGGATTATTTAAAGATGGAAATCGAGAAAGAACTACATTTGATGATTTAAAAAAAGATAGTTTTTATTCCGATGTACAAAAGGCTAACAGTGCGGCAGAGAAACATTTAAAAGCTCTTTCTATTTTTGATGCAAGCCCATACACAGTTAGGATCTTGTATATATTGGGAGCTGCATTGGCAGGGTTTGTGGTTGGTTTAATTGGAATTTATGCTCCTGTTGGTATTGCATCAGGTTTTGCGACTTTCGTGATTATTTCGGTTTTTGGTTGGTTTATGCCAAAAAGAACCAAAAAAGGAACTTCCATAGTTGCACAGGTTAAAGGTTTTAAATGGTTTTTAAGTGTAACAGAGGAAGAGAGGTTAAAGTTTCATAACGCGCCATCCCGAACACCGCAACAGTTTATGGAATTTTTACCGGCGGCAATCGCGTTAGGTGTGGAGAAGGCATGGGCAGAGCAATTTAAGGATTTACAAATGCGACCACCGGATTGGGCAGAAGGAAATGTTTCGGGTTGGACACCAATTTTGTTGGCAAGCGCGATTTCGGATATGGGAACGGTTTCCGCCGCTTCGGTTTATTCGCCTCCATCTCAAGCTGGCAGCGGGGGATCGGGGTTTTCTTCGGGCGGAGGATATTCGGGTGGAGGTTTTGGTGGAGGAGGGGGAGGAAGCTGGTAACTTAATCTTACTTAGCCCTAGTACTTAGTCCTAGTCCTAGAAACTGAAAATGACTTTTATTGGTTTGTAAATGGTTGATAAGTGAGTGGACAGTGATTAAAAAATCCTGGTAATCCTGAAAATCCTATACATCAAGGTAAAAAAAGACCCACAAGTTTGTGGGTTTTTAGATTTTGACGGCCTTATGTTGGCCCGAAAGATGTGAACGGTTTTTTTCGAGTTTTGCGGCCAGGTCATGCTTACCGCGTTTTTTGAATTCCGCGATGAGCGCGCGTTGCAAAGCATCGCGTTTGCGCTTCATAACAGAAGGGTCGCTTGGCGAATAGTTTTTTGGGTTCATGCTGAATAGTACCAAGAGCAGTACTTTTCGGAGCATTTCCTCGTCCTCTATTTGCTCATCGAGTATGAACAAAGCTTCCGCGGCTTCGAGGATATGAATGTGCACCTTGTCTACGCGAGGCCAGTGCTTGATTCCAAGCAGGGTTTGCAGTGTTTCAATGATTACTCGACGGCGTTCATTTACCGATGGGCTGCTTGCCTCTTTTTCGGTTAGCGAGGGTTCGGATGATTCGCCAACTGATGCAAACATGGAATCTGATATGTAAGGAGCGGGGCGTTCGCTGATAACCACGCCATCCAATGTTGGGGGTTCGACCCGCATACTTCCGATTGAGTCGATCGCCCTATCAATCTCCGAATCGAATGTGGTTTGTCTATCGTTATCCGGATCCTTTGGGTTGGATTCAGGTTCGATTTCGATGGTTGGTGATGATCCGGCTCGTTCGAATTGGGTTTGGGCGGCGTCGAAAATTGCGGTATCCGACGCCTTTAGCCTTTTTTTGAATCGCCTTCTTCATCATCATCATCATCAGTGGGTGTTATTTGATCCGGCAACTCCTCGAGCTCTTCATCGCCCATCTGGATTTCGGGGACGGCTTCGCCCGAAGCCGTTTCCAAACCCATTTTTTCGCCGGCAGTTTGCAGGATTGGAACCAGATCCGTCAGATCCAGGCTATCTACCAGTACCTTAAGAGTAACTATCTCGAGTTCTTGCTTTGCGGTAAACGCACGACTGGTGGATTCGCTCTCTTGAGTTAGGCGAGCCTTGTCTACGGCCACTCTTTTATCCAGGGGGATGCGTTTTTGCCAGGTTTCACCATCGATCGCGGTTCGCACATCGTAATGAGTGAGAATCGGTTTCAGTGCACCGCGATCTTGCAAGAATACATCCAAAAGAAACGCAAAAAAATCTTTTTCTCTGGGCGTATTCTCTACGATGATACGGCTGAGGGATTCATTCATGAAGTGTTTCCAAAAAGAGGAAACATCCATGTAAACAACCAGCTCATTCGCATTGAATGCACACTCGAATTCAGATAAATCGATATCTCCATCATCAATGGCAGAGTCGATTAGGCTGGATTGAAACTCAGCGTCTTTGCCTCGCGCTGTTTTGGGGCGCAAACCTGTGAGTTCGGTTGTGATTCGTTGACGGATATCAGGGCGTGTTTTGAAAGCATTCATGCGCACCGAGGCGGGAAAGGCTTTGCGCAGTTCAGAAAGTGTTAGCCATCCCAGGCCGCCATTGTTCTCATCGGTATAAGCCTCGAGTAACAATTCATTTTGTTTGACAAGGAATTGCACCATAGCTTGCCGAGGAGCGGACTTTGCTAAGAACGCTTCCGCCTCTTTGGCAAGAACGTCATCAGAAGCATCCGGGTTATTGTGAACGAGCGGTTCGGTCATTTTTTTACCTCCGTTTTTGATTTCCGAGTAGCTGAACCTTGGCAGAAAATGTGATAAATGTCAATAGTTGCCGATAACAAAATAGCTTAATTTAGCAAAAGAAAAACCCCATACAAGAACTGTATGGGGTGCTCGAGAGTTGAGCTTGGGGAAAGGGCGGGGTTAGTTGGATTTGTTCCAGTGCCCTGAGAGGACTTCGACGTGCTGGTCGACAGCCCAGTCACGCGATCCACCCAATTCTTGGGTTGTGGCGATATGTGGGATATTGGATTCGTCTGACCAAACGAAGGTGCCGAGACTGTGTCCGCAAGGACCACTGGAATTACAACCGCTGTAGTCACCAACATTGAAGAGGTGGGGAGAGGCTGCGTAAGGAGCGTAGGAATCATTGTTCAACAGATACCCCGTGATGGGATTTGCCACAGCGGGGAAATCTGCTTTGAACTGTACGCTCACATTGTTGCCGGAGCCGATGTAGCCAACCGTTGCACGGAGGCTGTAAAGGTTGCCGTTGTTGGAAACCACATCTTCTCCGACAAAGCTTACCGCTATGGTGGCGGCGTCGTTGATGGTGCCAGCGGAGAGGTCGGCGCCGCTTACTGAATCGGTGATCCAGTATTCGTTCGCCGGCAATTGGACGCTTCCGCGGTAAAGACGGAAGTGGCTCAAGCTCACATTGGCACTCTTTGTCACAATGAAGGTGGTTTGCTTCATCGCGATCGCGCCATTGCTATCTGCGCCGACCTGCCAACGTGCGATTTCTTGCTCGCCGGACGACAGCACGGTGCTCGTAAGCTGCTGCGGGGTCACAATGGGCTTGCTCTTGCGGACTGTCATGAAGCTCGGTTGAGCCGCACCTTCGTCCGCAAAGATCTTTTCGCCGGTCGTAAGTCCGCGGGCATGCACGAAGAGTTTGCCGGCGTAATCCGCAGTGTTGCAGTAGGCGTCGGTTCCGTAGAAAGGAACGCTTTCGCCTATGCGCAACGAAACGGATTTGCCGGAGCGAGCGTAATGACTCCACTCGCCGCCCGCTTGCGTTGATGACACAACCGGAGCGAATTTTGCCCAAAGCTCGATCGATTGGCAATCACCCTTGGCGATTGTGATGCCGTTGCTGAGGTCAACATCAACGAGTCCGTAAGGATCATTGTTGTTGAATTGGGCCGTGCCAAGAATGCTACCTTCATGCGCTACACCAACGAGAGAAAAACTCTCGGCAGACATGCCACCGTTTTGCGTGCGCCACTGAACGCCGATCTGGGAAAGCTTCACGTCTTCGTTACCTTGCGCGCAGGCTTGGTAACGAGCCATGGGCACCCATACATCCTTACCGCCGATGACGATCGTTGAAGATGGGTGTCCATCTTCGGTGACTGTGAGGCTGCTTTGCGCGTGATAAGGCGGACAGTCGGGAGCAACGATTGTGATTTCTCCACCAACATGATTGGTGAGCGAGATTTCATCGTGCTTCAGCTCCGTGCCGTCTGCGAGTGTGACCAAGCCGTAAGGTTCCAGGGGGAAGTTGAGGTACACTTGGTATTCGTGTCCGTACAAATCCCCTGGAGTTACTTCTTGGTCCTCAATGCTAGCTACGAAAGCGATGTGTTTGCACTCGCCGGCGTTCATGATGAGGCTATCCGTGAAATGGATGTTTTGAGCTCCGGTGAGTCCGTTGGAATCTAGTTCCATTGGGCCCATGAGGGTATTCCCAAAATCAAGATCGATGAGCTTGATGTTGGTGAAATAGGGAGTTCCGTCGTTGGCAACGACATCGCCTCCCATTTGCCCCAAGAGCTTGTAATCCAATTCCTGCACTTCGATGTTTTGCGAGGTGCAGAATGTGGCACTATGGAAGATTTGTCCCACAGTGCCGGCGGCCACTGTTTGGTTTTCTGGTATGTCGCCTTGGATGGTGAGGATGGGATCAGTGTTGGCATCGTTGCCAGCGTCAGTTCCGCTATCTTCGCCGGCTTCAACTTCAGCATCAGCATCCGCATCAGGAGTAACCTGAGCATCGGTGTCAGCTTCAGCTTGCGCATCCACTTCCGCATCCCCCTCGGGAGAAGCTTCGGGTGTTGTGCCAGCGTCGGGTTCGGGTTTTTGGCAACGGCAAGTGTCGTATGTTTCGAAATCATTGCAGACTTGATAGCCTGTGATTCCACCCGGGCAAACACAGCCGAAACTTTGGCCGGGAATGCATTTTTCGTTTGACTCTACGTACGTGTTGTACGTGTCGCCTTCGCCTCCGCAACCGATAGCGAAAATTCCAAACAATACCAAGATACAAGAAACAAACATTTGCGTTGAACGGTTCATGTTTTCTCCTTTTGTCTAAAAAGCGAGGGATGATTCCCTTCTTACTAATCGAACATCGAATTTCGAACGACGAACTACGATTCGATTTGTAGGAAGGGAAGCCAAGTCGCGGAGTGCGAGTTGGCTGGGAGGAAAGTGCTATTGGCAGGAGAGAAAAGCGACTTTGCCGTGGTAGGTATCGTCGCTCATTTTTTCTGTGTAGGTGACCGCCAGCTTACCGGGGCGAAGGACGGCAACTTGCGAGGTTGTCATGTAGTACAAATCAATATCCTCTACGACGTTGAAAGAATAGACTTCTTCCATTTGGTTGTCGCGGAAACTGATATTGATACTACGGTCCGTTTCAACGTACAGTCCGCCGGCTTTGCTCACGACCCAACCATTGGCGTAAGGCCGGATGTGGCCCCACGGAGCTTCAACCGTGTAGAGCTCGTCACCGAGCTGGTTGTAGGTTGTGAGGTAGCGGCTGCTGGTGCTGTTACCTTCGTTGTCGTACGTGAACTTTGTCCAGTCGGCAACGAAGTTGTAATTTTGGTTGTAAAGTCCGATTGTTCCACCACTGATGTTGCCGGTAGCCACGAACTTCATGAGCTCTAGTGATTCCGTATGTCCATTTGGGAACAGGAACCCTAGTGCAGTGGTTTGCTCGTAGGCGTCGTTGCTGGGCGTGGTGAGCAAGTAGCCCACGGTACCGTTGATATCGACTCCATTCGCGATGCTCAACCCGCCGTAGGCGTTGATGCCCGTTTGGGCGTAGATCACGAATCGATCAGCAAGCGCGCCAGTGGTGTTGAGATGCTGGAGCGACACGACGAATGTTCCGTTTTCGGCTTCTTGCCGAACGAGCCATGCACCACCCACGTGTGATGGGACAATGTCGAACGCCCTTGGTTCCGACATTCCGTAGAGGTGGGTCAACTCTTGATCCATGATCTTTACGGCGAATCCGAAACTGTTTTGGTAGGCAACGATGTACCCACCATATGAGCGCGGGCGAACGACATGTCCCAGACCGCCGTTGCTATCCGGGATGACGTAAGAAAGTAGTTCTTCGCCATCCTCGCTCATCTTGAAAAGACGGATGTTGTTGCTACCTTTGCTTACGAAACTTACTCCGTAGCTATGGCCATCGGATGTGATTTGGGTGAAATTTGGGAATTCTTCACCGAAATCAGCAATCACATCGACGTTACAGCTTTGCGGGAGCGTGTTTGCATCCGCTTCCGCATCCGCCTCCGCATCAGGTGTAACCTGAGCGTCTGCTTCAACTTCCGCATCCGGTTCAACCGCCGAGTCTTCCTCGGGGGAAGCTTCGGGTGTGGTGCCGGCGTCGGGTTGAGATGATGGAGGGCAAATGGCGGCGCTGTATGACATTCCGTCTTCGGCGCAAACCACACTCACCATCTTGCCATCCTCGCAGACATAGTCGCGGGGTTCGCCGGGGACGCAGGTTGCGCCCGGGGGCAAATCGGCAGATAGAGCAGGCGCTCCGTAAGCGGTTGCGCCTTCGCCGCCACAACCGCCCATGAAGAGCGATCCGATAGCAATGACTGACCAGATAAACAGGCAAGAAATTCCGAACAAAAATGATTTCAACATTTTCTTGATCCTTTCAGGCGCTTAGCGCCAGTTTGGCAGCACTTCTTCTGGTGTGACTTCTTTTTCCGGATCAGCGCTTTTGCACTGGTCCGGGTTTTTTGAGCAGATTACCTCGACAACAGCACGGAGCTTTTTGAGCTCGTGCTGGAGGTTCAAGATATCTGTATGTCGATCGTTAATTGCTCTTTCGAGCTGGCGATCGGCGATATCGCGGTTTCGCTCCTCGTATTTCAGGTCCTGCCGGTTCTGTTTGGCCAAGTTGAGAGCTTGGCTGGAACCGCCACAACCGGTGAGGTTGGCGAGTAGCGTTGCAAGGGCGATGGCGCCCAAGATCGTCAACACCGTGTAGACGATGTGTTTCATTATTACTCCTTTCAGAGTTTTATCGGCTTGTTAGCCGATGAAACCGGAACTACGTAGAAGCTCCCCTCACACAAACTGGTGGGAACCACCGGGCAGGGGAGGGTGTTGCCGATGAAAAGCGTCTCGCCTTCGCGGGTTTGCATCAGCGGATGAGAATTTTTAACTTTATTCTCGGGATCTTCTTCGTAGCTGAACATCCGGCATGCCGCGTAATAAATCAGCGGGCCGGTGACCAGCATCAAGAGCAGAAAAATCGCCAGATTTTTCCAATCTTCTTTTTTCAACTTTTTTCTCTCCTTGTCGAAGGTTCGAGGGTTGATTCCCTTCTTGCAAATCGAATTTCGTATTTAGCAAAAGATCGATTTGTAGGAAGGGAAGCCGAGATAATCCCCCAATCCAATGCTTTGCATTGGATGTCCCCCTTTGACAAGGGGGCTGGGGCAGGTCGGCTAGAGTGGAAGGGGCGGGGAAGGTTCATTCGACGGAATAGGTGTTGCAGAAATTAGTGTCTTTGCCACAGAGCTCGTCGCGCAGCCTCTGCAGATCTTTTCCGTCTTGTTCGAGCATGTACTCGAGCGAGTAGGTGTAGAGTTGCATTTCTTTCACCATCCTCTGCAACTCTACGATTTGGTGAGTGTTATCGCTCACCCTGCCCTCCATGACGGGCATGCGAGGCTCGGCTTTTGAGGCGCAGCCGATGGCGGAGGTGAGGGCGAGGGCGGAGGTGACAACGATGAGAAGAAGTTTCATTTGATATCTACCTTTCTATTGTTTTGGAACACGATAATATAGCATAAAATGGGCATTTTGTCAAGGGTGTTGGGCGGGTAATTTGGCTAAGGTAAGCTAAAAATTGCTTTTTTGTTATATCTGAAATTACAGAAAAAGTCCTAGTACTTAGTCTTAGTCCTAGTAATTGAAGAAAAAGGGTCTATTAGTGAGTGATCAGTGAACAGTGTTTAGTGAAGGAAATGGAGGATGTTATGTGGCTTTGTTCAGCTAAAAGTTTGTGTATGATAAATAATCAAGGTAATCATTTAATCAAGCGCTTGCCCGCCTTTGGAGGGAATCAAGGTTCAAGACAAAAAAACCTCCAGTTTAGAGGTTATTTAGAGGGGTTTTTGGGTGGGGGCGGAATAGAGCGCCAGCGGGGAGGTTTTTTGCCGGGATGGCGGCGATTGAACTCGCCCTTAAGTATGCGATAATCTTTGGCTCCGCTTGAGCCGCGGAGCCCCGGCATACGGGAACGGGCTTCGGCACCGTTCATGCATCGGCGAAGCTCCGTATCGGTTAGCGCGCGCAGATCATCTTGAGAAAGGTCGGGTATAGATATTTCGCTGGCCTTGCGATCTGTGTCTTGGTTATTTTCTGTATCTTCTTTAGGTTGCGGTAATTTGCGGGCGTTAGACGCTGGCATAAACCCTCCGTTAAAAGGAAAGTGCGATGTGCGAATTTAAACATCTTGGTATATAGCAGTCAATATGATGGTTTGACATTTTGTCCATAACAAGATAAATATATGTCTGTTTTAACAAGGAGAAGAGGATGGAAACACAAACATTTTCGCACCATGAAAATCAATACGATGCAACGATGATGCCGAATGGCTTGATACTTATTTCGAGCGATGATCTGAGAATTGGTAAAGGCCGTAAGCGTAATTACCGAGTTTTTATTGCCGGCGGAAGGCTGGCGGATATCGACCCGCCAGGCGCGGGTTTGGCTTTTGTGCGAACTTTGCCAGCCCATCTTAATTCAGAGTTTGGCGGAAAGCTTAACGATAAAGCTGTAACTTGTTCTATGGAGCATGGTTACATAGAGCTCAATTATACGCATCACGGTAAAGACAGACATGATGCCAAATGCTTGGAGACTTTGATCCGAATGATGATGAATAATCCACCATCGGCAAAATTATTTTCAGCAAGTCGAGGAAACGGTGTTGCTTTTAAAAATGATGTAGCCGGTGCTTTTTGGAGCTGGTTTTATTCGAAAGTTTCACCGGATTGGCACAGAATGTGCATTACACCTTGGGATGAATCCGAATTTGCCAAGCGTGCGGAACGTAAACAAAGTTTGCGTTTTCGTGACAAATTTATTCATCCGGCTAATACATTGGTTTTTTCGGGCGAGCCTTGCTTACACGAGGATTTGGTAGAGAGGTTATCGCAACTGAATGTGGTTAATGCATCTGCTCAAAGATTTGTTTGTAAGGCTCCAAGCGTAACCGCGCTCTACGAGGATTGTCCATTTGATGATTCGATAGGCAAAAAACAAGATTTGCTGATTTTTTATCCATTGCCCAAGGATAGACAGACTTACATAAAAATCGTTATTGCATTTTACGCGCTTTTTGGCGAAAAGGGATTTTTGGAAAAGTTCTTGAAGAAGCAACGGCTTGTTCTTAGGCCGGAGTTGCATACGGTTTTTTGGCCTCAGCCGTTTGCTTTTATTAAGCTTTCCACAACATCGGCTAATTTTGATCGTACTTTAGAACTAGTGAGAATCGCTCAATCGTATTTTGCGGATTTGCCAACAGATAAGCAATTGGAGCTTGCTCTTAAAGCAGCACGAAATGTTGTACAAAAGTTTGCCGTTCCAGTGGATATATTACGGGATGAATTACTAACTTCGGATAAGGTTGATTTTTCAAAAGATGTATTAAAAATGTCATTAAAAGGTTTAAGTTACTTGATTAGAGTTTACCTATCAGAGTCACGCATGGGTGTGATAAGCGGTTTACCCGGTACACCTAAAGGAAGATCTATCTTTGACGCAATCTAAAACCTCGTAATTCTACGGGGTCTTTTATTTACCTTGAACCAGGATTTACCAGGATTTCCTGAACAACAATTTACAGGATTATCATTATTATCTACTGTAAAAAAACATATTACACTGACAACTGTTAAAACTAACATATCTTTTTTTTACTACGACTACGACTAAGCACTACGACTGGTAATAGCATTACGACTTTAAATTTGATTTGCTTTGGTTTTAAAGCGTTTAAGAATAGTTTGCATTTGTGATTTGGTAAGTAAGCCTTTTTGCGGGCCTACCTCGCGCACAACACTCCAAGAGTTTGCTGTACCCCAGCGCAGTGCTTCGGGAATTTTTTTGTTTTGCATGATCGCAACAGTGAATGCGGCGGCAAAAGCGTCGCCGGCTCCTGTGCGTTCTTTAGCATCACCTTTAAAGATAGGCATGTGCCAAAAATTTTTGCCTTCGTTTGCATAAGCACCCTGTTTACCATCTGTGATTACAACAATATTTGCACCAAGTTTATGAAAATCTTCCAGTAGATTTTTGATTGGCCTTATATTGCCATCAAGTATATGTTGAGCTTCATCTTTATTTAAAATAAAAACATCACTGCGTTTTATAAGCGGTTTAAGGTGTTTTAATCCTTTGCGAACATGGGTTGTTCCGGGTTGGAAAGAGAATTTTATTTTTTTATTGTCGTTTAGATATTTAACCAGTTCTTTATCGAATTTTTCAAATTTATTACCCATGGCGCTGTAGTATATCCAATTTGTTTTTTGCAGTTTTGGAAGTTTGTAAAATCTGGGTTTAAAAAATAGCAGTTGCGTGCGTTCGCCTTTATAGCTTAAGAGTGTGGCTTCGCTGGTTTGTTGTTTTTGGCATTTGCATAATAATGAAACATCCACTTTTTGTTCGCGAAGATGATTTTTGAGTTGATCGCCAACAAAATCTTGCCCAACCCAACTAACCAAAGCGCTTTTTAAACCCAGACGCGAGGAACTGACTGCCGCGTTTGCAGAGTTGCCCGCGGCAGGGACTTTTATTACACTGCGAACCGGGATTTTTTCCGCGTACTCGAGGCAGAGCAAGCATCTATCTTTTTCGATACTGCAACTAACCGATGCTTCGTCGATAAAATAGAAAATATCGCGCAAGCTTTCACCGATACAGATGATGTCGAAGTTTTTCATACAAGAATACTATAAACTAAAAAAGGCAAATGGCAAATGGCAAATAGCAAATAGCAAGAGAGGTGATGGTTTATAAGAAGAATAAATAATCAAGTTAATCCATGAATCGTGTGAATCAGGGATCAGACAATAAAATAATCCTGTTAATCCTGAAAATCATGGTAATCAAGGTAAAAGAAAAAACCACCTCTGCAAAAGCTCGGGTGGTTAGCGTATGATTTTCCCAACGACGTGGGATATAAATCCCGAACGCCATCGGTGGCTGTGTTGCTTATTTTGATCTCCTCAAATCGTTTGTCGTGCATTGCTACAACGACGTTCCTCCTTGGTTGTCTTGTATCGCTACTATGACAACCATCTTTTTGCTGGCTCGTTAACTGATGTCAGCAATATTATCTCTCCTCGCCTCATGCGATAGACCTGTCCGACTTGCGAACAATGGTCTTATGGTTTTACGAAAGCGCGCCTGCTTTCGGTAGTTTTTTGGTCTTGCGACACAGCATGTTCTCTCAAGTTTATAGCCTCGAAGTTTTGTGAAGAGGCTTTAAATTTTTGAGAGTTCCCCGGGCCCAACCGAGGCCCCGGGACACTGTTTATTATCATAAAAAGGGTGGACTGTCAACCCCTTGTACTTATCTGCTATAATGGTTTTGTTATGAAATTGACACATATTTTACCAATTTTCCTTATTTTAGCGATTTTTGGGGCTGGATGCGAGCAATCGAACAACGAACCACGAACCACGAAAAGCGATTTAAATCAAACGAGATCAATTGATCCGTGTGAACTCGTTGATCAAAGCGAGGTTGATGCTTTGTTTGGAGTGGGGTCTACAATTATTGAGCACGACACAGAGCCCAGGAACGCAACTGGGCAAAAGCTTTGTGTTTACGATGTACCCAGTGATGATGCGGTTACCATGGTACAAATTGGTGTTCAAGAATCTAAAGATATGGTTGCAGGTATGACAGCAGAAGAATTATTTAACAGCCAAAAAGATTTTTTGGATGGAGTTGTTGAGGTTTCGTATATCGGCGATGATGCTTATCAATCCAGTATGGATTTTGTGGGTGGAGGAGCGTTATATTTTTTAGCTAAAAATAAAACGGTTTTAATAACGGTCGATGTATCACTGGGTAAATTGGATCATGCGGCAAATCAAGCGGCGGAACAGAAGTTGGCGAAAAAGATATTAGAGAGGTTATAAAGATTTTAAAAACAGGTACGAGACCTGTTTTTTATTTTCTTTTTAAAACTTTTTTAGCCGCTTTTACAATATCTTTGGCGCGCATTCCATATTTGGTAATAAGTTCATCGGGTTCACCGGATTCGCCGAAGTGGTTGGGCATGCCGATGGGTTCGATTGGTACAGGGTAATTTTGCGCGCAAAACTCGGCGACAGCACCGTGTAAGCCTCCGGTCGTTTGATGCTCCTCGATTGTGACAGCGCAAAGAGTCTTTTTTAAAGATGTTTGAATTGTTTTACCATCGAGTGGTTTAATTGTGTGTGAGTTGATGACTTCCGCTTCAATATGTTGTTTAGCCAGTTCTTCGGCGGCGAGCAGCGCTTCGTGGAGCAGGGGACCGCAAGCGATTAGAGTTACATCATAACCCTCGCGGCAAACGTATGCTTTGCCAAATTCGAATGGAGTTTTATTGGTTGTGATGACGGGGGTTTTTTCACGGGCGAATCTGAAGTAGACCGGACCTTTGTGTTTGGCGGCAGCAAGAGTGCATTTGCGGGTTTCCTCGGCATCACAAGGAGCGCAAACAATAATATCCGGTAAAACTCTCGTGATTGCTATGTCTTCGAGAGCTTGATGAGTGGCACCATCAGGGCCAACCGAAACTCCGGTGTGAGCGCCGGCGATTTTTACGTTAGCTTTGCCATAGCAAACAGAGACTCGGAGTTGATCCCAGGATCGGCCGGGGGAGAAGACGGCATAGGAAGAAACGAATGGGATTTTACCGGAAAGCGCGAGCCCTGCCGCTACACCCATCATGTTTTGCTCGGCAACTCCGCACTCGATGAATCTTTCAGGATATGTTTCACCAAATTTTTGCGCGCGGGTAGATTCCGCAAGATCAGCCGTTAGAACGACGACGTCCGGGTTTGTTTCGCCAAGTTCCAAAAGAGCATCGCCGTAGCCATTACGAGTTGGGATTTTTTCGACGGTTTTATACAGGACGTAGGGATTAAGGGGTACTTGTTTCATAATTAAAAAATTCTTGTACTTAGTCCTAGTACTTAGTCCTAGTCCTAGGGGTGGGGTTAAGTTTAATGGATTTTGATAGGCCGTTTATGATGCAGCCAATTTCGGTGGTTAATTTATATAATTCTGAAAATTTTTTGTCATCAAAGTAGTTAAAATCTAATCCGAGATAAAGCATACTTCTTACTTCATTGCATGATCCGTTGGATATTGAGAGAAAATGTATAAATTCTTTTTCACTTTTTCTACCAAATCCTTCGGCAATATTATTCATGATTGATAAGGAAGCGCGAAGTATTTGATCTTTATAATAGTAATCTCGATTTTGTTTTAAAGCGATATATAATATTTTGTTTAGTTCTCTCGCTTTCTGCCAAGCAATAATGTCTTCAAACCTGGATATACTCATATTCATTTACTAGGACTAGGACTAAGACTAGGACTAGGACTAAGTACTAGGACTATTAGTCGGTTATTGATGTTCGCTGGTAATTTTGCCGTTCAGTGTCCGTAGTTCGTGCAGTGCGATTTTGGCTTCTTCTTTGTTTGGTGGTTTGCCGTGCCATTCGTATTTATTCTCCATAAAATCCACTCCTTTACCCGGGATTGTGTGGCAGATAATAACGGTTGGGTTGGCGGCCATGGATTGGGCTTTTTTCATGGCATCTAAAATTTCGCGGATATTATGGCCGTCGACTTCGATAACGAACCAGTTAAAGGCTTTGAATTTATCAGCGAGATTTTCGAGAGGCATGATATCTTCCGTGGGGCCATCTATTTGGATGTTGTTGCGATCGACAAAAACGGTTAATTCTCTTAGATCCATTTTTCCGGCAAGCATGAAAGCTTCCCAGCACTGGCCTTCGTCCAGTTCGCCGTCGCTCATAAGGCACCAGGTATGATAACTAACTTTCGTCGCTCGTTTAACGTCGCTCGTCCCACGTCGATTCATTCGAGATGCTAAAGCCATGCCTATGGCTTGGGAGATGCCTTGGCCAAGGGGGCCTCCGCAGGTTTCGATGCCGTTATTATAGTGATTGTTGGAGTGGCCTTGGAGAGGGGAGCCGAGTTTGCGCAAAGTTTTTAATTGTTTGTGAGGGATAAAGCCGGCATGCGCCAATGTTGCATAGAGCACCGGGCAGATGTGAGCATTGCTGAGAACTACGCGATCGCGAGCGGGGTCGTTTTTCTTTTTAGAATCCAGCTTGGCAATGCCACCCAGGTAGAGTGCTGTAAAAACATCGGCCATGCCAAGCGGGCCGGCGGAGTGCCCGCTGCCTGCAGTTAGAAGCATGTTGATGATGTCTTGGCGGATTTGATTAGCGATCTTTTCGAGTTGTTTAGTTGTTTTCATAACTGGGAGTATTTTAACATGGATGATGATTAACTAAAAAGAAAAGCGCTCAAACAGATGTTTGAGCGCAAGAGTTGAATAAGTGACTATGTGATACGAATGTAGTCAATCTCATCTTGGGGGTTGGGCCAGATGATGGCTTCATGGCGCCGATCCTGGTTGTTGATCCATTCCGCACAAGCCTTGGCGTCCGAAAGTTTCATGAAACCGGCGACGCTTCCACCGCCAACGAGTTGATTTTTGCCGTTGATTGTATGGCAATTAACCACATAATCACCGACTTGGATGCCACATTCTCCGTGAAAAGAGATAAACCCACCGCTGATCAAGCCGTAGGTCTGAAGCATGCATCGATCATGGTTGTTACGAACTGTATCGATGATCACTCCACTCATAGTTACCTCCGGTTGAAGCTTCTGTCGTAATTGACAGAAAAATAATACTAACATTATTTTACCATTTTGTCAATGTTCAAGTAACTAAAAAGACGCCCATTAGAGCGTCTTTTTTTACCAGATGTTTTGGGTTTGTAAGGCGTAGAATACGCAGTAAACACCAAGTGCTAAATTTGTAAGCGGAAGCATCCAGCTTAATAGTTCATCTGTTTTGCGATATAAATCACGTTCAGCAATTTGCATAGTACGGCCGTTTTTTCCTTAAATTATATTCCTCCTGATTAGACGGCGATATTTAGGAAACTAGCAAAGATTTGTGTTTTTGTCAATAGTTGGAGCTTTTAAAAAAATATCTCTTGTTTGAACATCTTTACTATACAAAAAACGTCCCATTGGGACGTTTTTTATGCGAAGTAAATGTTTAGTTTATTACGCTGATGTTTCCAACCATTGATTCATTGTAGGTATCATAGAATTGGTATGAACCAACTTGATTGAATGTGCGGTTAAATGATTCGCGATATTCGAGGTTGGGGGATTGGAAACCATCACCTTTTACCGTGTGTGGTTTGCTGTCTTGATTTGTCCAGGTGACTGTTGTTCCAACTTTTACGGTGATGCTTGATGGAACGAACCCTGTCATGGTATCGCCGATAGAGATTGCGGCTTCGGTGCTTGTGAATCCCTTGTTTTCGGATATCGAGCTAACCGAATTCATAACATCAGCCGGTTTGAACTCGGCGGCGGTTGCGATTGGGGAACCCATTTTATAGTTGATAAAGAAAGCATCCGGTAAATCATCTATTTGTTGATTCCAGTTTATGTTGTAAAGGGTTTGGGCCAGTTCCTCGCTTCCGATTGCGCGGAGAACTCCACCAACGTCGATAGCATAAACGGTTGGATCTGTTGTGATTTTAACCATTTTTTTACCCGGGCGATAGGTAACATTTCCGCCGATTGGGATTACTCCGAGTGTGCGATCGTCAACGATGACGATGTTGTCGAAGTTTTCGTACCATGTGAAGTATGTTTTTTCGTTTGGGAAAACATAACGTTTGCCATCTTCCGCAAAATAGTAAACGGCGGAGTAGCTTTGCCCTTTAATTAAAGTACCGGGATTGAATGTAAGCGCTTTGGCGCTCATCGGCATAAACAAACTTGCGATCATAGCAATGGATGAGAATGCCGCGATAATGCGTTGCATCATATAAATAAGATAAGGATGAATAATAAGTATTTAGTATTTGGTATCTTGTATCTAGCAGTTATGAATGCTTGAACCGCAAAATACAATATACAAGATACTAGATACCCTTTTTAAGGGTTAGTTACTGTAACAACGGTTGATTGCTCGTCTGTTGCGTCCATTGCGTCTGCGGCGCGTCCATAAAAGGTATATGCTCCGGTTTCGTTCCATGGGCCGATATTGTATGTGCATGGAGCGGCTCCATCACAATGTTTAAGTATTTGCCGGTTTTGGTCAAGTATTTCGAGATATTGAATACCATCTTGATCGGAGGCGGTAACGGTTACATTAAGAGATTCTCCTGTATAAACATAATTTTTATCGGCTTGTATGGTGACAAGAGGTGAGTCATTCTCTGTGACCGTTACTGTTAGATTTTCACTACGATAGGTACGGCCGATTGAATCTGTGACTATGCCATGCAGAGTTACGAAAGTTCCAATACCTCCATCCGGAGTTAAAGAGTATTTGCATGTTCTGCTCCCGGATTCACACACAGCTTTACCGGCGCCATCAACAAAGATTTCTATGCGTTTTACAATTATATCTTGAGCGTCGACGGTTATGCCGGTAGATTGACCTACTTTAACGTTGGTTCTATCCGCGTAGATTTTTACACCGCTCGTTAAGGTGGTTTCCTCGACTTGAATTTGAATTTCTTGAGCTTTGGAAGTTTGATTGATGAACGTTGCTTCGGCGCGTGCTGTTAATGTGTTTGAATCTGTAATAAGTGGTATTGGGTAATTGCCGGTGCAAATAGTTGTGTTGTTGCAGGTTGTTACAAGGTTTTCATCCACGAGAATTTTAATCATTTGAACACCTTCCGACTCATTAGCATTAGCAGTGAAAGTGATTGTGTCGCCGGGGCGTGGATTTGGGTCGTTAACACTAAAGTTCATGGTGCCCGGTTCCGGGGGTTCGTCGCAATCCGTGCAAGTATCAGGCGGGGAGGTTGTTAAACCTTTGTCTGAGTTGATATTTGTTGCCGCAGATGTTGCATCGGCCGGTGTAAATTGAGAAACGTTGGTAATCGGATCGCCAATATTATAATTTACAAAAAATGTATCGGGGATGTCATCGATCTTTGTATTCCAATCCGAGCCATAAAGAGCAACGGCGATTTCTTCACTGGTGATGTGGCGAAGAATACCATTTGTGCCAACGGCATATGTTTTTGGATCGGTTGTGATTTTGATCATGCGAACACCGGGGCGATAGGTAACGTTACCGCCGATTGGAAGTGAAGCGAGCTCAGCATCGGTGATTGTTTTTACCGAGTCAAAATTATCGTACCAACTTAAAAAAGTTTTTTCGGTTGGAAAAACGTAGCGTTTGCCATCGGCACCGTAATAATAAACGGCAGGCGTGGAGGCTTTGATAAGATCGCCAGAAGAGATTGTTTCGGCGGCGTTAACAGTGTGCGATGTGATAAACAAAGCAGCTGTTAAAACTATAAAAGATGTAATGATTTTCATATGTACTCATTATAACACAAAACGTTATTTGTCGAACTACGAATTACGAACTACGAATCGAACTCAGCTCGACGAACAACCCCCAAACCTCACAGCTAAGCTGAGCTTTGCCTTGTCAGTGGGCTGTAAAACTAGTTTACAAGTCTCCCATGACAAGGGGAGATTTAGAGGGGTTAAACCATCAAACGCCCCCTCGTCAAAGGGGGACGATTATTAAAAAAGACCCATAGGGTCTTTTTTAATAATCCGGGGGAATCCTACTAGTTTGCCGGTTCTGCTAAACCTTTATCTTTCCAGATGGAGGTGGCCACCGATTTTTCGCCTGATGGGTTAAAATCAGATTTAACGGTAATGTGTGAACCTTGGCGATAGTTGATGTAGAAAGGATCCGGGAGATCGTCTACATTATCTGCCCAATCAGCACCATAGAGCTCTATTGCCAACTCTTCTGTTTCGATCCAGCGCAATGTACCGCCTGCAGCTACTGCGTAAACTTTTGGATCAGTTGTGATTTTTAAAAGTTTTACACCGGGGCGATATGTTACGTTTCCGCCAAGAGGGATGCTCATTAAATCAGCATCAGGAATGGTGACTACACCGGACCAATCCTCACCATACCAAGATTTGTATGTGCGTTCGGTTGGAAAAACATAACGTTTTTCGTCTGTACCGTAGTAATAAACGGTATCGAGAGAACCTTTAATTAATTGACCGGGGTTAGCCGATGGGATAGCGGCATTAGCCGGGAGTGATGCGGCAAAGAGGCCAAGCATCATGATGAAAGCGAATATACGCATACTTTTATAAATTAGGAATAAATTTAAATTGTACATGGTCCTAAGTACATGGTCCTGGCTTCGAACTATTACAGCGCCAGGACTATGGACCTAGGACTATGGACGAAAATAACGAAGTTATTTTGAAAGTTTATTGTATGCCTTTTTTGGGTTGTCGGCAAGGAAGATTGCGCCGGCCGCGCAAAGGCGATTGGCGCCTGCGTTTTTAATTGATTTTGCCGTTTCTAGATTTACTCCGCCATCTACAGCAATTGGGAGATGGGGATATTTTTTATGAAGTGTGGATATTGTTTTTAAAGAATCGTGAATAAATTTTTGACCGGAGAATCCCGGGGTAACTCCCATTACCAAAATTGAATCAACGTAATATTCACCGGCGCCTCTCTTTTTAGGTTCACTTTCGATAAAAGGATAAATTTGTTTGAGTGAAGTATCCGGATTAATCGCCAAGCTTGATTCCAAACCAACTTCGTGAACGGCACGAATCATTTCTTCGTGATTAATGGGAACCTCCTCGTGCCAAATAATACGCATAACTCCGGGAAGTTCTTTCCAAGCCTCGATAATTTGCCACGGATTGATAACCATGAGGTGCAATTCGATGTTTTTGGGAGCTTTGTTATTTTGTAAATATTCTTTGTACCAGGAACCATCATTTAATTTTGCGGGTGTTTCGTTATCGACAAACAGACCATCCATGATATCGATCTGAACCGTTTTCGCAAGTTTGGAGGCAAGCTTAAGACGCGAATTAAATTCGTTTTTCTTTTTCGTGAGGATGGCGGGGATGATTTCCATAACAATGTAGTTTATAAAGTTGAAGGTTTGTAAAGTTTGTAAAGTTGTTGAACTTGAGTTTCTACTTTACGAACTTTACGAACTTTATAAACTTTATGAACTTTAACTAGTTTAGCTGCTTTATTCGTCTTTTATGCCTAATTGCTTTAGATGTGGGAGTTTTTAGGAAGACATCTATTAGTTCCAGTGCTGTTTTTAGTTTGGTGTTCCAGCCGGATAGTGTCAAGATATTGATATCATTATGCTCGCGAGCCAGTTTTACCTCTTTTTTGTCGTAACCTTGAGCAGCGCGGATGCCTTTGTATCTATTTGAAGCTATTGCAGCGCCGACTCCGGAACCGCAGATGAATACTGACCTCGTCGCTCGTCCCACGTCGCTCGTCCCTCGTCGAAGGTGTTCAACGAGTGCTTTAGCAACTAAGGGATAGTCGTCGTCTTTTTTGAAGGTGGGAGTTACGTCGATAATCTCGTGTTTTTTTGCCAGTTCTTTTTTGATCTGTTCTTTGAGTTTAAAACCGGCATGGTCGGCGGCGAGGAAGAGTTTCATATGCAGATACTATAAACTAAAAAGTGTAAACTATAAAGAGCAGAACTGAATAGTAACTCGTAAAACAGTACTAAGTACTACGTCGTAGTGCGAGCTAGGTTTGTTACAGCGCTATAACCAATAAATAAAAAACCACCGAGTGTGGTGGGCAGTTTAGTTGTGTATTTTGGGTTTTTGCGCTTCGAGAAAATCCACACGTTCAAAGGTAGTCGTATTACCGTTCGTCTTTGTGCGTTCGAATTTTTGCCCGGTAATGATTCGCATCATCGGAATGACGGCATCGGTTACAACGTGCAGCGAACAGCTGTAAAGCTCGTCATCTCCCGAGGTTGTCCAACGGATTTTTTGCAAACTCCCGTCGGGGTCCAACGCCAGCATTTGCATCATCTCTTTGCCGTCGTGGACTATTTGCAGGATGATGACTACTGTTTGCAATTCTTGAAAGGTAGAGAGTTGTCCGATTTGGGTCATGGTTGCTCCTTAGCTCGTTAGGCGGCTTGTTTCTTGGTTTGTTGTGCTTGGAAAGTCTTGATGTAATCGAAGCGACAGAAAATGCAAACGTTATCTTTATCTCTACAAACAGCAAAACGTTGGCCGGTAACTGAACGCAATATAGGAAAGAGGATGTGATAGACGAGAAGATAATCGTCACAAATTAATTCTTTATCACCTTCCCAGCAAAGTTCAATTAATTCACCTTGCTCGTTTGGGCGATATAGAACGAAAGTATCTACTTTTGATTTTTCGCGTTTGAAGACTTTGATCAAGACGATTTGTTGGAGTTCTGGTAGGGAGGGGGTCGGCGGTATATTCACTTAGCTTGCTCCTAAGGTGTAACTTTTTTAGATTGTGAACGAACTTTTGTTTGATGGGCTAAGATTACATGAATTTGGGGAAATGTCAAGATATGTCCGTTCATAACGTTGCAACGTTCATAACGAGTTTAACGTACTAAGTAAACATCATTAACTCGTTATAAACGTTATGAACGTTTAAACGAAGTCTAGTTGACCAAACCCGTTTTTTACGCCAATATATGTGCCATATGTCTAACCCTCAACCAATACCATCCGCACGTCCTGACTTTCCGAAAATGGAAGTTGAAATACAGGAATTTTGGGATAAGAAAAATGTTTTTGAGCGATCTATCGAAGAGCGCCCGGAGAATAAAACTTATACTTTTTATGACGGGCCTCCGTTTGCAACCGGTTTGCCTCACCCGGGCCACTTGTTACAAAGTACAATTAAAGATGCAATTCCAAGATATTGGACAATGAAAGGTTATAGAGTTAACCGTGTTTGGGGTTGGGATTGCCATGGGTTGCCGGTAGAAAATCTTATCGAGAAAGATCTGAATTTAAAATCCCGCAAGGATATTTTGGAATATGGAATTGGTAAGTTTAATGATGCTTGCCGTGCATCGGTTTTGACTTACGATCAGGAATGGCGAAAGTATATCAGTAGAATCGGGCGCTGGGTGGATATGGATCATTCTTATAAAACCATGGATGACTCGTATATTGAATCTGTTTGGTGGGCTTTTGCCGAGTTGTATAAAAAAGATTTGGTTTATAAAGATTTTAGAGTTTCGATGTATTGCCCGCGTTGTGCAACACCGCTATCGAATCATGAAATTACAATGGGGCATTCTTATCGTGATGAAAAAGATCCGTCTATTACCATCAAATTTAAAGTAAAGGGCGAGGAAAATGTTTACCTTTTAGCATGGACTACAACTCCTTGGACATTGCCGGCAAACACAGCTATCGCGGTGAATTCGGATATGATGTATGTGAAGGTTGCTGTTGCAGGGAAGAAAGAGATTTGGATTGTTGCGGAGGAAAGAATGCGGGAAGTGTTGGAGGAATATAAAGATGATTTAAGAGTTGAGGAAAAGGTAAAAGGATCTGATTTGGTTGGTATGGAATATGAGCCGCTTTTTAGCTTTATGGAGATTCCGGAGGGTAAAAAAGGTTTTAGAGTTGTAGATATGCCCTATGTAAGCGCAGAAGATGGAACGGGTTTGGTGCATACCGCGCCGGCTTTTGGCGAAGAAGATTTTGGCGCGGCTAAAGTTCATAATTTGCCGGTGCTTTTAACGGTAGACGAGTCGGGGAATATGAACTCGGATCTTGGTGAGTTTGCGGGATTGCCGATTAAAGAAGCGGATCCATTGGTTATCAAAGATCTGGAAGCGCGAGGTCTGTTGGTATCGAGCGGAATAATAGAGCATGCCATTCCGGAATGTTGGAGATGCTCCACAGCTCTCATGTACAGAGCTCAGGATGCTTGGTTTGTAGACGTGCAGAAAATAAAAAGCAAGATGATTGAATCAAATAAGAAAATTCATTGGGTTCCCGAGCATATAAAAGAAGGCAGGTTTGGCAAAGGTCTTGAGATGGCGCCGGATTGGAATATTTCTCGTACTCGTTATTGGGGTGCGCCATTGCCTGTTTGGCTTTGCGACACTTGTGACGAGCGCAGAGTCTTTGGTTCTATCGCGGAGCTTAAAGAAGCGGCGGGCGGGCAGTTTGCGGAGGATTTTGATATGCATCGCCCCGGAATCGATAATGTTATTGTGGATTGTAAATGCGGTGGAAAGATGAAACGTACGGAATTTGTGTTTGATTGTTGGTTTGAGTCGGGCGCTATGCCTTATGCATCCGTACACTATCCATTTAAAGATGCCGGAGAGTTTGAGTCGCATTTTCCGGCAGATTTTATTGGTGAAGCGCAAGATCAAACTCGCGGATGGTTTTATACGATGCATGTTTTGGCGGTTGCGCTCATGAACAAGCCGGCTGCTAAGAATATCGTAGTAACCGGAATGATGTTGGCGGAAGATGGTAAGAAGATGAGTAAATCCAAAAAGAATTTTACGGATCCGTATGAACTGATGGAAACAATTGGAGCCGATGCACTGCGTTTGTATATGCTTTCTTCGCCGATTATGCAGGCAGAGGGTTTAAATTTTAAAGATGATGAATGCAGGCAGATTCAGAGATCCGTATTTGGAATATTGTACAACGTGCGCCAGTTTTATCTGACATATGCAAAAGATAAAACGGTAGAAATTACAACTCCAAGAAGTTTACATGTATTGGATAGATGGATGTTCTCGCGTTTGGAGGATTTGACTTTGCACGTGACAACAAAAATGGATAACTATGAGTTGGCGGAAGCTCTACGGCCGGTGAGATTGTTTGTTGATGATTTATCTACTTGGTGGTTGCGCAGATCGCGCGAGCGCATGAAGCAAACGCAAGATCCGGATGATGTTTTAGACGCGCTTCGAACATTGCGAGAGGTGTTGTTAACTTTTGCAAAATTACTTGCGCCGTTCGCACCATTTTTCTCGGAAAAGATTTATCAAGATTTGGAAGGTGAAAAGATGTCGGTACATTTGGATAAGTGGCCAAAGGCAGATGAAAATGCAATTGATACCGGGTTACTTGGCGATATGCAGTGGGTTAGGGATGTAGTAAACACGGGGTTGGAACAGCGCGTTACAGCTAAACTACCGGTACGTCAGGCGCTTGGATTGGTAAAAGTTAATATACGTGATGAACAATTGTTTTCGCGGGTTTCCGAGAAAACAGATCTGCACAAATTGATTGCCGATGAATTAAACGTAGAGAAGGTTTTGGTTGTTCGGGCCGATTCCGCAATTAGCGATACATGGCAGGCGGTTTTGGATACCGAGCTTACGCCCGAGCTTAAACGCAAAGGTTTGCTCCGCGAGGTTGTACGCCATGTTATGCAACTGCGCAAAAAAAATGAATTAACCCCGGATGATCATATTAAAGTTTATTTGGAAGTGGAGGACGGTGATTTAATTGAAACATTGAACACGATGAAAGATGAGATCTCTGCGGACATCAAAGGTGATGAAATTTATATTGGTAATGAATCGCCGGTTAAAACAGAATCAGAGATGAAGTTTGATGAAAATGTTGTAAAAATAGGAATTGATAAAGTGTAGTTTTTTGCAACTTACTAAATAAGAACGCCATATAGCTGGCGTTTTTAGTTCCAAAAAACGCTTTATTTGTGCATATTTTTTGCTTTTGTTAAGGCAAGATATTGACATAAATCAAAAAATGCGCTAAGTTGGAGTACTGGATTGTACTTTTAGGCCGTGTGAAAAATCATACGGTTTAGCACATTTGAAAATAAAGAAAGGGGACCGCATGTCTTCGAATCAACAGACTCAACAGCTGATAAAGATTTTCCCTGCGGGGACTGTTGTTGGCCATGACGGAAAAGATCAGTTTGTGATCGAGGAGGTCACCAGCTCGGGCGGCGAAGCGATTGTTTACAGAGCTAAGTCTAAAACCAATGGTCGTTTCGTTGCGTTGAAGCTGTTGTATGTTCTAACGGATGAGCGCGAACTGCAAAGGTTTTTGCGTGTAAAAGAAATCCATACCAAAGTGCGCGGTGTAAATATTTTGCCGCTTTTGCAAGCCGGAATCCATAAGGATGGAGAAGATAAGTATCCATACTTTGTAACGCCATTCTTTTTTGGCGGGATTACTCTTCAGGATATCTTGAACAAAGCCTGCGAGAAACTGCCATTGGATGGAAAGCACAATGGAACTGTAATTCCGTACGCGGAATTGTTGCATTACGCGATTCAAACCGGAAGCGGTTTGCTTTCCTTGCACGACCATGGCGTGATGCACCGCGATGTGAAGCTGTCGAATATTTTGGTTTCCGGGCAAGGTACCGGTTCCATTGTTAGGCTGATGGATTTGGGGCTCTCGAAAATGTTTGGTGTTAGGGTTGAGCCCACTGCTTACAAGGTTACACAACTGGGCGAGATAAAGGGTACGCCTTGTTACATGGCCCCGGAGGCAGTTAGCGGAAATCCAACCATTATGTCTGATGTTTGGGCTTTCGGCGCCGTGCTTTATGAGCTTATTACCGGCAGAACCGCTTTTAATTTTGAGAGCGGAAACATGCACAGCGTGATGAGAAAGGTTGTCAGCGGTTGTATCACGCCTCTGCCAATCGAAGATTACTGTACCAATGTTAACGAAAATCTCGTTAAGTTGGTGCTTGGTTGTATGGCGCACGATCCGGAGGAGCGCCCACAGAGCATGCTCGATATTTTGGATGAGCTGAATAAGCTTCAACTGGATCTGGATAATGTGTCGCAGAATTCAGATCCTTTTCTGGAGTTGCATACCGCCCCGAACTCGATTGATCCTTCGGCGGCCACCATGGCGGCAACGTCAACTCCACAGGGGATGTTGGCGGAAATTGAGTCTAAACACTCCGGTGGTTCTACGCCATCAGTTGTTGTGAACGTTACGCCGACTTCTTTGCCGGCGCTTTCGGCTGAGGATGAATCCGATAAGACGGATACAAACATTGCCGATTCGGCGGGTGCAGGTTCTAATCGTAAGCTTACTGTACTGGTATTGATTGTGCTGACTTGCATGGCTTCATTTTTTGCTTACATGATTTGGCAAGACAGCCGGCAATCGGAAAGTGGTGCCATGTCGGTATCGAGTGATACTTCGGTTTACTCATCAGCGAATAAGCCGGTACAAAAATCGGCTTCGAGCAGAGCCGTGGCATCGTCACCGCCCGTGACGTTGTCTGATGTGCTTATTGTTCCTTCGGCGTCAGTAGTGAAACCAATTTCTACGGTTCCGCCTGAACCGACAAAATCAGCGGCACCAAAATCCGGTAAAAGAAAGCCAGCCTACAGTAGGCCGGCGCCCCTTCCTCTTCCGGGCGTGGACTATGTTCCGGGTGCGGATGGACCTTGATCTTAAACCTCCTACGTAAGTGGGAGGTGTTTTTATTTACCTTGATTACCTTGATTACCTTGATTACCTTGATTTTCAGGATTAAGAGAATTAGCAGGATTAACTAACAAATATCTACCAAATATTTACCAAGATACTATTCAACTCGATAAATCTCGCTCATAGCCTTCGGCAAGTTACAAATATCGACCAAACGTTCACTGAACGTTTTTAACGTTTTTAACGTTATAACGAGTTTAGTAGTTGCTTTGGTAAACATCATTAACTCGTTACGAACGTTAAAAACGTTATGAACGTTACGCCGGTGCAATCCTCTTGTCAGTTGGCAGATGTGAGTTTAAAGTATGTAAATATGATAGGAATGTTACGAGGTGAGGTTATCGAGAAGACGGCGAATTTTTTTATTTTGGATATTAGGGGCGTTGGGTATCAGGTTAGAGCGCATTTACGGATGCTAACTGATTTAACAATTGGCGATGAGCCATCTATTTATATCCATGAACATATTCGTGAGGATTCGCACGACTTATATGGATTTGCAACTCGCGACGAGTTAGAAGTTTTTGAGATTTTGATAAGCATTAACGGTATTGGGCCAAAGGCGGGCCTAGCGATTTGCGGATCTGCTACGCCATCAGAGCTAAGGGAACGAGTGATGCGATCTGATGCGGCTTGGTTTGCGACTTTGCCGGGAATTGGGAATAAGACAGCGCAGAAGATCATTCTCGAACTCAAGGGTCAACTTGTAGAAATTGACGCAGAATCGGAAGTTGATGCCGAGCTTATAGATGCACTTAAAGGATTGGGATACAAAGCGGCGCAAGCTAAAGACGCGGCAAAGAATGTACCGGCTGATATAACTAATTCCTCGGAGAGGGTGAGGTATGCGCTTAAGTTGCTTAGTCGATAGCTGATAGCGGGTAAGATTGATTCGTAGGGGTAATACCTTGTGTTTACCCGTACTGTCGCCGAAGGCGGAGCTTAAGTCACTACAGAACGAAAAAAACCGCGGAGTCGCGGTTTTTGAGAATACTATCTTGGGTACTTCTTTAAACGATCAAACATTGACTCGTCTGCCATCCATTGTCGGTTGATTTCGTTTACTCTTTTTTGGTTGGTTAACGCCTGCTTAAATAACTCTCCTTTTGTTGAAAAATTTGGTCCCCAATCATCTTTTGGGAAGAGCAGGGCACTTGTATCACTTCCATAGAAGAAGAATCTGACTTGTGCTTGGATGTGCGGATGTTCTCCTCTTATTAATTTTTCAAATTTTTCATCAGGTCCGATTTTTAGAGCTTGTTGTTGTTTTTGTTTAGCCAACTCGATGCTTTCTTCATTGTACGGTCCGCTACCCAGCAATCCATGAGGACAGAATGATCCTGGTTGATAGGAGTGATAATTTGTCATCGAAGACTCTTGAGACAAATCCGGTTCTCCCAGAACGTCGTTGGGAACAGGATTGGCATATTTTTTTCTAAAGATCTTAATTTCCTCATTAAGAGCCAGTTTATACTCTTTTGGGTGTGGTTTATTGAACCAACTTAATTTATACTCAAGAACATGATGCCAACATTCGGCGCCGTTAGGACAACATATTCTTATCCCGTATCCGGGGGATCCTCCCATGATTACACTATTTGATTTGGAGCCGCAAATAGGGCATTTAAAGACTTGCAGGCTTCGAAAAGTATCACCTCGCACGCAAGGATAATTGCGCAACCTCATATCATAGAGTTTGATTTGCTCTGTCATGTTGTGCTCCCTTCTACCAACCCACCACCTTGATGAGTTGGATAAAAGGGAGGAGAGATAGCTCCTCTAAGAAACAATGTAAAGTCGTCGTGATTCCGGTTGTGGTCCAGATTCGTTTACATTTAGAAAAGTGCGAGCAAGATCGGCTGCTATGTCGCCAAAGAGCTTTTCAAGTTTTTGAGCGTTAGGTGCAAAGTCGACCGGTGAACTGCAATCAGCGTTGTCGGAGATGGCGCGGACAATGAGCCAGTTTAAATTAACCTTGTGGCAGGTTGCGGCAATGGCAGCACCTTCCATGTCAACGCAGAGGCCTTGATGGTTTTTGTGTAGTTCTTGGCGTTTTTGCGGGTTGGCAATAAATTGATCACCGGTGAGGGTGATGCCAATGTGAGTTTTGGAGTACGCGCGGCAAATTTTTGCCGTTTGTTTAACCATCTCCTCATCAGCGACCCAGATACTTTTGTCATTGAAGGGTATTTCGCTTGCAGAGAATCCTAATGCGCAAACATCTACATCGTGTTGAATCGTGGCTTTGCTTATCACGATATCGCCAACATTTACGTTTGGATCAAGCGAGCCGGCTGAGCCAATATTGATGATTAGACTGTCCGGGTTAACGCAATCACCGAGGCAAGCAAGGGAAACTGCGGCATTTACCTTACCAACACCGGAATGGATAAAGGTTACGTGATCCATAAGTGTTTTTGGAATACCGTTCTCGATGGCATTAACTTCTTCTTCCATAGCAGCGATAAAAATGATCTGATTGAATTTTTTACTCATGGTTTTTCCTCTGTGAATGTGCGTTTTTTTCTACCAACTCACCAAAAATGATGAGCTGGATAAAAGTGAGGAGCGACGTGCTCCTCTAAGAGTTGATGTTAGTCATCGACATCAATGGCAGAGTTGAGTGACTCTACGATATCGAGAACGTCACCGTGTTTTTGGCGAGTCAGTTCTTCATCGTAAAGTTTCGCTACTGCCTTTCGTGAATCTTTTAGAACTACATCGGAGAGAGTGCCGTCGATTTTGTAGACGTGCAAACCACCTACGCAAGCAGCGAAGCAATTTGGATAATTGAATATGTACGCTTCTTCGGATTTAAAAGGTGCTTCGAGAGTGACACGAATGCCATAACCGTCTGGATTTTTGACGATAAGTCCTATAAGCGTGATTCCAGAAGAGTGGGTTACCGTGAGCGGAATGTTCATGGTATCAATGCGTTTTTCTCTAGAACGTATTTTTTTGAGTACAGCCCTGCGGCGTTTTTGCCAATCTTTTTGGCATGCTTGAACTGCATATTCGGTAATGGCGGTTTTTCCCATTTTTTGAACATCGGATGGGATGAGCCCAACATTAAATTCGTCCATAAGCTCGGCATTGAATGGGCGATAATCCTCTATATCATTAAGGTAGAAATTAGATAAATACTTTACACCAATGCGTCCGTCTTTTTCGTAGTAGTTGATATCGAAATTCATGAGATTATCCTTTCAGATTGTCTAATGTGCTTTGTTCGTTGTATTAAAAGACTATCCCAAGCAGTTAATACTTGAAAATTTTTTTGAACAATGATATAGTCTGTCTAAATACTGTGCTTAATAAAGCCAATATTTTTAAACTAATTTGTCAATAATAATTGAAACTTGTCTATAAAGTCTATAAAGCTGAAAGTCCAACAAGCTAAAACAAACCACTTTATAAACTTTATGAACTTTATAAACTGTTAGCTTGATGGACTAAAAAATTTGTATGAACAATAATTTGTTAGCTTGGTTAATCTCTACGGGGCTCGATGATCAGCGCGCTGAATTGTATTTGTCGGCTTTGTCTTTAGGTGAAGCTTCGGCGAAGGATTTGGCGGAAGCGACAAAACTCGGCAGGACTGCAGTGTATGACAATCTTCGCGTCCTCGAAGAGCGCGGTTATGTGCGGACTTTGTATCAAGGAAAGCGGAAAGTTTTTATCCCTTTGCATCCGAAAGAGTTATATAAAAAGTTTGATCAACAAAAAGAGCAACTCAAGGATCTTTTGCCCGATTTTTTATCAATTTACGCGGAAAAGGGGAAAACTCCTTTTGTTCAATTGTTTACCGGGGTAAATGCATCTAGGGAAATCTATGAAGATATTTTAAAGTCAGGTGTAGATGAGTATGTTTATTTTACTGATCCGCAGTTTGCGTTTCAGATGGTGGATAGAAAGTATATCGAGAAGTGGATAGTGAGGAGAGTTGAAAAAAAAATTAAAAGCAGGTCGCTCAGAGTCCAATCCAAGAGAAAAACCGGAGTTAGTGTCTTTGATGAAGAAGAAAAGTACTTGCGGAAGATCAGATCATTGCCAGCCTATGTCGATCTCAAATCGTCTGTATATATTTATGGAAATAATATTGGTGTAATATCGACACAGAAAGAAGGGGTAGCGTTTATCATCTATTCAAAAGATATGGCGTATTCTTTAAAGCAGCTTTTTGAGTTTATGTGGGGGATTTCTAAATAAGTTTTTATAGCAAGTGGCAATAACAAATAGCAAGAGTGAATTAAATATTTGTGTTTTTTTGTAGAGGTGGTCCCGTTGGGGCGTTTTTGCATATATAACCTCGTAACTCGTTATGAACGTTATAAACGTTATGAACGTATGTCGTAATATGCTAAAATGGTCAGTATGTATATCAAAGAGATAACCGACAGAATGGATTGGGAGGCTTTTCAATCTAGTCAACCATGGATGCAATTTCCGCAGTCTTGGGTTTGGGGGGAGTTTAGGAAGTCGCTTGGTTTCCCGGTAGCCAGGTTTGCTTTGGTTGATAAAGAGGGGAAGTGGATAATGGCGGCGCAAGGTGAATATCGACAGAAAAAATTAGGTTTGGGTTATTGGCTAACACCGCGCGGTCCGCAATTTCATCCGCGAGTTGTTGAAGATGATTATCGCGGGTATTTTGAGGAGTTTATACACGAGTTAAATGGCAGGAGCGCAGTGCCAAAATCACTTTTTTGGCGTATGGAGCCAGTGATTAATCAACAAAGTTTGAAAAGACATTTACCGCCAAGGTTTAATCGTACATCCGCAGTAAACCCGGCTTGCACGGCGATGTTAGATCTTACAAAGCCCGAGGATGTGATGATGGCGGGCATGCATCAGAAGACTCGTTATAATATTAAAGTTGCAGAAAAGCATGGAGTTGTTACACGAGTTACTAATCATCCAAAAGACGTTGATAATTTTTTACGATTGATGGATGAGACGGCGGGGAGAGATAAGTTTACTCAACACGATTCGCCATATCTGGCGAAGACTCTGTATACGCTTGCGGCTGCACACATGGCGCGCTTACGAGTCGCGGAGCTAAATGGTGCGATGCTGGCGGCCAACCTCGAGGTGAACTACGGAAATACTTATACGTATTTGTACGGAGCATCAAGCTCAAAGATCCGCCAGGCTATGGCGCCTTATGCTTTGCAGTGGGATGCAATAAGGCAAGCTAAAAGTGAAGGTGCAAGATGGTATGATTTTTGGGGATGTAACCCCGAGAGCAAAGCGACACCACTTTATAAATCGAGTTGGGAAGGTATTACAAGATTTAAAATGGGTTGGGGAGCAAAGCGGAGGTGCTTGGTTGGTACTTGGGATTTACCGTTTAACATAATGCTTTATCGTGCGGTGTTTTTTAGAAGGTTGATGAGGCCGTTCTAAACATTCCCCCTGTTTTTGGATAAATCCAAAAACTTTCCCCCTTTCATAAAGGGGGTGGCATATGACTAAGTTAATATCAAATGGTAGTCACATACCGTACGATCCGGATCTTGTTCTGCTCGCTCGTATATTGCGCAAAAACATGACCAAGTATGAGCGAAAACTTTGGTATGAATTTTTAAGACATCGAGAATATCAGTTTCATCGTCAAAAACCGATTGTTTATTATATTGCTGATTTTTATTGTCCTGCTTATAGATTAGTAATTGAAGTTGATGGCGCCCAGCATTTTACGGCAGAGGGAATGGAAGCAGATAAGGATAGAACGGAAATTTTAAATAATTACGGGATTGAAGTCATGCGTTTTACTAATAACGAGATCGAAAATGATTTTAACGAAGTTTGCTCAAAAATACTTGAATACACAAATAACAGCCCCCTTTTTGAAAGGGGGATAAAGGGGGAATGTTACTCGGATGCTGATTAATTCTCCAACTAAAAACCGGAGCTTTATACTCCGATTTTTACTCTACACTTTAATCTTTTTCTCCGGTTTTTTATCTTCCTTATCTTTATCATCTTCTTTTTTGCGTTTGCGCCAGATTAGAAAGAAGATGAAAGCGCCGATGCCGGTTAGGATGGCTAAGAGCCAGAGCCAGTTGGGCCAACTGAGCCAGCCTAAGACTTCTGCGTCTAATTTTTGAGCTTCGTCACCGATGTTGTACATTGATTTGCTCTCGAGAGCAACTGTGCTGGTAGTGTGTTCGTCGTAGATTTCATCTGTGCCGGTTGCTACGCCGAGAACGCGACCGTTCTCATCTAATTCGTCGCTCGTCGCACGTCCCACGTCGCTCGTTTTTTCGTCTTCGGTTAGGTCTTGGATACCCAGAACTTGGCCGGCCGGAGTCTCGGCTTCTATCGGATTGGCAATGTCGACGTCGGTGCGGTTGGGATCGGTTGGGAAAGCGTCATCTTTATCATTTACTCCATCGCCATCGGTGTCGTATTTGGTGGGGCTGGATCCTTGCGCGGTATCTTCCCAGTCGAATAAACCATCATTATCGTCATCCGAGTCAACCGAATCATCTTGGCCGTCGCCATCGGAATCTTGGCTTTTTGTTGGATCTAGAGGGTAATCATCTTCAGTATCGGGGACTCCATCGTTGTCGTCATCCGGGTCAACCGTATCACCAATGCCATCGTCATCGTTATCATTATCTACAAAGATTTGCACCTCCGCGTAATTATCGCTTAAGTTTGGATCTACAATACTGCCGTCGAGGGCTACATTTAAACTTAATGTGTATGTGCCCGGGGAAACCGGAGTCCAGGTGAACCAAACTTCTTCGGATGCACCTCCGGAACGAGCAGAGAGGGATTTCATGTTTACCAAACTGGCACCGGCTTTGCAGACCGCGGTGGCCTCGGTATCAACCGTGCCCAAGTTGTTTACTGTTCCGTAGAGTTTGACGGTTTGGCCGACAAGTACAGATGCATCGTTGGCATAGAACCCGCCATCGGGGATGCTGAGATCGTTATCGGCAGCAAGGGCAGTTAGTGGCGCGAATGCCAAACATAACGCAAACAACAAATATTTTGGTTTCATAAGATGAAGGTAGTTTAGCAAAGAAAATGCAAACAGAGAATAGCTGATAATCGATAGCTGATTGCGGATAGCTGAACACAGAACAAGAATCAGTGGACGGTGGACGGCGAGAGTAGGTGATTAAGGATTTTTATCCATATTCCAAATTTCTTTTTGAGTTCTGTAAGTCACGATTATAAGCCCGATGGTTGAGAGTATTAGGATATATGGCAGTGAAGCTCCGATGTAGGTTTTGCCAAAAAGTATGATCATTGTGTTGATGAGGATGAATATTATACGAACTTCCGTGGGGCCGATGCCCAGGTGAGCGATGCGGAATTTGTTACTTGCCGCAAAGGCCAGGTAAGAGTTGACCATGAAGGCGCCAAAAATAGCGAGTACAAAAAATTGCAGATATTTTAGATTGTCCGGGAGGATGAAAGAATAGCCGATTAAGATAGCGCAGAGAAAAATATAATCTAAAAAATGATCCATGTAATAGCCCCAGCGTATTAAGCCTTCGCCTTGATATTTACCCAGTGAACCATCTAAAGAATCGGTCAACCATTGTGTAAAGATCATAAAAGATACCAGCCAAAGCCAGTTAATATTATCTTTTGCGAGATAACCGAAAATTATAATGAAAAGACTGATGGGAACCGTCATTAAAGTTAAATGATAAGTTCGAATCCGGATTGGGATTTTGGGTACCATCCAATCGATGAATTTTCGTTCGGGTTTGGTGAGGATTGATGAATCCACTTTTTGATCACCGTTGAATTGAGTCATATGTTTAATCGTACATCCCTTCAATGAATGAAGGCAAGCGTATAGCGAAAACAGTACAAGGATGTTTAAAGATCGTTTTATTTGTCAAAATCGGATTAATGAAGCATAGTTACGCTGTAAGCACCTCTAGCTCAGCTGGATAGAACGGTCCGATGGACATCGGACAGGTCAGGCGTTCAAATTAATAGAAGATATAGGAAACAAATACAATCGTTTAAGCACCTCTAGCTCAGCTGGATAGAGCGCTTCCCTCCGAAGGAAGAGGTCAGACGTTCAAATCGTCTGAGGTGCACCACGTAAAAAGCCGCTTAGAATAATAGGTGGCTTTTTACGTGCCCTGCATAAAGTGACTTCGTCACCATGCAGCGCAGCCGTTGTTATGTAGTAAACGTAGATCTGACGGATATCAGATTTACGGGACTAAGAATTTATAGTACCGGCTTCACGTGGCACAGCCATAAAGTAAAAAATCGCTATAAGTACAATTAGGCGATTTTTTTATGTCACGTGATCTGATGAATATGTGATTTTACGTAATAAAACTCTTTAAAAATCACCCTTCGATTAATTCAGGGCGATTTTTATGTTTTTGGTTTATTTTTTACGCTCCCTTTTCTTATCATTCTTTTCCGTTTCTAACAGTTCCATCTGCCTCTCTGTTAACTCCTTATACATACCAAACAACAATTCTAACCTTTCCATTTCATTGGCAAAAGTTTTTTTGCCGTAGCATTTATCAACCGCTTTATCTAAAGCTTGATGAGCTTTAACCAAACCAGAGGGCATAGTATTTGGGTCGTAAAGATCAGCCAGAGTTGAGCCCGGGTGCGCTTTGCGCGCATCCAAAACATCTTGTGCCGCTTTTTCCACGGCTTTCGTCTGCGCTTCTGCGGGATTTTCCGGCCAAGGAAAATTGTTGTAGACGATGTCTTTAGAATAACGGTAATCACTTTTTAAACGTCCGCATACTTGTCTCACCCAAGCCATATGCATTGTGGAAGTCAGGATGCCGAAATGATAGAGAGTGGCGCTGGGCATGATGTGTACGGAATCACTTGAAAGTGTGTGTTTGTCAATAAATCCAATTGGTATATACAACCTTCTTTCTGAAGAAACTCTGGGTATTAGAAGATAATTGCTATTAGGTATATTTTCTACATGAAATTTTGTGGGTGTTTGTGCTAATTTAATGGTTGGTTTGCTCTTGCTTTGCAAACGGAATGCTTTAACGGCTTCAATTCGTTTTAGGATTTTTGGTAATTTACGTAGTTTTTCAGGTTCGACATTGCCTAAATATAAACACCAGCGTTCATGGCGATTTATGAATTCATCAGAACCGAGCCATGGTCTAAAGTATTGTTTTGCTTCCGGCTCGTCTTGAAGAAATGCGTGCATCTCGATTCGAGAAAATAGATAATTACCGTCATCGATTGGTTTGTTTCCTATACCTATTTCTGGAATCTGACAAAGTGGTTTTTTGCGTGATTCAATGAATATTATTGGTGCATCAATGAGATAAGTGTTTATCTTTTTAGCGGCAACTTTATGTGGTTCGCCTTTTATATCCTCGTATTCAAATATGGCTTTGTTTGGTTTGTTAAAAAGCGAGAATCCAATAATTGTACAAAAGACAGCCGCACGCCCCGGAGCTTCGTTTGTCCATTTAAATGTACGATGGGCGAAATTTATGTGAATGGCGTACTTTTCCATTAGTTCTTTCCATAATATTCCCACCTGTTCACCTTGCGTGATTGAGTTGGTTGATACGAAAGCTACTTCAATGTTTGTTTCTTGGATATATTTAGCAGCTTTAATATACCAACCTGTAACATAATCCAGCACACCGGCGCCGTGTACACCTTGAAATAAATTTGATATTTCACCTCGTTGTTCGTTTGTCATGATTTTGGAACCGACAAACGGCGGATTGCCTAAAATGTAATTTAGTTGTTCTTTGGGTATTACATCGTTCCAATCAATTTGCAGTGCATTGGCATTGTGGATGTTGGGGTGGGTTTTTAAGGGCAGGCGGACGAAGTTTTCGCCGAATTCGGCGCTTAGTTCCATGTTCATTTGATGGTCGGTAAGCCAAAGGGCGAGTGCGGCCACGCGGGCCGGGAATTCTTCGATTTCTATGCCAAACATTTGATCCACGTTAACTTGTGAAAGCATTCCGAATTGCAAAGCGGACATTTGGCGCTGACCCGTATCTGCAACTACATTAAGTCGTTTTAATGCTTCCAATTCCAAGCGGCGCAGTTCGCGATAAGTAACGACGAGGAAGTTGCCGCAACCGCAGGCGGGGTCGAGGAAGCGCAGATCGCGGATTTTGGTTAAAAAAGCGTGCAGTTTTGGTTTGTTTTTGCCGGCCGTCTCTAATTCTGTTTTGAGTTCGTCTAGAAATAGCGGTTCTATTACTTTAAAAATATTGGTTTCCGAGGTGTAATGTGCGCCCAAATCATGGCGAGCTTGTTCATTCATGACGGACTGGAACATGGAGCCAAAAATTACCGGTGAGATTTTGCCCCAATCGAATGTAGAACATTCGAGTAAAGTTTTGCGCATATCGGAATCAAAAGCCGGTAAATCCAAACGTTCTTCAAAAAGAGGGCCGTCGATATAAGGCAGTTTTGCGAGTTCTTCTTCCAGGTTATTTTGTCGGTTTTCTAGTGGTTGATTTAGGACTTGAAAAATTTGCGCCAAAATCGGGCCGGTGTTTGAGCCATCCGTGCTAGTTCTTTTTTCGATATAAAGTTGAAATGTATCCAGCTCATCGAAAATGCCGGTGTCATCTGCAAAAAAGCAATAAACCAACCTGGTTAGCAATACCTCCAATTGATGCCCGGTATAACCGGATTTTTTTAAGGCATCGTGTAATTTGGCTACGGCTTTAACAGCTTTTTGGTTAACAGGATCTTCGGTTTTAACCTCTACGGTTTGATAACCCAACAAAAATCCAAAAAGCCTTATGTTTTTTGGTAAATCGCTTAATTTGAATTCATGCATCCGTTCTTCTTGCGGTTTTTCCAAATTGTAAATGCGAAAATGCGTAAAATCCGAAACGACGATAAATTCCGGTGTTGCTTTTTCGGGTAAACCGTTAGCGTATTCGATAGCTTGCTGATAAGCATCATCTAAATTTTTACCGGCCGATTTATGTTCGACAATCAATTTGCCGGGGTAAAGTAGATCGATACTACCATGTTGACCCTCGTATTTTTTAACACTTTCTTCAAATGTAGCAACCTTCCTGCGGCTGATGCCAAAAATATCAAAAAATTCATTCCAGAAAGTTTGTTTTTCACCGGCCTCACTCGTTGTGCCTGTCCAATCTCGGGAAAATTGATTTGCCCTCGCGCGTACTTCGTTCCAGCTTAATGTCATATTGTGTTTATTTTAGATTAAAGGCGGTTTGGTGGCAACAGATCCATAATAGTTTATATTTCAGTATCTAATTATTTGAGTTTTGTTTAATTGACCGAATGAGGTGTAGCAATTACTATAAGCGCGATATGAATTCAATTCCAAAACCACTCATAGTAGTTATAGCAGAGATACTCAGTAAATTAACACATGCTGAGATTGATCAGCTTTTTTTTGAGCATGATGCACCGGGTGATCCACCACAAGAAAATAAGGTAAACAAAGTTCTTTTGTGGTTTAAGCGAGTAGACGATGACCCGAGTATTGATTCTTTAGATTTTTTAGCTAGGATTATTCAAAATACCATGGAGTACGAGGAGGATCCGGAAAATATTTTTTCTTTAATTAAATCGAATTCAAAAGATCGCGAGAGGTTAGATAAGATGTTAAATAAATATGGCTTTGAATATCAAATTGGTGGGCGAATAGTGAATATAGACGCGACTAAAAGTGTACCAAAAAAACTCCAGGTTACATCTTCTTATATTGGTTCAGCTTTACGTGTATTCATAAGCTATTCAACAGACGATAAGATTTTGGCTGGTCAGCTAAAGTTGTGCTTGGAAGATATGGGGATGCAAGTTTTCTTGGCCCATGAAGATTTGAAACCATCACAAGAATGGCAAGATACGATACTTGGGAATCTTGATAGTGCAGATATTTTTATACCTTTAATTACGGATTCTTTTCAAAGTTCTAAATGGACTGATCAGGAATCGGGAATTGCTTTTGCGAAACAGAAAGTTATTTTGCCAATAAAAGTTTCTGCAAATCCATATGGATTTTTACAACGCTTTCAGGCAGATGCTTATAAACCGGAAATGGGTTTTAATGGCATGAGGCTAGTTGAATTTTTAGTAGCCGCAAAGCCATATTTAAAGATAAGAGTTGTAGATTCTGTAATCAACCACTTTGCTGTGAGTGATTTTTGGGATGTAGCTGGGCGTCGCGCTAAGCTTGTGAAAGAAATTGAAACAAAGTTTGGTTCTTTTAATGACGAACAAGCGAAAAAGTTATTAGATGTATGTGATAGTAATAGTGAGATTAAAGATTCGTTTAAAGCGGGACCTTATATCTCTCATTGGAAAAATAAATATGGTAAGTAGAAGTTAGCATAAATAACTTATACGATTTTCGACTCATCTTTTCCTTTCAACCCCAACATCTCCCTCGCATCATCCGCACTCGCTATCTCTCGCCCAAGATCAATTGCCATCTGTTTAACCTTCTCTACTTGTTCCGCATTACTTTTAGCAAGTACTCCTTTATCCAGGTAGAGGTTGTCTTCTAAGCCAACACGGACGTTGCCGCCGGCTTTTAGTGCAAGCTCGGCGATGGGAAACTGATGTTTGCCGGCACCCAAGACGGAGAAAATGTAGTTATTGCCAAAGAGACGGTCTGCTGTTTGTTTCATGAAGTTGAAAGATTCAACGTCCGCGCCGATTCCGCCCATTACTCCGAAGATGAATTGGATGAAGAATGGGGGTTTTATGAGTCCGCGCTCGGCAAAGTGGGCTAAGTTATAAAGATGACCCGCGTCGTAGCATTCGTATTCGAATTTGGTGCCAAACTCGCTGACGGTTTTGATTATATTTTCGATGTCGGTGAAAGTGTTGCGGAAAACCATGTCTTCGGATTTAGTGAGGAATTCTTTTTCCCATGCATGCTTCCAGTTTACATCTGCTTTAGCCGCGCGCGAGACGTTGAAGTTGATGGAACCCATATTAAGAGAGCAGAGCTCGGGTTGGAATTTTGTTACTGCAGAAATGCGTTCGTCTAAACTCATGCCAAGGGCGACACCGGTACTGATATTTAAAATCGCATCGCAAGAGTTGTTGATTTGCGGGAGAAATTGCTCGAAAACTGCAGGATCCGCAGTCGGTTTGCCATCGCCGGCTTCGCGGGCGTGGAGGTGGATGATAGCGGCGCCAGCGTTTGCGGCGCCAATGCTTTGCTCGGCGATTTCAGCCGGTGTTACGGGAAGGTAAGGTGAGAGGCTGGGAGTATGGATGGCGCCGGTTATGGCGCAGGAGATGATGGATTTTGACATAGGTAAAAGTCTTAACGTCTTAATGTCATAACGTACTAAACAATAAACCCCGTTATAACTTTAAGACGTTATGACGTTATGACCATCAAGTTAGGTTGTTCTCTTTATTTTGTCAAAGATATAATCTAAAAAGATCCGACGTTGTCGGATCAGAGATTGGGAGTGTTGATATCGGTTTCCAGCAGGTGGGATTGGTGTTGCAAACCTATTTGATTAAGATATATCGCTCTGGAGCAGGGTGAGCAATATTTGCCATTGTTTCCAGTGCGTAATTTGCATTTGCATCGGACGCAATGTTGGTTGGTTTTTTTCTTTTTTTCTTTTTTGGTTTTATTGTTCATTTTTGCCGATCGTCTGAATCGAAGTCCATGTCCATATCATCGGCACTTATGAACTTTGTACTTGCTCTTTTGATGTTTCCGAGTCTTACCTTTCTATCACAAGTAAAACAGTACGGTCCCTCATTACTTACCGCCAATGCTTTGTTGCATGATGGATTTTTGCAATTGCGTTTGCCTTTTTCACTATTACGCTTTTGAATGGATGTGAGTTTTTTTGATGGCTCCGAAAGTAAATCCGGGTCAGATACTTGGAGGTCAAAAGGCGGGGTTCTATCATCCGCCATGGTTTGCACCTCCTTGTTTTAGGTAGTCATCCAATTTAGCGAGCGTCGGCTGTTCCAGATTCCGTGCAAAGCGGTGACGACAGGCATAACAAATATTATCCCCGTGATAGCTGTTTAGAATGGTACCGCAAACGGTTGTGTCATCTTTTATGGCAAGGCATCGTGTGACGCCAGGCTTACGTTTTTCGTTTGAGCGATGTGCTGTACCGGCCATGTATACTCCTTGTTAAAGGTTCCGCCAAAAGTATGCGGATATAATAGAAAAAAGTCAAGAGGTGATGCGATGTGACTATATTTACATTTGTGTTATAATTTTTTTCGGGTTTAAGGAGGCAAGATGATTAAGGCGTTACGAGACCTTGATGACATTGCGGACGATTCGGATACCAGCCCATGCTCTTTGAATGCATTCATGAATAAGTACGCGCGTGATGCGAATTCACATCATGCCGGTTTCATGGATGAAATTGGGATAGATGACTTAAAAGCCAAGCCCATGCCACATCTGGCGGCAAGTACGAGTGTGTTTTCCGCACTTCGGTGTGGTAGCAGGGAGCTTGCTTGGGTTCCGCCCGGAGTTGGGATCATGACCCACTTGGATTCTTTTTTTATCAGGTGGAGGATCCCAATGGGTGTAGAGACTATTTTGCATAATGAGCAACGAATGGTCGCCGATCAAGTCGACACCGCGCTGAAGATTAACAAATCTTCACCGGTTTGGGTTGTTTCTTGGCCTATTGGTAACAAGTCGGTATCTACCGAATCGAATGAGTCAACAAAACAAAGCGGAATTCAAACAAGAATAATCCGTCCTGATGTTGTTACATTGACTTACATGATTGCAAGAGCAATCTTTTGCGGTCAGGGAGTGCCGTTTGCATCATGCAAGGAGCGATTGGTCTTTGCACGCAGTTGCACCAGAATCGGTGCAGATCATGAGCTGGGAGTTGCTTTTATGCCCAATCGCGCGGTCTACTATCGCGCATTCCCAATCGATTATTGCCGAGAAAACTTGGTAGACTCGGGATTGTCGGTTGTATCCATCTTGAGGTGAATAATTTTTATTCACCTTTTTTAATTTTTGCTATTATTTCTATTGCTTCATTAATCACGGCAGTGCCGCGTGGTGACGAAGCCACTTTACGCGGGGCACGTAAAAAGCCTCCTATTTATCTAAGCGGCTTTTTTAAGGGGCTGCGCCACGTGAAGCCGGTACTTATTGATTCTTAGCCCCGTAAAATTAAATCCGCTATTTTATCCTATCGCTTCTTTAATCACGGGGCACGTAAAAAGCCGCCTATTTATCTAAGCGGCTTTTTACGTGGTGCATCAGCCGGGAATCGAACCCGGAACCTTGGGCTTAAGAGGCCCCTGCTCTAACCAATTGAGCTACTAATGCATACTTTGCAGGGCTTATATTACTTAATAAATATATTTTAGTCAAGAAAAAACACGCATAAAGCGTGATGTTTAGACTGCTGCCAGGCTACTTGCAATCTTTACGATATTTAAGTTGCCATAGTTTTCTTTTACATCCTCTATTAGCACTTGAACCAGAATTCTTTGGTCTTGCAGATCGAAAGCGCGAAGTTCAAGCGGATCCAATAGATTCGCTGTTTTGTCGTACAGCTTAAAGAGCCTTATTTCAGGGTCACGACGGCGTATATTCTCCCAAGTCGAAAGTTGACTCTCGAAGGTCATTTGTTGTATCGCCGTTATGACATCTCGCGGCAGATTCGAGGGCAGACTGCCCAAAGTATCTTCGATAACATCGTGATAGATTAGGGTGAGTGCACCGCGTTTACGAACACCTTCCCCTAAGAGTTGCTCTGTAACAATCGTGGATGCACACCAGAGAGGATGAAAAATATATGGTGTTTTTCCATCCCAGATTCTGTTTGTGTTACCTGATTTTTTTGGGCAATTGGCGTGCAAGATTCCGGCTATTTGGATGTGTTGCAAAAGATCGAACGTAGTTACGGGCATGTAAAACTCCCCGTGCGTTGTGCCATATATGGATTATCATAGGGCGGTATATGTGTCAAATCTACCACTAAAGTACTTAGTCCTAGTACTTAGCCTTAGTAAAACGTATTTTTAGTGCCTTTTATTTGTTTAACCAACTTAACAATTGTTCAGCTGATTTCGTATTCAAAATATCTTTCTTGGTTGCCCAGCCTCGACGGGCTGTTGATTCGCCGAGTTGCAGGAGAGTGAAATGATCGGGTGAGTGAGCATCTGTGTTGATGACGAGTTTAACTTTGGCGTTTATGGCGGCGCGTACCCATCTATCGTTTAAGTCCATTCGCTCGGGCATGGAGTTTATTTCGAGCAGAACATGATATTTCTTTGCGGCCGCGATTATTTCGTCCATGTTGAGTTTAATGGCTTCGCGTTTGCCAATAAGCCTGCAGGTTGGGTGAAATAGACAGTGGACGTGGGGGTTGCTCATGGCTTTGATTACACGGGTGGTTTGATCTTTCTCGGATAAACCAAACTGAGAATGGACTGATATGCCGACGAAGTCTAATTTTGCCAAAGCTGTATCGGACAAATCCAGTTTTCCGTCTTTCAAAATATCGCATTCGGTTCCTTTTAAGATCTTAAAGCTACGTAGTTTTTTGTTGAGCTTGTCGATTTCTTTGCCCTGTCTGGCCAGCCTTTTTTCGTCTAAACCACCCGCGATAGTGAGGGATTTTGTGTGGTCGGTGATGGCAATATAGTCCAATCTTTGTTTTTTGGCGGCTCTCGCAAGCTCCTCGATGGACGCGGAACCGTCGGACCAGTTGGATTGCACCTGGAGATCTCCACGGATGGATCCGTAAGGAAGAAGTTTAGGGAGTTTGTGTTTTTTTGCAGCCTCCAATTCGTCTTCGCCAATGCGCAGTTCGGGCGGGGGAGTATCCATGCCGAGTTTGCTGTAGATTTGTTCCTCGGTTTTGCAAGCCACCAAATTGCGTCCTACGTCGCTCGTCTTACGTCCTATGTCGCTTCGCTTAAGTTTGAATAAGCCGTATTCGCTAAGAGTGAATCCTTTTTTTTGGGCGTGCTGGCGGAGGAGGACGTTGTGGCGTTTGTTGCCGGTGAAGTATTGCAAAGTAGCACCGTAGACTTCGTCTTTCACGACGCGGATATCGGCGTCGATGCCCATGTGCAGGCGGACTGAAGCTTTGGTTTTACCCTTTTCGTGAACTGATTTTACTTGCGGAAGGTTACAGAAAGCGTTGATTACTTTTTGAGGATGGTTGGAAGTGGCGATTAGGTCGATATCTCCGCAAGTTTCCTCGCGGCGGCGGATAGAGCCAGCATAGGTACAGCGTTTTACATCATTAATTTGGGATAGGTTGTCTACCATATCATCGGCGATAGGTAAGATGTGGCCCAAAAGCATGCGCTTGGATGATTGCTCGTAAAGTTTAAGTTGGCGGGCGATTTTATCTTGGCTTTTTTTGCCCCAACGCGGTAGATCTTTTAGTTTATTATTTGCAAGTGCTTTTTTGAGGTCGTTGATATTTTTTACTTTGAGATATTTCCAAAGTTCGGCAATATGCTTGGGGCCCAAGCCCTCTATTTGTGAGAGTTCGTACATGTCGACCGGGAATTCTTTTTTGATTTTTGCATATGTTTTGATTTTTCCCGTGCGATAAAACTCGTCAATTTTTTCAGCTATACTTTCGCCGATACCGGGGAGATCTTTTAAAGCTTTTATACCGCCGGATTGCCAAGTTTGTTTAATTTCATTACCAAGCGCCGCGACTGATTCGGAAGCCATTTCGTAGGCGCGAGGTTTAAAAGAATCGCCTTTGATGGTGTGGTAGATGGAAAACTCTAAAAGTATTTTGCTTAGTTTGTTACTTGGTTTCATACATAGTGATTGTACATCGTACTTCGTACATCATACAAACGAAAAAGAAAAAACCCACGAGTGTGGGTGGGTAGATTGTTATTGACCTTGGATGTTCCACATCCCAGGGCTGTCGGGGTACATGTTCATCAGAATCCAACGACTGCGGGAGACGAAATAGGTGCGCTTGCCATCTCCGCGATCGATGTGGCAGAAGCAAGCAACCTTGGCATCGGGAAGTTCTGTTTTGATTCTTGATTTTGCCGAAAGAAGCAGGTCGATTTCTTGTTCGAGTGTGAGACCGGCCATGCCACCTGCGCCACAAGGTGCATGCGTATAGAGCGCGATTGTATCGATACCTTTCAATTCCCTTGCGACTCGGATGTGCTCGAGCAAGACTTCATCCTCGCGATGAGAAGTTACAAGGGGGGAATTGGCGGGGAGCAGGAGCGCGCCTCCGTTTAGCGCAATGGTGTGGATTCTTGCCGACGGCCTCTGTCCTTCGAATGAGTGCGAAATATTGTTGAAAATATCGGGCAATTGATCGCCGTCGGAACAGGCGACCAAGATTACGCCGGCGGAAAGATTGAGCCGGTGAGAATCAACATCCATCAAGATTTGCCTCTCACGGAGTTTAGAATATGCTCTACGGTCTTTGTCGCTCAGATGGCCCATAATGCCTCCATCGGTTAAGGTGCGCGCGTATTAAACACCAAAATGGCAAAAAAGTCAATACACTCGAGGTACTTGTCAAATTGCATAATATGTCTTACTATGTTGCCACAATAAAAGACGCGGGCGAGTGGCGGAATTGGTAGACGCACAGGACTCAAAATCCTGCGAGAGCAATCTCATGAGGGTTCAAGTCCCTCCTTGCCCACCATCCTTCGCTAAAGCTACGGATGGCACAGCCATTGGTAGATTTAGCGAAGGATGCCCTTCGTAGCTTTACGCGAAGAAGGGCTTTCGACTATGTATTACGTATATATAATACAAAGTATCAGATTCCCAAACCGGTTTTATACCGGTTTTTCTGAAAATATTGCTAACCGACTTACATATCATGATACCGGGTTATCTCCTCATACCTCAAAATACCGTCCTTGGAAACTTTTATGCTGTGTGTCATTTACAGACAAGAAGAAGGCGTTAAATTTTGAAAAATATTTAAAGACGGCTTCCGGGATAGCTTTTCGTAATAAACGATTAATTTAAAAAATGTTAAAACTACAAATGGCATAGCTAGTAAAAAAAATCCCTTTGGGGATTTTTTTGTAGACTTCAAATAACCAAAGCACAAGAGACAAACAAGAGTAGGGGGTTCGTGATATTAAAAAACACCAAGAATGGTGTGAGTTTTTTTTAGAATTTGCCTGTGTTGCAAATAATGAAGGCTTGTTCTCCGCTATCGAAGTTGTTTTCGATTTTGTTGGAGAATTTGCGCAAACGGGCATCGACATTCCTGGGAAAGTCATCGGCGCTCATTACCGGTTCCCAGCTTGGGTGCGCGAGCAGGACTTCGTTGGCAAATTTTTTGCCATCATCGCAAATTTGAAATGGACCGCTGATAGTTTTTTGGTAGCGTTGCATGCCGGTGTAATCACGATTGTTGGGAATGTGCCAAGCGAAGAGATCGAAATCACCGGTTTTTTCGTTTTTCTTTCCGTAGATAACAATCAGTACACTGCCGGGTTGATCCAACGCTTTGCCATCGAAGCGAGTTTGCCAGCCATGCTCGGGAGTGTAGCTGGAGCAATGTTCTCTATCGGTATGGACATTGATTGCGCCAATGGCCAGTGAATGAAGGTGCGTGTGGAACATGACAATTCGCATGATCGTCTCCTTTGCTTGGGAATTTTTTAGCAGTTTAATGTAGCATTGTCAATACCATTGACCAATATAGACGCCTCTGGTAAAACCTTTTCAGGAAAGAGCTATCTGGTTGTTGCGTGTGAATGTTCGGCAGCTCTACCTCCCGTTGAATGGTAGCTCTTTCCGTAATTTTGGAGAAACAGTTAGTGAACGCAAAGTCGTAACCGCCCCCCTTTAACGATTTTCGTTTCCTGTATCTCCAGCTCTCTTGGAGCGGTAAAAACTTGATATATGCGTTCCCACGGCGCGTTACAGGGTTTTGCCGCTCCAAACTCTTCTACTTCAGAACTCTTTCTGGGGTTTTTTCTTGCTCAAATAACATGTAGCATGTAACATGTAGCGACTTGTAATAATCAATTTTCAATACTACAATAATCAATATGAAATATACAGAATTATTAACAAAACCAAGTAAGACAGCTCCACATGATGCGGATTCGGCTAATGCTAAGTTTTTAGTTCAAGCGGGTTTTGTGCGTCAGGAAATGGCGGGAGTTTATTCTTGGTTGCCAATGGGGCTAACAGTTTTGCGTAATGTCGAGAATATTATTCGTGAAGAATTGAATTCTATCGGAGCGCAAGAAATTTTGATGCCGGCTTTGCAATCTAAAGAAAATTGGGAGAAGACGGGGAGATGGGATAAGATGGATGTTTTGTTTAAATTAAAATCTCAAACTGAACGCGAGTATGCATTAGGTGCAACGCATGAGGAAGTGGTAACACCGTTGGTGGGATCTTTTGTTAAATCATATAAAGATTTGCCTACCGCCGTATATCAAATTCAGACAAAATACAGAGATGAATTAAGAGCGAAATCCGGCATTTTGCGCGGACGTGAGTTTGGTATGAAAGATTTGTATTCTTTTCATACGACTCAAGAAGATTTGGAAGAGTATTATGAGTTGGTAAAGCAAACATATTTAAAGATTTTTAAACGTTGCGGGTTGGATGCGAAAGTTGTTGAATCTTCGGGTGGTGATTTTACTAAAAAGTTTAGTCATGAGTTTCAGGTTATTACGCCTGCCGGTGAGGATGATATTTTAGCTTGTCCAAATTGTACATTTGCTCAAAATATCGAAATAGCAACTATGAAATCCGGGGAATCGTGTCCGTCTTGCGGGGGGGTTTTAGAGTCTGTAAAAGGAGTTGAAATTGGAAATATTTTTGATCTAAGTGAAAAGTTTACGTCCGCATTTGATGTTAAGTATACTGATGAGAATGGAGTACAGAAAATGCCAATAATGGGTTGTTATGGAATCGGTACAACGCGTTTGGTTGGGGCAATTGTAGAGGCGCATCATGATGAGAAGGGAATGATTTGGCCAAGCGAGGTTGCGCCGGCAGATGTGCATTTGGTTACTTTGCAAACCAAAGATGACGCGGTAATGGAAAAAATACAGTCGGTGGCCGAGGGTTTGTACAGAGATTTGCAAAAGCAGGGTAAAAAAGTTTTTTGGGATGATCGAGATGATGCATCAGCCGGTGAAAAGTTGGGTGTTGCTGATTTGGTAGGTATCCCGTTGCGTATTTTAATTTCACCAAAGTCATTGGTGCAAAATGGAGTGGAGGTTAAGCTTAGATCGGAATCGGAATTAAAAGTAGTTAATTTAGAGGATATTGAGGCTTTATTTGAGTAAATAATCCAGATAGGCTTGACATAAACGCTAAATTAAGTAATGATAACTTTATAGCACTTTGGAGATTGATATGACCAAGCAAGAAGTAGCGTTTCAGGCCTTTAAGGCTTATTTATTTAAGGCTAGGATTAGCCACGTAATTGGTATTATGCGGTTGCAAGACGCGATTCGAACAAAGTATCAGAAAGATGTTTTTTTGCGCGATCCGTGGTCTATCAAAAAAATAAATGATGAAGAAGCGGAAATGGTCATCGCAGTAGTTGATTCTTTGGATGTTTCTTCCATAACCAAGAAAGTTCAAGATCAACTTGGCCTTTCGTAGCGTATTTCTCCCCGTATGGTTTACGGGATTTTTTTATTGGAGATTATGATTCAAAACGTGTTATACTTTAATTAATATGTCGCGTGAAACAATCAGATTGCCTAAGTCGGAAGAGGTTAAAAGTGAACTTAAGACCAGGGCTGATAAAGTTGTTTTTTTGTCTACCGAAATGGAAAAGGCTAAGGATCCGGAAGAAAAAGAAAGACTACATTTGGAACTGGAGATAGCACAGAAGGAGTATGAATTTTATAGATGGGAAAGAGATACAACCGGCGCAAAGAAGGGAAGCCGTTTTGGTGTCGACTTAAAAGAAACACTTGAAAATATCGGCATCGCTCGAAATGAATCCGGTGAGCTGGAAATAGAGCAACAGGAAGCCTTGGATAGAAATCATTTAGTAATGGTAAACATGGGTGAGCTGGATAGATTGAATTCTTCGGGCGATCATAAGCTTGGCGAGTGGGTGTCAGATAAAGAGGTGGAGTTTCGTTATGAGGTTTATGAGCGTAGCCATGAGATAAAACATGAG